>JAFJUR010000219.1 GCA_017859995.1 Holophagaceae bacterium | reverse complement strand
GCGAACCTCTGTTTCGCCCTGGGCCAGGTGCTCTACCGCCGCGCCGCGCCCGCCACCGGGAAGCGCGACCGGGAGCTCATGGGCCTGCTGTACCTCGGGGCCGCCGGCGTGGCGGTGGCCATGGCGCTGCCCACCCTCCACGTCGACCAGCTGGGGGCGATGAGCGCGCGGCAGGCGGCGGCGCTGGTCTACCTCGGCGTGGTGGCCTCGGGCCTGGGCTTCTTCCTCTTCAACGCCGGGGCGCGCCGGGTGGACATCGGCACGCTGGCGATCTTCAACAACCTGAAGATCCCCCTGGCCATCCTCGCCTCGGGCCTGGTGTTCCGGGAGGCGGTGGACTGGCCGCGGCTGGCCCTCGGCGGCGCGGTCATCGGCGCGGCCTTCGCCCTCAACGGCCTCACGGGAGCCCGTCCATGACCGCTTTCCATCCTCCGCTGCCCCTGCGCCTCGAGACGCCCGCCGCCTGGGCCGAGGCGGCCATCGCCGACCCGGAGGCCCTGCTTTCGGACCACGCCCACTGCGAGAAGAAGGCCGCCCTCCAGGCCCTGAACTTCATCCCGTCCTTCGCGGACACGCCCCGGTCCGCGGTGCTGCTGGCCCGCCTGGCCGAGGAGGAGCTGAACCACCACCGCCGGGTGCTTGAGGCCCTCCAGACCTTCGGATGGACCCTGCGCGCCGATGCGGGGAACGCCTATGCCCAGGCCCTCCACAAGCTGGCCTCGAAGGGGCTGCTCGACCGCCTGCTCATCAGCGCGCTCATCGAGGCCCGCAGCTGCGAGCGGCTCTGGCTCCTCGAGCGGGCGGGCGCGGACCACCCGGCCCTGGGGTCGGCGCCGTGGTTGGCCTTCCTGCTGGAGCTGGAGCGCTGCGAGGCCGGGCACGCGCTGGGCTACCGGAGCCTGGCGGAGGATCGCTTCGGCGACGCGGTTTCAGCGAGGCTGGATTGGTGGTTGGACCGCGAGGCGGAGGTGATCCGGAACCTGCCCTGGCGGTCTGCGGTCCACTAGGTCGCTTGACCCCCAGTAAGGGCATTCGTGGCATCCTGGAGGGTCCTCCGAGGCAGCCTATGTCCACCGTTCCAGACCATGGTCTCAAAGAAATGGTGCCCGTTTTCGGGCCCGAGGCGCTGGGCGTGGGGACCCATGGAAGCTTTCGCGCGGCCCTGGAACGCCTCAGCGGCGAGGGCGACCTCAAGGCCCGGCTCCTGCTGTCGGCCCTCTCCCACTTCGCGGCCAAGGGCTACGACGGCGTGCAGGTGAAGGAGGTGGCCGAGGAGGCCGGCGTCTCGAAGCCGACCCTCTACTACCACTTCGGCAGCAAGGAAGGCCTGTTCCGCCAGCTCTGCCTGGTGTCGCTGGCCAGCATGGCGGTGCGCATCCAGGGCATGGTCCAGCCTTTCCTCGAAGCGCCCCTTGCCGCTGGTGGAGCGGGGCCTGAGTCCCTTGGGCCTCTTCATGAACCATGTCTTCGGCACCAGCCTCGAGGCGGCCCGCAAGGAGGTGCTGCTATTTACCTCGCTCGTGGGCTCGCTCATCGAGGAGAAGCTGCGCGATCCCGAATACCAGATCACCGATGCGGAAGTGGCGTGGGTGACCCGCCGCTGGCTCCACGGAGTCAGGGGGTGAGCCGCGCCGTGGCGCCCGCCGCCATCCAGGCCACCCTCCGCCCCCTGGACCTCGCCCAGCACCTGTTCGAGGTGGAGCTCACCCTGCCTGCGGAGGCCCTGGCCGGGGGCGCCGTGGCGGCGATGCCCGCCTGGACGCCGGGCTCGTACTTGGTGCGGGACTACGCCCGCTTCGTGGACCGCGTGCGGCTCGTGGAAGGCCGGAAGGAACGGCCCGTCGAGAAGGTGGACAAGCAGCGCTGGCGACTGCCGGCCTCCACCCGGGACCTCACGCTCCGCTACCGGGTCTACGGCAACGACCTGACCGTGCGCACCAACCACGTGGACGCCACCCACGCCCAGATCATCCCCGCTGCCACCTTCCTCTACCTCGAGGGCCAGCTGGACCGGCCGGTGGAGGTGCGGTTCGAGGGCTTCCCCGCCGCCTGGAAGGTGGCCTCGGCCCTGCCCCTGAAGGCCGGGAGCTACCGCGCCGCGGACTTCGACACTCTGGTGGATTCCCCCTTCGAGCTGGGCGCCTTCCGGACCCGGCGCTTCAAGACCGGCGGCACCGCCTTCGAGCTGGCCTTCACCGGCGAGCACAACGGCGACGAAGGGCGCATCATCGAGGCCACGCAGAAGATCGTGGAAGCGGCCGGAGCCATCTTCGGCGGGTTCCCGTTCCAGCGCTACGTGTTCCTGTTCACCTTCGCGCCCAAGCTGCGGGGCGGCTTGGAGCACAAGGACTGCACGAGCCTCATCTCCGACTGCCATGCGTTCGAGAAGCCCGAGGGCTATTACGCCTTGTTCCAGCTCGTGGCGCACGAGTTCTTCCACGCCTGGAACGTGAAGCGGCTGCACGACCCGGTGCTGGGCCCCTTCGACTACAGCCGCGAGAACCCCACGAAGATGCTGTGGTTCCACGAAGGGCTCACCTCATACATGGAGCACGTGATCGTGCTCCGGGCCGGCGTGGTGCCCTGGAGCCACGCGGCCAAGGAACTGGCCCGCTGCTGGAGCGAGCAGGTGCAGCGCCCCGGCCGGCTTGAGCAGAGCCTCGAGGAATCCAGCTGGGACGCGTGGATCCGCCTCTACAAGCAGCACGAGTTCAGCCCCAACAGCTCCGTCAGCTACTACGACAAAGGCGAAATGGTGGCCTGGCTCATGGACGCGGCCCTGCGGGAAGGCAGCCGGGGCAGGGCCGGCCTCGCCGAGCTCTTCGCGCTGCTGTGGGAGCGCACCGGCGACCGCGGCCTGACGGACGCCGACGTGCGCCGGGCCTTCCAGGACCTTTCCGGCCAGGGCCCCGTGCCCTTCTGGAACGCCTACATCGCCGGGCGCGGCGAGCTGGACGCTGCGGCGCTCCACCGGGCCTTCGGGCTGGTGATGGAGGCGAAGGCGCCCTGGGAATCCCTCCCGGCGGAGGAGGCGAAGGATCCCGCCGCCCTGCGCCGCGCCCGGGCCTGGACCGGCCTGGTGCTGGCCGCCAACGGGCCCACCGTCCAGAACGTGATCCCCGACAGCCCTGCCGCCAAAGCCGGCCTCAGCTTCGGCATGGAGATCCTGGCCGTGGACGGCTGGCGAACCCAGAGCGCCGCCGAGGTGCAGCGCCAGGTCGCCCAGGCCGGCCCCGGCGGCACCGTCCGCGTGCTGGCGGCGGATCGCGGACGCATCCTCGAGGTGATCCTGCCTGTGGCGGAGAGCCCCGAGCGCACCCATCGCCTGGTGCCCGATCCCAAGGCGGGCGCGGCCCAGAAGGCCGCCTTCTCGGCCGCCTACGGCCAACCCTGGCCCGCCGCGCCCGTGAAACGGGGCGTGTCGCGCGGCGGGTCGCGGTGAAGGTCGCAGCGATCCTCGCCGCCCATGATGAAGCGGATCACATCGGTCCCGTGCTGGAGGGGCTGAAGGCCTTCCACCTCCATCGGGTGGTGGTGGTGGATGACGGCTCCTCCGACGGCACCGGCGCCGTGGCCGCTGCCGCCGGGGCCGAAGTGGTGCGCCTGGAGCCGGGGCGGGGCGGTGGCAAGGGCCAGGCCATGCGGGCAGGCATGGCGCACCTCCGCGGCGATGCCTTCGACTTCTACCTCTTCCTCGACGCGGACGGCCAGCACGACCCCGCCGACCTGCGGAAGTTCCTGGACCACCTCGCGGCACACCCGGAGACGGATTTCCTCATCGGCTCGCGGTTCCAGGACCGCGCCAAGATCCCGGCCAAGCGCTGGCGCACCAACGCCCTGGGCACCTGGACCCTGGGCCGCATCGCCGGCGTGACCTGGGAGGACAGCCAGAGCGGCTTCCGCATGATCCGCAAGAAGGTGCTCGACCGCCTGCAGCTGAAATCCACAGGTTTCGCCATCGAGATGGAGATCGCGATGAAGGCGGCGGATTGGAAGCTGCGCTGGGCCCACATCCCCATCCAGGCCATCTACCGCCCCGGGCCGCACAGGAGCCATTTCAAGGGCGTGAAGGACACCTGGCTCATCGCCTGGGAATCGTTGAAGTGCTGAGGCGGGCGGGGTGAGGCAGGAGGCCGGAGTCCGACGACGCCAGACCGATTCCCCCCGCTCCTGCTACCTTCTTCCCATGATCAACCCCCTCGACTGGGACCTCGGGAATGTGCCGCCGGGCGTGGCCTGGGGGGGCGTGGACGAGGCGGGGCGGGGGGCCTGGGCGGGGCCGGTGGTGGCGGCCTGCGCGGTGCTCGACGCGGAGACGGTGCACCGGTGGAGCCACGTCCTGCGCGGCGTGCGGGACAGCAAGCAGCTGAACCCGGAGCGCCGCGAAGCCCTGGCGGCGGAGCTGAAGGCCATCCTGCCCGCCTACGGCATCGCCGAGGTGGAGCCCATGGCCATCGACCGTGAGAACATCCTCGAGGCCACGCTGATGGCCATGCGACAGTCCGTGTCGAACCTGGCCCTGCGGCCGCGCATCCTTTTCGTGGACGGCAACCGGGGCCCCCGGACGGGCCTGGTGGAGCGCCTGGTGGTGGATGGCGACGCCCTCAGCTGCGCCATCGGCGCCGCCAGCATCCTGGCCAAGGCCCACCGGGACGCCCTGATGATCGCCCTGGAGGAAAGCCACCCGGGCTACGGCTTCGGGCAGCACAAGGGCTACGGCACGGCGCTCCACCGGGCCCGCATCGGCGCCCTGGGCGTGAGCCCGGCGCATCGCATCAGCTATGCCCCGGTGGCGGCGCTGCAGCAGGTGGACGAGGATCTGCGGGACGCACTCCGCCACAGCCTGGACCGCTGCGCCTCGCTGGTCGAGCTGCGGGCCTGGGTGGAGGCGGAGCTGAAGCCCTCCTACGGCCGGCTGAAGCTGGTGTGGGTCGAGACCCTGCGCCGGCGCTACGCCGAACGCATGGCCCAGATGGCCGGCACGGAAGGCCTCCCCGGGGAACCGGAATGACCGAGGTCGTCCTCGCCCTGATCCGGCGGGGCGACCGCTGGTTCCTCCAGCGGCGGGACCCCGCGAACCCCGTGCTT
>JAFJUR010000109.1 GCA_017859995.1 Holophagaceae bacterium | reverse complement strand
CACGAAGAAGAGGGGGGAGAGCACGGTCACCAGGGGATGCACGAGCTCGTCGAGGGTGTGCCGCTCGCGGCGCTCCAGGTCCTCGACGTGGGCCGGTTCCAGGATGAGCCCCGCCGCGTAGGCCCCCACGATGGAGGCGAGGCCCGCCAGGCTGCCTAGCCAGGCGAGCAGGAAGGCGAACCCGAGGCCCAGGGGCAGCAACACCTGCTCGCTGCGGAACCGGCTGGCCAGATGGAAGAGGCGCGGCGTGGCGAGGCGGCCCAGGGTGAGGGCGGCGCCCAGGAAGCCGAGGGCGAGCCCGAGGGTTCGCAGGAGACCGGGACCGACGGACGATCCGCCGCCCGCCGCCGCCAAACCGGAGACCGCCACCAGCACCAGCAGGCCCAGCACATCGTCGACCACCGCGGCCCCCACGATGACGCGGCCCTCCACCGTGTCCGAAGCACCCTTCTCGCGGAGCACCTGGGCGGAGATGCCGATGCTGGTGGCGCAGAGGCAGGCCCCGATGAAGAGATCCAGCACGAAGGGCGTGCCCACCGGCAGCAGCAGCCAGGCCCCACCGAGGCCAGCCGCCATGGGCAGCACCACGCCGATGACCGCCACCCGCAGCGAGGCCGCGCCGACCTGCAGCATCTGGGAGACAGTGGATTCGAGGCCCACGGCGAACATGAGCACCACCACGCCGAGGCCCCCCAGCAGCTCGGCGGCGGGCGAGGCCGCCACGTCCGGGAACCCGCCCCAGGCGCGGTGCAGCGCGGTGAGGGCCAGGCCCACGGCCAGCTCGCCGGTGACGGCCGGAAGCTTCAAGCGGAGGGCCAGCTCCCCGCCCACCTTCGCCGCCAGCCACAGGAGCGCCAGGAGCATGAGGGTGCCCGCGAGGGGATCGTGGACCAGGAATGCCAGGGGCATGGGAAGCTCGGAGAAGCGCGCCGGGCGGTCCTCCATTCAACCATTCTCCACGCAGATCTGGCGGCGGTTCCCGCAGGGGGCTTTCCGGTCTGGACACCGTGGAGGCGAGCGGCGCACACTGCGGCATGGTTCAAGACCCCGACTCGGATCCGGACCGTTCCGATTCCCCCCTGACCGGGTTTCCACCCCTGGCCCTGCCATCCCGCCGGCGCAGCCTTCGGATTCTCGCGCAGACCCGGCGCATGGCGCTGGCTGTGCTTCCCATGGGCGCGGGCATCGGCCTGGTGGCCGCCTTCGCCCTGACGGGCCTGGAGCATCTGGAAAGCCTTCTCCAGACCCAGAGCTTCCGGTCAGCCGGACTGATCATCATGCCGCTCGCCGGCCTCCTGCTCACCGCCCTCTGGCTTCGGTACACAGGACTGGGATCGGTGTCCCTCTCGCGGGACCTCGCCCAGGCCCGGCTCCATCCCCTCGCCACCTTCCGGCTGTGGCCGAGCCTCGGCAAGGCTACGGCCTGCGCGATCACCATCGGATTCGGCGGCAGTGCCGGGGTGGAGGGCCCGGCCCGGTGGCTCGGCGCGGCGGTGGGGGCCCAGTTCCACCGCCTCATCCGGCGCCTCGCGCACCGCTTCCACTGGGCGCGGCGCCTGCTCGCCCAGCCCGGAGCGGTGGTGATGGCGGGGTCCGCCGCCGCCCTGGCGGCCGTGTTCCGGGCCCCACTCTCAGGCGCGCTGCTGGCGGCAGAGCAGGAGGGAAACCTGGTCGCGGGCCGGGCCGTGCCCGCCCTGGCCGCCTCGGCGTCGGGCTTCCTGGTCTTCATCTCCATCCGGGGCACGGCCCCTCTCCTGGGGAACACCGGCACCTATCACCTGCAGGCCCGGGAGATCTTCTGGGCCCTTCCCCTCGGCCTCGCCTGCGCCATCGCGGCGCGCTTCTACCGGCGCCTTCTCCGCTTCGGCGAGCACCATCTCGGGCGGCTGCCCCTGCCGCTCCGGGGCGGCCTCGCGGGACTGGGCCTCCTGATCCTCGCCCTGCCGGCAGCCTGGCTCTGGCCGGGGCTTCCCGTGACCCAGGGCGGCGGCATCGAACTGGTTTCCCACCTGCTGTGCGGGGGCACCGCGCCAACCCACGCCCTGGTCTTCCTGGCCTTGAAGCTGGCGGCCACGGCCCTCACCTTCGCGGGCGGTGGCGTGGGCGGCACCTGGCTGCCTGCCGTCGCCATGGGCTCGGCCATGGGCGCGGCCTTCGAGGCGTGGGCGGGCCTCGGCCAGCCGGGGCTCTTCGTCCTGGTGGGCGCCAGCGCCTTCGCAGGGGCCACCCACCGGAGCCTCCTCACCCCGGTGGTCTTCCTGGCCGAGACGACGGGCCAGGCGGCCCTCGTGGTTCCCACCCTGATCGCCACGGTCACCGCCTATCAGGCCTCGGGATCGGAGGAATAACCCACCGTCAGCCTTCGGTCGCGGGGCCATCCGTCTGCTTCAGCCAGGGGAGGTGGTGCACCCGAATCCGGCCGTCGAAGCTCACGTGCAGGCCGTCCTCGGCGGCATCCTGGTGGTTGAGCACCGAACCCTTGGCCCGGGTCTGGTCCAGGACAGCCAGGTCGATGTCGCCCACCAGCACCATCTCGGAATTGGGCGCGGCTTCGGTGGCGATGCCATCCATGGGGAAGGGGAAGTCCGAGGGCGTGTAGACACCGCTCTGAGCGTACTGGGCCGTGAGGTCGGTGATGAGAGGCAGGCTGCCCACCATGCCCGCGGTGACCACGTAGATCTGGTTCTCCACGGCCCGCGCCCGGGCGCAGGTCGTGACGCGGCTGTAGCCGCGCCGGTCGTCCGTGAGGTAGGGCACCACCAGCAGCTGGACGCCCTGTTCGGCCTGGATGCGCGCCACTTCCGGGAACTGCACGTCGTAGCAGATGGAGACGCTCATGCGGCCGAAATCAGTCTCGATGATGTGGATCTCGTGGCCGGGCTCGAAGTTCCAGACTTTTCGCTCCGTGGGCGTGAGGTGCAGCTTGGGCTGGTGCACCGGCCCGTGGCCCGGAACAAAGACCGAGGCCACGTTCTGCAGCTTCCCGTCCACGAAGCGGGGGTGCGTTCCCGCCACGATGATGCGGTCGTACTTGGTCGACAGCCGGAGGAAGAGGTCCTCGAACCCCTCGGTGAAGGTCTCCGCCAGGCACCGCATGGCCTCCGCGGGGGCGAAATCCCGCGTCACGCAGCTCAGGAGCTGCACGGCCAGCAGCTCGGGGAACACGATGACGTCGGAGTCGTAGTCGTCACCCACGTCCACGTAGTTCTCCACCTGCTCGGCGAAGGCGGAGAAGTCCTTCACCGGCCGCAGGGCGTACTGGATGCCGCAAACCCGCACGGGACGTGACAGGAAGGGCGTGGGGGCCGTGAAGCGCATGTCGACTCCTTGGGAATGGCGCCGTCAAAGCGTCAGGACGATGAGGGCCGCGTGGCCCATGGTCTCCACATCCGGCGCGTAGTCCCGAAGGACCCCGCGGACCTGGAAGCCGATGCGGAGCTGCTTGGACAGGGTGGGGTCGAAGATCCGGCCCGTGGCCACCGCCTCCACGTAGGTCTCGGGGCTCATGGCCTCCGCCACGCGGTGGTAGCCGGGGATCCGCGCCCCGGCCACGAAGGCCCGGCAGCCCAGGCGCCGGGCCAGGTCGATGCGCGCCTGGTACATGAGGCGCCCCACGCCGCGCCCCTGCCAGTCCCGGTCCACCGCGATGTTCACGCCGTAGAGCGCATCGCCCTCGGGATCGTGGGTGGATAGGGAGCCCCGGCCGGTGATCTCCGACCAAGTGTGCGGCGCCAGCGCCGCCTCGAGAGGAACCCGGTGCGTCGTGGCCGTGCCCACCAGGGTCCTGCCGGCCTCCACCACCAGCTGGCCTTCGGGAAAGTGGCTCAGGTGGCGCAGGAGGTTCTCGGTGGACCAGATGGCCTCCGGGCCGTGGGGCGGCGGGTAGACCCTCACCATCAGATCGCGGATCTCCGCCGCATCCTCCGGTCGGCGGAGGCGCAGGATCGGAGCTTCTGCGACGCGCTCATCCATGGGAGCCCCCGGTGGCGTGCATGTCCAGAGTACCCCACCCCACCAGATCGACCCTTCGGGCTAGGCTGAACCCATGCCTTGGATCGACCTCGCCGCCTGGATCGCCGCCGCGCTGCTGCTCGCGGGGCTGATTCTCCTGCGCCGGCACTGGGCCCGGCTGCCCGCCCTGGAGACGGATCCGTCGATCTGGCCGGACGCCTCCGTCTGCCTCTGCATCCCCGTGCGCGACGAGGCCGAGGAACTGCCGGCGGCGCTGGACTCCTGGCTGGCCCAGGACTACCCCCACCTGCGGATCCTCGTGGTGGACGACGGCTCCACGGACGGCAGCACGGAGCTGCTCCGGGCGCGGGAGGCGAGGCACGGCGGCCGCCTTCGGGTGCTGCGCAACGACCACCTGCCGCCGGGATGGCTCGGCAAGAACCACGCACTGGACCTGGCCTCACGACAGCCGGAAGCCCAGGCGGACTGGCTGCTCTTCGCGGATGGCGACGTGCAGGCCTCGCCGGACCTGCTGCGCCGGGCGATGGCCTTCGCCCTGTCCCAGCCCACCGACATCCTCGCCCTCATCCCGGCGGTGGATGTCGCGAGCCCCGGCGAGCGGGTGGTCCTGCCCCTCGCCGCCTCGGCCTTCCTCGTCCTGGTGCCGCCCCACCAGGTGCCGAACCCGCGCCACGTGGCTTTCTGCGGCGTGGGCGCCTTCACCCTCGTGCGCCGCCGGGCCTACGACGCGGTGGGCGGCCACGGCGCGGCGCCGCTGGAGGCCATCGACGACATGATGCTGGCGCGCCGGGTGAAGGCCGCCGGATTCGTGAACCGCGTGGCCCAGGGCGGCCCCGACCTGCACCTGCGGATGTACCACGGCCTGGGTGAGCTGGTGCGCGCCATGCGGAAGAACGCGGCCGCCCTCCCGGCCTGGTGGCTCCTGCCACCCGCCCTGCCCTGCGTCCTCATGGTGGGCCTGGCGCCGCTGTGGCTGCCCTTCGCGGGGCAGCCGCTCCTGGCGCTGCTGCTCTGGCTGCTGGTGCCCGCGCTGGCCGGCGATGTGCAGCAGCGCCTGACCGGACGGCCCATGGACCTGCTGTGGTCCTTGTGGCCCCTCGTCACCCTGGTCTTCGCCGCGGGCACCGTCTGGGCCCTGTGGGACCGCCTGCGGGGCGTCAACCACTGGCGGGGGCGGGACGTGCGACTGGGTTGACCGGCCTCAGGCGCCTTCGAAGAGCTGCAGGGTCTCATCGAGCCGGCGCAGGATGGCCAGGATCCGGAAGGGCTCCACCGCCACGTAGTCCACGGCCCCGGCGGTGACCGAATGGTGCCGCTTCTTGGCCTCGTCCTCCTCGGTGCCCGCGAGGATCACCGGCAGGGGACAGGCCTCCTGCCCCACGATCTGGCGGCAGAGCTCGAGGGGGCTCGCCAGCCGCAGCTGGTTGTGGATGATCACCATGCGCACCCGGCCCCAGCCGCCGTCCGTTCCACAAAGGTCCTTGATCTGAGTCTTCACCGGACCCTTGATGTGGTCGAGCATGGCCAGCCCGAACTTGCGGCTGAGGGCCTCACTCAGCCGCCGGGCGAATTCCTCCTTCTCGGTGAGCAGCAGGATCATGGGATCGCGGTCCAGGATGATCTTCACCGTGGGCAGCGCCGCGGCGCGGTTGATGCGTGCCGTGGCCTCCTGGAAGCCCCGGGGGGAGAAGTCGTCCTTGTCCTGCTGGGCCTGGAGGAGCTGCTGATCCTGGATCCAGGTGCGGTACTGCCCCAGCATTCCCGGATCTGCCTGCTTCGTGAACCGCAGGCCCACCAGGTTGTGGCCGAAGTAGGCCACGGTGGTCGGCGCCCGCAGGCGCAGGTTGTTGTCCAGGGGCACGTCGAGCAGGGATTCCTCGCCCATGCGCAGGAGCTCCCGGACATCCTGCCTGGAGTTGCGCAGCACGAGTTCCAGGCCTTCTTCGCCGAAGCTCTGCACGGTGCCGTCGATCAGGGCGTTCCGGGTGTTGGTGAAGGTGGCGGCGTGGGCCTTCACCTGGAGCTGGTCGGGGATGAAGTCGGCCAGGCGGTGCATGTCGGAGCGGCGCAGCACCCGGGGGACCGTGGCCAGACAAACCTCGGCGCCATCCATCACATCCTGGCCGGCGTGGGCCACCACGCATTCGTACTCCAGCCCGCGGTCCTTCAGCTTGACCGCCAGGTTCTCCCCGGGCGTCAGCCCCCAGGCATCGATGTCGTCGAAGGGCATGCGGAAGGCGAGGCGCTCGCCGTCTTCGGTCAGAATCGGGTACGAGGCGCGCTGCGCCTTGTAGGCCACGTCCAGGCGCTCTCCCGCCAGGCAGAGGCGCTGGAGCGCCATGCGGATGGCGGTGGCATCTTCGAGCAGGGCGGCCGATCGCGCCATGTCAGGCTCCTCCCAGCGTTGGCACGGCCCCAGCGGGCAGCCACCGCGCCAGCGCCCGGTGCAGCACGTCCATCCGCACGGGCTTGGGGATGTGGTCGTCCATGCCCGCGGCGAGACACCGTTCGCGATCGCCCACCATGGCATTGGCCGTCATCGCCACCACCGGCAGGCGGCGGCTGCCGCGCTCCCGCTCCCGGATGCGGCGCGTGGCCTCGAAGCCATCCATCTCGGGCATCTGGCAGTCCATCAGCACCAGGTCGTAGGCCACGCCCACCAGGGCATCCAGGGCCTCGATGCCCGTCGCCACCACGTCGACGTCGATGCCCAGCCGTTTCAGCATCACCATCGCCACCTTCTGGTTCACGAGGTTGTCCTCCGCGAGCAGCACCCGCACCTTGGTGGATTCGCCGATCACCTGGGGCGCAACGGCCGTGGTGGCTCCGACGATGGCCAGGCCCTCGGGCTCCAGCAGGCTGCGGAGCTGGCTGGGCCGTACGGGCAGCGTGAGGAAGGCCCGGACGCCCAGGCGGGCGGCGGCTTCCCGGAGTTCCGGCCGGTACAGGGGGCTCACGTGAACCACCGCGCAGTCCCCGGCGGCGTCGAGCACACCCTCGAGGGTGCCGGGTCCAGTCAGGATCATCGCCCCGGGGCGGCGGGCGCTGCGCAGCCATTCGGCGGGATCCGCGCCGACTGGAGCCACGTCCAGGTGCAGACCCCAGGCTTCCACCTGGGCCGCCACCAGCCGGGTGGTCGCGGGCGGCAGGCCCGCCAGCAGGATGCTCGCCTCCCCGGTACGCACCGGGGCCTGGCAGCCCCGCACCGCCAGCCGGGTCGTGAACCAGAAGGTGCTGCCTTCGCCGGGCGTGCTGCTGACCCCGATGTCTCCGCCCATGAGTTCCGCCAGCCGCTTGCAGATGGTGAGGCCCAGGCCCGTGCCGCCGTACTTGCGGGTGGTGGAGGAATCCCCCTGGAAGAAGGAGGTGAAGAGCCGATCGACCACCTCGGGCTTCATGCCGATTCCCGAATCCCGCACCTCGACCCGCAGAAGCACGCGGCCGTCCTCCTCCGACTCGGGCCGAAGATGGACGGTCACGGCGCCGTCGTGGGTGAACTTCAGGGCGTTGTCCATGAGGTTCGTGAGGATCTGCCGCAGGCGGGTCGGATCGCCCGCCACCGTCAGCGGGGTGGCCGGATCCACGAAGAGGCCCAGCTCCACGCCCTTGGCCTCGGCCTTCACGCCGAGCACCGCCTGGACGTCCTCCACGACGGAAAGCAGGTCGAAGTCGAGGGTCTCGAAGGCGAGCTTGCCCGCCTCGATCTTCGAGAAGTCGAGGATGTCGTTGATGAGGGTCAGCAGCGCCTCGCCGCAGGAGCGCACCGTCTCGGCGTACTGCCGTTGCTCGGCCCCGAGGGGCGTGTCGAGCAGCAGGCCGGTCATGCCGATGATGCCGTTCATGGGCGTGCGGATCTCGTGGCTCATGTTGGCCAGGAACTCGCTCTTGAGGCCGGACATCTCCAGGGCGCGGTCGCGGGCCTCGGCCAGCTCCCAGTTCTTCCCCTCGAGCTCCCGGGCCGCCTCCTCCAGCTTCAGCTCGGCGCGGCGGCGCTCCGTGATGTCGTGGTACTGCCAGAGGTGGCCCAGGTATTCCTCGCCCACCAGGATGGGGACGAAGTCCCGCGACAGGATGCGGCCGTCCACCAGGGCGAGTTCCTCGCCCTGAACGGGGATCCGGCTCCCGGCCACGGCATCGGTGCGGGCCAGGAACCCGTCCCGGTCCACCAGCAGGCGCAGGCACTCTTCCAGCAGGTCGCGGGTGTCGCTCTCCACCAGCATGTGGGCCGGCACGGGCACCTGGAACATCTGGCAGAAGGTCTCGTTGAGCAGCGCGATCTTCCGGCCTTCGGTCTCCACCAGGATGCCGGCCTGCATGTTCTCGATGAGGGCCCGGAGGCGGCTCGTGGCCATGCGGAGCACGATCTCGGTGTGCTTGCGCTCGGTAATCTCGCTCCAGGTGCCCGAGACGCCGAGGACCACGCCGGAGGCGTCGTAGGCAATCCGCTGGTGGGCCTCCACCCACTTCACGTCCCCGGCCCGGGTCGGGATGCGGAACTCGCCGTCGAACACGGTCTGGCCCGTGTCCACCGCGTAGGTGAGCATGTTCAGGAAGCGGGGGTTGTCCGCCGGGTGCAGGAAGCTCAGGAAGGGCTGGCCCAGGCATTCCCCCACAGGGTAGCCCGTGAGCTCCTCCCAGGCCCGGTTCAGGAAGGCCCAGTGACCCTGCCGGTCGACCTGGAAGATGACTTCTTTCAAGTCTTCGACCATGGCCCGGTAGCGGTCGGCCTCGGCCCGGGTCGCGGCGAGCTGGGCCTCGAGGGAGGCGCCCTGGGGGGCGTGGAGGGGGGGGTGGGGATCAGTCGGCATGCCCTCCCCTCTTCGGCGGGCCTGGGGAGAACCCTGAAAAAAGATTTCTTGTTTTTTTCGCTTTTTGCCTCATCCTGGGAAGCATCCCTCTGGAGGACCCATGGCCGCGGCCGAGCAAGACGATCGCCTCAAAGCCCTCACCCGCACCGTGGCCGACATCGAGCGGGCCTTCGGCAAGGGCTCGATCATGAAGCTGGGCGACCGGATGAGCGGGGCCGAGGGCATCGAGGTCATCAGCACCGGCTCCATCTCCCTGGATTCCGCCCTGGGCGTGGGCGGCGTGCCCAAGGGCCGCGTGGTCGAGGTCTACGGACCGGAAGCCAGCGGCAAGACCACCCTGGCCCTCCACATGGTGGCCCAGGCCCAGAAGAAGGGCGGCCTCGCCGCCTACATCGACGCCGAGCACGCCCTGGATCCCGAATACGCCCAGAAGCTGGGCGTGGACGTGGCCAACCTCTTCATCAGCCAGCCCGACAGCGGCGAGCAGGCCCTGGAGATCTGCGACCAGCTGGTGCGCAGCGGCGCCCTGGACATCATCGTGGTGGACTCCGTGGCCGCCCTGGTGCCCAAGGCCGAAATCGACGGCGAGATGGGCGACAGCCACGTGGGCCTGCAGGCCCGCCTCATGAGCCAGGCCCTCCGCAAGATGACCGGCACCATCAGCAAGACCCACACCTGCGTGGTCTTCATCAACCAGATCCGCATGAAGATCGGCGTGATGTTCGGCAACCCCGAGACCACCACGGGCGGCAACGCGCTGAAGTTCTACGCCTCCGTGCGCCTGGATGTCCGCAGCATCCAGAGCATCAAGGGCAACACCGGCGATCCCCTCGTGGCCGCCAAGGACGAGGATTCCTCCGTCATCGGCAAGAAGACCAAGGTGAAGGTGGTCAAGAACAAGGTTGCGCCCCCGCTGAAAGTGGCCACCTTCGAGGCGAGGGCATCAGCCGCACCAGCGAGCTGGTGGAGCTGGGCACCCAGCTGGAGATCATCCAGAAGAGCGGCTCCTGGTACAGCTACAAGGACAGCCGCCTGGGCCAGGGCGCCGAGAACGTGAAGAAGCTCTTCACCGACAACCCCGAGCTGGCCGACGAGGTCGAGGGCCTCATCCGCGAGCGTCTCGGCATGAAGGCCACGGTCGAAGTCTAGAACCCATCCCCCTGCGCGCCCTTGGAAGGGGTCGGCAGACGGCGGCGGCCTCCGGCCGTCGCCGTTTTTTTTAGGCCCGGCGCGGCAGGGCGGTCCGCCGATTCCTGTCGCGTCAGCTATCATGGCCGGTCCCTCCGAGGTGCCCATGGCCAGCCCCGCCTTCCAGGTCGAAACCGTCCACCTCTCCCAGTTCCGCGAGGGCAGCCCCCGGGATCGCGCCGAGTTCATCCGGGTGCTGGGCGACAGCTTCAGGCACACCGGGTTCGTGAAGGTGGACGGCCACCAGGTCCGGCCCGTCGATGTGGACGGGGCCTACCGGGCCGCCCGGGAATTCTTCGCCCTGCCTGAAGACATCAAGCGCCGCTACCAGGTGCCCGGCACCGGCGGGGCCCGAGGCTTCACGCCCTTCGGCAGCGAGCACGCCAAGGACAACCCCGTGGGCGACCTCAAGGAGTTCTGGCATGTGGGCCAGGAACTGCCGGCGAACCACCCCCTCAAGGCCACCTACGGCGACAACCTCTGGCCCGACGCCGAGGTGCCGGGCTTCAAGGCCCACACCTTGGCCCTCTACCGGGCCCTGGAGGACTGCGCGGGCACCCTGCTGGAAGCCCTGGCCCTCTACCTGGGCCTGCCGGAGCGCAGCCTCGCGGACATGATCCGCGACGGCAACTCCATCCTGCGCATCATCCACTACCCCGCCCTGCGGGAGCGGTATATCCAGGGCGGCGTGCGCAGCTCCGCCCACGAGGACATCAACCTCATCACCCTGCTGCCGGCCGCCACGGATTCGGGCCTTCAGCTGCTGGACCGCGATGGCGCCTGGCACGCGGTGGACGGACTGGCCGGGGAGATCGTCGCCGACGCCGGCGACATGCTCAGCCGGCATGTGAACCTGAAGATCCCCAGCACCACCCACCGTGTGGTGAACCCGGATGATCCGGACGCCGTGCGCTACTCCATGCCCTTCTTCTGCCACCCCCGGCCCGAGGTCCTGCTCGACTGCCCGGTGGGGCTGCTCGATCCCGGCGAGGCCAAGCGCTTCGAGCCCATCACCGCGAACGCTTTCCTGCTCCAGCGGCTGCGGGAGATCGGCCTGATCTGATCCGGCTGATGGCGGCCTGCAGGCGCGCCGCGCCCTCAGGATTCATCTCCTCGAGTCGGACCTGCACCTGCCGGGCCTCCTCACGGCGCGCCAGGCCGGCCAGCAGCAGGCCCAGGTCCAGCCAGAGATCCGCGTTCAGGGGACGGTACCGAAGCGCCACCCGGAAGGTCTCCACCGCGGCCGCCCCATGGCCCGCCAGGCGCTGGCAGTGGGCCAGGCGCATCCAGGCGTCGCCGTCGTCAGCCTGCAACGAGAGGCCCCGCTGGAGGGCCACCTCGGCCTCGGCGAAGCGGCGGGCGTTCATGCGGGCGCTGCCCAGGTTCATCCAGGCGAGGGTGTAGTCCGGCTCCAGCCGCAGCGCCTCCTGGAAAGCTTGTTCAGCCGCCTCGAACTGGTTCTGAAGATCCAGGGCCACGCCCAGGTTGTTCCATGTTTTCGCGTCCTGGCGGAACGAGAGGGCCCGGCGGTAGGCCGCGATGCCCTCTTCCAGCGCCGCGCCCGAGATCGCCGGATTCTGCCCCTGCCCCGTTTCGGCGGCGGTGCGGGCGGCCCGGTCGCGGGCCAGGCCCAGGGCCAGCCAGGCGTTGCCGTCCTCGGGCAGATCCCGCACCCACTGGCGCGCCGCGCTCTCCCAGGCAGGCCAGTTGCGGGGATCCTGCGACAACCGCTCGAGCAGCTCGGAGCCCCGGTTGGCCAGGCTTCCCGCGGGACGGGCTTCCGCCAGCCCTTCAGGCTCGGCGGCCAGGGCCTGGATCCAGGCCACGGGCACGGAGAAGTTCAGGCGGGGGCTCGGCGTGAAGGTGAGGGTCGTGAGGCCCAGCAGGCGGCCCTCGGCATCGAAGAGGCCCCCGCCGCTGTTCCCCGGCAAGGTGAGGGCATCGCTCTGCAGCAGACGGCCGTCGCCGTGGTGCCAGATGCCGCGCAGGTACCCATGGGCGACTGCAAGTCTTCCGCCGGGATAGCCCACGGCCATCACTGGCTGGCCGGGTTGCGTGGGCTCGGGCGCCACCCGGGCCGCCGGCACTGACAGGCCCGGAACGTAGAGGAGGCAGAGGTCGTGGGGCAGGTCCTGGCGCACCCGGACCACCGGCCAGGAGGTCAGCCCCTGCTGCACGGAATGGCCCTGGGTGCCCCGGGTCACATGGGCGTTGGTCGCGACCAGACCCGGCGCCACCACCACCCCACTGCCCTGGTAGATGTGTCCGCCGCCGATGCGGCTCTGGACCAGCACCACGGACGCCTGCGCCGAGGCCAGGGCCGGAGAGAGGGCCTCAGAGGGCGGTTCGAGCACGGCCTGCTGGGCGCACACCGCCCCCTGGATCGCCAGGAGGAGCAGCCAGGCCGATAGCTTCATTCCGAGTCCTGCACACCCAGCCCGGCGCCCTGCAGGTGCCGCGGCAGCGGGGCGGTCCCCTGCGCGGCACCCTGGGCGTTCAAGGGGCCACCGGGGGCCGGCCGGGTTTTCGCCCGCCGTTCGGCACCCTGCGACTGCAGGCCCTTCATTTGTTCGGCAGTGGCGAAGCATTCCAGGCGCGACAGCTGCTCGGCGGTGGGAAAGCCCTCGTAGCGAACGCGCCGGGGGCCCCAGATGCTCACGGCCTCGCCGCGGATCTCGTGGATGCGGGGAAGGGTCTGCCGCGCGAAGATGCCCAGAGGTTCGCCAGCCGCGTCGACGAAGCCGACAAGATCCGTTTCCGGCAGCAGGGCCGGAGCGCCGGCGGTCCAGAGCGCCATCGTGACAGGCTTGCCCTGGCTGGATTTCAGCAGGCTCACCGGCGCGGGCCGGCCCAGGGCTGGATCGAGGTCCTGTTCCTGGTGGCGCAGGGCCTCCATGAGGTCACGATGCTTCAGCTCCCGCTGGGGCGCGGACATGGGATGCGGATCCTGCAGCCGCGCGGTCATCAGGGCATCGCCGATGCGCTCGATGACGGCCAGCTGCAGGGGACGCGCGCCGGATTGCAGCGTGCGGGCCACCTCGTCCATGAGCTTCGGCAGCAGGATCTGGGGCACCGCGAACAGGGCGTCCGCCGCGGGGATGGCCAGGAAGGGGTGCTGGTCCTTGAAGAGTCCCTGCCAGACCTCGGGCAGCAGCAGGCGGGCCGAATCCAGGCCGTCGCGCCAGGGGCTGCGGTAGGCGCCGGAGGGCAGGCGCTCGAAGGTGGCGCCCAGGCTCCGCTGCCGCAGATGGTCGAGAGCCAGATCGAGCACATCGTCAGCGGTCTGGTCCCAGAGTTTCAGCCAGGCCGAGGGCATCACCACGTCGCCCACGCGGATCCGCTGACTCAGGCCGTCGATGAAGCCGCGGTTCCAGTGGCCCTCGCGCTCGGCCAGCCAGGTGGGGACCAGCTCCGGCAGCAGGTGATCCTGGGCGTCCACCCAGGGCTCAGGCAGGGGCAGGCCCTGGTGCTGGACCTCCGCCACGGCATCGACCCAGGCTTCACGTTCCTCGGCCTTCCGGTGCGCCTCGAAGGCCGGCACCAGCGCCGCCAGCCCCGGCAGCTCCGCGGGCAGGCCCCGGGCTTCCAGGAGGCTGCTGAGCCCCGGCAGGGGCGCCTCGTCGGCGCGGGAACGGAATCGGTCGAAAAAGCCCATGGTTTCAAGTCCACCCAAACAAACCATTGTGACCGGGCGGAGGGAATTATGCTTGAGGGATATGGCGCCGCTCGACACCCTGGGCCGACCCCTCAAGGCCCTCCGCATCTCGGTCACCGACCGCTGCAACTTCCGTTGCGGGTACTGCATGCCCAAGGAGGTCTTCGGCCCCGACTACGCCTTCCTGCCGCGGGAGGCCCTGCTCACCTTCGAGGAGATCACCCGCCTCACCCGGGTCTTCATCGGCCTGGGCGTGGCCAAGGTCCGCCTCACGGGCGGCGAGCCGCTGCTCCGGCGGGAGCTGCCGGCCCTGGTACGGATGCTCGCGGGCCTCCCCGGCCTGGAGGACCTGGCCCTGACCTCCAACGGAGTGCTGCTCCCGGATCTGGCGCCCGCTCTGAGGGCGGCGGGTCTCCGCCGGGTGACCGTGAGTCTCGACACCCTCCGCCCCGACCGCTTCCAAGCCCTGTCGGACACGGACCTGCCCCTCGCCCGGGTCCTGGCCGGCATCGATGCCGCCCGGGCCGCGGGCTTCGGGCCCCTCAAGCTCAACTGCGTGCTGCAGCGGGGCGTGAACGACGACGAGATCCTCGACCTGGCCGCCTTCGCCCGGGACGGGGGCCATTCCCTGCGTTTCATCGAGTTCATGGACGTGGGCACCACCAACGGGTGGCGCATGGGGGCCGTGGTCCCCGCCGCGGAAGTGCAAGCCATCCTGCATGCCCGCTGGCCCCTTGAGCCGCTCCCCCCCGACCAGGACGCCGTGGCCCGCGAGTGGCGCTACCGGGACGGCAAGGGCGACGTGGGCCTGATCGCCTCCGTCACCGCGCCGTTCTGCCGGGGCTGCGACCGGGCGCGCCTCTCCGCCGACGGCCACCTTTACACCTGCCTCTTCGCCGGCCAGGGGCTCGACCTCCTGGGCTTCCTGCGCGGCGGGCACAGCGACGCGGACCTCGCGTCCCTGGTGGCCTCCCACTGGAAGCGCCGCGCTGACCGGTATTCGGAGGTTCGGCGCAGTGAGACCCCCGGCCTGCCCCGGGTCGAAATGTCCCATATCGGCGGCTGATCCAGAGGCATCCCATGCGCATCCTTCCCCTCCTGACCTTCGCGGTCCTGACGACCCTCCTTCCGGCGGCACCGCCAGCGGCACCCCTCCCGGCGGCCCCCCACCCGGCGGCCGTCGTCCATGGCGGCGCCGGCAGCCCGCGGGCCCGCATGGACGGCACCGACAAGGCCGCCGCCAAGGCCCTGGCGGCGCTGAAGGCCGGCGGCACCGCGCTCGAGGGCGCCCTGGCCGGCGTGGTGGTGCTGGAGGACGATCCGCGCTTCAACGCGGGCACCGGCGCCAACATCCGCCTGGACGGCAAGACCATCCAGATGGACGCGGCCTGCATGGACGGCGCCACCGGGGCCTTCGGCGCCGTGGCCGCCATCGAGCGGGTGAAGAACCCCGTGCTCGTGGCGCGGAAGGTCATGGACACGCCCCACATCCTCATCGTGGGGGACGGCGCCACCCGCTTGCCCCACATCCTCATCGTGGGGGACGGCGCCACCCGCTTCGCGCGGGCCATGGGCTTCCCCGACTACGACCCCGCCTGCGCCGAGAACCGGGCCCGCTTTGAGCGGGTGCGGACCATCCTCAAGGGATCGGATCCCCGCCAGATCGAAGCCTGGAAACGCTACGACTGGAAGAAGGCCTGGAACTTCCCCGGGCCCCTGAAGGCGGCCCTGGGCTCGCCGGACACGGTGGGCTGCGTCACGCGGGACGCGAAGGGCGGCTTCGCCGCCGCCATCAGCACCGGCGGCACCACCATCACCTTCTACGG
>JAFJUR010000218.1 GCA_017859995.1 Holophagaceae bacterium | reverse complement strand
CCAGGGCCGCCGCGAGCACATCCCTCGGACCGCCGTGAAGGGCCTCCCCCTGGGGCCGCGTGAGGAGGTAGAGCGTGCGCCGGCCGGGCTCGTACTGCCACCGTTCGCAGATCGCGCCGGCGGGGAGAATCTCCCGCAGGTCCTTGCCGGACGGGTCGCAGAGGTAGACCTTCTCGGCATCCTCGTCATCCAGCCGGCCGTTGCGGTTCGTGTCGGCATCGACCACCCGCAGCACCAAGGCCGCGGCCTTGGCGGCGTTCCCGTGGCCATCTTCGAGCACCTCGTAGCGGGTGATGAGGGCTTTCCGGGCCAGGAGCGCGTGGGTGGTCCGGGTACGGGTGTTCAGGAAGACCATGTTGAAGAGCGGCGCGCCGGATTCGCCTTTCGAATACCCGCTGAAGCCGCCGCCCCCGCCGCGCCGGCCGTCCACCAGGGCCTCGACGGGGATGAGGACGAACTCCGTCCCCGGAACCGGCTCAGGCAGGCCGAGGCGCAGGGACGGCGCCGGGAGGTCCGGACCCGGCTGGTCGGGGGCGCCCTGGGTCGGGATGGTCCCGGCCAGGTGCCGGCTGGGCCAGAGGGAGACCGCCCCGGTGACGAGCAGGAGCGCCAGGCCGATGAGCGCGAGGGTTCCGAGGAGGCCCCAGACGACCCGGTTGTAGCGGTCCAGGTCGAACCTCATCCGCGGCCCTTCCGCATTTCGTCGAGCAGGCCGGACACGGCAAGGGCGGGATGCTCGGCCTTGAACACGGCGTTCCCCGCCACGAGGCTGTCGGCGCCGGCGCGGGTGAGGTCCGCGGCGTTCTTCATGCCCACGCCGCCGTCCACCTGGATGAAGAAGGGCACGCCGCGCTCGCTGCGCAGGGCGTCGAGCCGCTTCACCTTGTCGAGCACCCGGGGGATGAAGCTCTGGCCGCCAAAGCCTGGGTTCACGCTCATGAGCAGCACGAAGTCGAAGTCGCCGACGAGATCCACGAGCGTCTCCACCGGTGTGCCGGGATTGAGCACCACCCCGGCCTTCCCGCCTGCCTGGCGGATGGCCGCCAGGGTGCGGTGGAGATGGGGATCGGCTTCCTGATGGATGCTCACCCAGTCGGCGCCCGCCTTGACGAACTCGGCGGCGTACCGGAGCGGCTCCACGATCATGAGGTGGCAATCGAGGGGCAGGCTGGTGGCCTTCCGCAGGCTCTCCACCACCGGCAGGCCGATGGTGATGTTTGGCACGAAGCGGCCGTCCATGACGTCCACATGCACCACCTGGGCGCCGGCGGTCTCGATCATCCGGAGTTCCTCGCCCAGCCGCGTGAAATCCGCCGAGAGGAGGGAGGGCGCGAGCATGGGGGAGGAGGGGCGGAGGTTCATGGCTCTAGTGTGCCAGGGGGACCTCCACGCCGTTCACCCAGAGGCGCCCGGGCCGGACCTTCCGCAGGGCCTCGGGGCTGAGGCCGCCGAGGGGCGCCTGCACCCACAGCAGGTCGGCCACGGCCCCCTTCTCGAGGGTGCCCAGGTCCTTGGCCCGGCCCAGGGCCTGGGCGTTGCCGGCGGTGTAGGCGCGGACGGCCTCGAGGCGGGTGAGGCGCTGATCCGGCAGGAAGCCGCCGGGCGGGTTGCCGTGGGCGTCCTGCCGGGTCTCCGCGGCCGCGAGGCCCGCGAAGGGGTTGGGCTCCTCCACCGGCGCGTCGCTGCCGAAGGCGAGCAGGGCGCCCCCGTTGAGGAAGGCGCGCCAGGGGAAGGCTTCGTTCACGCGCTGGGGCCCCAGCCGCGCGGGCGTCCAGCTGTGGTCCGAGGTGCAGTGCACGGGCTGCACGCTGGCGACCACGCCGAGACGGCCGAACTGGGCGGCGTCGTCGGCGGTGACGATCTGCGCGTGCTCGATCCGGGGCGGCAGGCCGCCCCGGCCCTTTTTCAGGGCCTTCGCCAGCAGTTCCAGGGCGACGTGGTTGGCCGCGTCGCCGATGGCGTGGATGGCGGGCTGGTAGCCGGCGCGCAGGGTGATGGCGGCGTCCTGGCCCACCTTGATGGGATCGGTGACCCACAGGCCCGACGTGGCCGGCTCATCGGCGTAGGGAGCCAGCAGGCGGGCGCCGCGGCTGCCGAGGGCGCCATCCAGGTAGAACTTCACGCCCTGCACCTGCAGGAAGGAGAGCTGCTTCGCCCGAGGGGCCTTCAGCTCGCGCAGCATGAGGGCGTGGTCGTGGTTCAGGTAGGCGAACACGCGGATGGGCAGGGTGCCGGCGGCGGCCAGGCGCCGGTAGGCGGCCAGCTCCCGGGGGCCCACGCCCATGTCGGCCACGGCGGTGAAGCCTTCGGTCCGAAGGGCCAGGAGCCCGGTCTTCAGCTGGGCATCCAGGTCGCTGTCCGAGGGGCGGGGCAGGAGCTTGGCCACCAGGTCCACGGCGGTGTCGAGGAGGATGCCGGTGGGCCGTCCCTGGGCATCCTTGAGGATGCGTCCACCCTCGGGATCCGGGGTGCTCGGGCCGATGCCGGCCTTGGCGAGGGCAGCAGTGTTCACCCAGGCGGCGTGGCCGTCCACCCGCTGGAGAAAGGCGGGACGGGAGCCCGTGAAGGCGTCCAGGTCCACGGCCCGGGGGAAGGCCTGGCCGGGCCAGCGGTTCTGATCCCAGCCGCGCCCCACGAGCCAGCCCTTCGGATGGGAGGAGGTCCAGGCGCGGAGTTTCTGGGTCGTCGCGGGCAGGCTCTCGAGGCCGGTCAGGTCCACCTGCTGGGCCAGGGCGCCCAGGCCGGCCACGTGGGCATGGCCTTCGATGAGCCCCGGCAGCAGGGTGCCGCCGGGAAGCTCGACGCGCTGGGCCTTGGGATGGGCCTTGGCCAGGGTTTCCACCGGACCCACGGCGAGGATCTTTCCCTTCCGGATGGCGACGGCCTGACCCGGCTGCGGGCCCTGGGCGGTCCACAGGTCGGCGCCGACGAGGAGCTTGATGGCTGGAGGCGGAGGCGGCAGCGGCATGGGCGACTCTTCAAATCGGGATGGTTTGTGGGGAGGGCCAGTGTAGCGTCCCCCTTGGCCTGGGCGATAAGGTGGAATGTCTCGGAGGTTTCATGTACCAGAAGGATTTCCTGGAGCAGGTGCGCGCCCAGCTCACGGTGAAGGAGGATCCCGCCAAGCTGCGCGAGCGCGCCTTCGAGACCAGCTCGGGCATCCCCCTGAAGAACAGCTATACGCCAGCGGATCTCGCTGGGCACGATCCGCTGAAAGATCTCGGCGCGCCCGGTTCCTTCCCGTTCACGCGCCACGTGCAGCCCACGGGCTACCGCGGTCGCCTCTGGACGATGCGGCAGTACGCGGGATTTGCCACCGCCGAGGAGAGCAACGCGCGGTACCGCTACCTGCTGGAGCAGGGCACCACGGGGCTGTCCGTGGCCTTCGACCTGCCCACGCAGATCGGCATGGATCCGGACCACGACATGGCCCTGGGCGAGGTGGGCAAGGTGGGTGTGAGCATCAGCTCCATCCATGACATGCGCACGCTGTTCCGCGACATTCCGCTGGACCAGGTCAGCACCAGCATGACCATCAACGCCCCGGCCTCCGTGCTCCTCGCCCTCTACCTGGCGGTGGCCGAAGAGCAGGGCGTGCCCTGGACCAAGGTGAGCGGCACCATCCAGAACGACATCCTCAAGGAGTACATGGCGCGGGGCACCTACATCTTCCCGCCGCGCCAG
>JAFJUR010000108.1 GCA_017859995.1 Holophagaceae bacterium | reverse complement strand
GTGTTCTCCGCCGCGGAAGGCGAGGCCGTGGCGGCCCCCACCGCCGGCCTGCACTTCACGCCTGAACTCATCGACCGCCTCCGGGCGGATGGCTGCGGCTGGCACCCGGTGCGGCTGCACGTGGGCCTCGGCACCTTCCGGCCCATGACCGCCGACCGCCTGGAAGACCACGCCATGCACGAGGAGCGCTTCGAAATCCCCGCAGACACGGCGGCGCTTCTCGAAGCGGCCTTCCGCGATCGACGCCGTCCGGTCCTGTGTGTGGGCACCACGTCGCTGCGCACCCTCGAAGGCGCCTGGGACGGCGTGCGGCTCCAGCGGCAGGGCGCCACGCGGCTCTTCATCACCCCCGGCTACGCCCTGCGAACCGCTGATCACCTGCTGACCAACTTCCACCTGCCCGAGAGCACCCTCTTCGTGCTGGTCGCGAGCCTACTGGGCCTCGACCTCGCCCAGGCCGCCTACGCCGAGGCGGTGCGGGCGCGCTACCGCTTCTTCAGCTACGGCGACGCCATGCTGATTCTCCACGCCCGGCGCGGGGGCTGAGGCCCCACAGGGATTCGACGGGTCAGAGGTAGTCCACGAACTGGTGGATGACGGGAATGCGGTGCCGCTTGCCCTTGGTGGCCTGCAGGATGCTGGTCACGGACATGCCGAGGCACCAGAGCAGCCAGAGCGGGAGAATCACCCGCCAGGACACCGACCCGAAGATGGGGAAGAGGCCCACGATCACCAAGGCCAGGGCGCCGACGCACTCCGCGAAGGCAAGGATCACGCCCTGCCGCGCGTGCCAGAGGAGCTCCGTGTCCTCGCGGTTCCGCAGGTACGGAACGAAGGCCCAGGGCCCGGCGTAGCACAGGATCAGGTCTCGCAGGCGCTCCCCCACGAACAGGGGGGTCGGGACATCCAGGGGCACGGCAACCTCCGGATCGAGGATAACGCAGGGAAGCCTAAACCCTGTGGTGTCTGTTCGTGTCCCAGGAATACATCGAAAGGATTAGCTGTCATAACCTTGACCCGCACAGGAAGCCGTCCATGCTGGGTTACCCACCCTGGAGCACCATGCGCCTGGCCCTTTCCGGACTCGCCCTGTCCCTGCTTTGTGCTTGGCTCTGCGCCTGCGGCGGCGGGGGCGGCCCCGCCGCCGTGGCCCAACCCCCGGCGCCGCCCACCACCTGCCCCATCCCCGTGGCGAAGGCCAATCCTTCCTTTTCGGCGGACCTCGTTCCGGCCCTGCAGAGCAGCTGCGGGTCTTCCGCCACCAGCTGCCATGGCGGCGCCTCGCCCACCGGCCACGTGGCCTTCTCAGGCACAGCCACCCAGATCCACGCGCAGCTGGTCAACGTGACCCCGGCCAACGCCCCGGCAGGATGGCTGCGGGTGAAGCCCGGCGATCCCGCCGGCTCCTGGATCCTCGAGAAAGTCACCAAGGACCAGCCGGGCGGATCGGGGTTCGGCACCCGCATGCCGCAGGCCGCGCCCAACCTCTGCCAGCCCACCGTGGACACCCTCTCGGCGTGGATCAGCGCCGGAGCCGCCAACAACTAGGAGTCGCCATGGCCAACCTCGCCCCCGTCGCCGCCTGGACCCTTCCCGATGTCCACCACTTCGCGCGCCGGGCCGGGTTCGGCGTCACCCCGGAGGGGGCCGCGGCGCTGCAAGCCCAGGCGCCGGGCGCCGCCATCGACGCCTGGATCGACGGCACCGGCGCCGCCTACGACCTCACCGCCTTCACCACCGCGCTGGCCACCGCCGACGTGGTGCTGGAACCCCAGGTGAACGCCAACACCAGCGTGGCCGGAAGCGTGGACGTGCCCGCCGTCCCGGGGCCCCATCCCTTCCTCGTGGAAGGCTCGGATGCCTGGCGCAACAGCCTGAACACCGCCCAGGCCGCCTGGGCCTGGCGCATGCAGCACAACCCGTACGGCTTCCAGGAGCGGATGGCCCTCTTCTGGCACAACCTCTTCGCCACGGGCCAGCACAAAGTCGACAACGCGGCGCTGATGCTCAAGCAGATCCAGCTGTTCCGCGCCCAGGGCCTCGCCCGGTTCGACGACCTGCTGGTGGCCGTGAGCAAGGACCCGGCCATGTGCATCTGGCTGGATTCGGTGCTGAACAACGCGTCGGGCTCGCGCATCCCCAACGAGAACTACGCCCGCGAGGCCCTGGAGCTCTACAGCCTGGGCGCCGACAACGGCTACAACCAGACCGACATCACCCAGCTCGCCCGGGCCCTCAGCGGCTGGAGCTTCACCTTCGCCGAGGCCGACTACGCGACGAGCCCCGCGAACCCCAACCAGCGCGTGGCCGCGGACGGCCGCTTCAAGGTCTATGACGGCAGCGCCATCGCGCCGGACACCCGGCTCTGGAACAGCCAGGTCCGCGCCACGTCGTACGCCATGCACGGCACCGGCACCATCACCCTCTTCGGCCAGACCCTCGACATCACGACCACCGCGAACGGCTGGGAGAAGGGGGAGAACGCCCTGCGCAGCATCCTCACCGCCCGGGGCGCCAACTGCGCGCAGTTCCTCGCCAAGCGGCTGCTCACGCACTTCGTCACCGCGGACTACACCGCCCAGGATCTGAACGACGTGGCCGCCATGATCCAGGCCTCGACCTTCGACCTGCGCGTGGTCATGAAGACCCTGCTCAAGTCCCAGTACTTCTTCGATGCGGCCCACCGCCACGCCCTGGCCGAGGGGCCCGTGTCATGGATGGTGCGCGCGGCCCGCATGCTCTGTCCCGGCCTCGCCGCCGCCAGTGCCCAGACCCCGAAGGGCTTCCCCGCCTGGCGCCTGGTCACCAACAACGCCACCACCTTCGACCAGGCCGGCATGAAGCTGCTGGATCCCAGCGGGCCCAACGGCTGGAAGGAGCACACCGCCTGGCTCAACAGCAACACCATGCGCTACCGCACCAAGGCCGCCGCGGCGATCGCCCTGAACGAGACGCGGTCCTACAACGGCACCAGCTATCCGCTGTTCCCCACCGCCGTCACCACCGACTGGTTCCCCGCCGCCCCCACCTCGGCCCAGGCCGTCTACGACCGCCTCGAGGCCCTGCTGCAGCCCGGGCCCCTTCCCGCCGGCGTCGTCTCCGGCTGGCTGTCCGCCCTCTGGCCCGGCGCCTTTGCCTGGGACGCGGCCTCCCAGACCAAGGCCCGGGAGCTGGCCTTCCTCATCCTCTGCTCGCCCGCGGGCCAGCTCTACTGACGGAGGCGACCATGACCACGCGACGCGAATTCATCCAGGTCCTCGGCGCCACCGGCGCGGCCCTCGCAGGGCTGACCGCCTGTGGCGGCGGCGGCAAGGGCTCCGGCGGGGGCGGAGGCACCACCCAGCCGCCGATCGCCATCCCCGGCGCGCCCATCCTCGTCATCGTCAACATCGACGGCGGCTACGACTGGCTGAACGTCATGCCCCCCAACGCGGGCGCCAACCTCGGGGTCTACATGGCCAAGCGGGCCACCCTGGGCATCACCGAGGCCTCCGCCCTCACCGACCTGGGCAGCGGCGCGGCCCTGAACCGTGACCTCACGGGGCTGGACCAGCTGCACGGGCTAGGCCGCGTGGCCTGGATTCCCGGCATCGGCATGCCCAACCCGAACCTCTCGCACTTCACGTCCATCGACCTCTGGGGCCAGGGCGCCGCCGTGCCCGCCGGTACCGGCTGGCTGGGCCGCTTCGCTGACGCCGCCTTCAGCCCCACGGGGGACGTGCTCCGCGGCCTCACCGTGACGTCTGATCTGCCCGTGATGCTCAAGGGCGCGAACCGGAGCTTCGTCTCCATCCCCAGCGCCGGGGGCTACGTGTTCCCCGCCTACCTCCTGAGCGGCAACGCCGTGCCGGACGCGGCCACACTGGAGGCGGGGTGGGGCGCCTCCCTCTCGGCCACCTCTGCCGACCCTGCGTACACCGTCGCGGCGCAGGCGGGCCGCCTCTTTTACGACGCCCAGAACAACGCCGCCTTCGGGGCCGGCGGCTCCCTCGCGGCGCGCACCCCCTCCGTGCTCTACCCCGGCGACACGGGGTATCCCGTCACGCGGCTGGACGGCGGCAACCTGACCGGCAACCTCAGCCGCCAGTTCAAGCTCATCGCCCAGATGATCGCCGCCGGCCTGCCCGCCCAGGTGTACTTCTCCCGCCTCGGCGGCTGGGACACCCACAGCAACCAGGCGGTGGACCACCCGAACCTGCAGCGCGCGCTGGGCGGCGCCATCAAGGCCTTCTACGACGACCTCGCCAGCATCACGACGGCCTCCGGCGTGGCCCAGGACCGGGTGATGATCCTCGCCTACAGCGAATTCGGCCGTCGGGTCCAGGAGAACGACGGCGGCACCGACCACGGCACGGCGGGCCTCTCCTTCTGCGTCGGCAAAGCCGTGAAGGGCGGGCTCTACGGCGGCTACCCCGACCTCGGCAACCTGGATGCGAACGGAAACATGAAGTTCACGACCGATTTCCGCAGCCTCTACGCCACGGTGCTCGACCGCTGGCTGGGCCAGGCCACCGCCACCACGGACACCCTGCTGGGAACGAGCTATCCCCGGCTCGGCTTCCTCTAAACCCGGTTCGCGCCCCGCCGCGAGGGCCTCAGCGGCCCCGCAGCAGCACCAGCAGCGCCATCAGCAGCACGATCCCCCCATAGACCTGCTTGAGCTTCGCGCCCTGCACGCGGGTCGCCACCCGCGCGCCGCCCAGGGCGCCCGCCGCGAAGCCCACCGCCACGCCGCCGATGACCACCCAGGGCAGCCCGCCCTGGGCCTTGGCGTAGACGTAGACGCCCGGCAGGCCGATGGGGGGAAGCAGCATCATCAGGCTCGTGAGCTGCGCCTCGTGCTGAGTCATACGGAACCTCCAGGCCAGCAGCGGAATCACCACCACCGCGCCGCCCAGGCCCGTCAGGCCCGAGACCACGCCCGCCAGCAGGCCGATGGGCAGGCCCCAGGTCCAGAGCCCCGCCAGGTCGAAGGGCTCTGCGCCGCGATCCACCGGGAGAGGCTCCCGGCGCCGCAGGGTGCGGATCGCGAGGAACACCAGGAACGCGGCGTAGCCCCAGCGCAGCCCCTCGGAGGGGATGCGGTTGGCCACCAGCGACCCGCCGTAGATGCCGAAGAGGAAGGCCAGCACCAGCACCCCCACGAGGCGCACGCTGGAGGCGATGCCCCGCCGCCGGTACTGGAGCACGGCCGGCAGCCCCGTGGGCAGCAGCATGGCCGCCAGGGTGGCGCCCTGGGCGCGGTGCTGGTCAAGGCCGAGGACGAGGCCCAGGAGGGGCACCATGACGATGCCGCCGCCCACCCCGAACAGGCCCGACAGCAGGCCGCCGCAGAGGCCGGTGGCCAGGCCGGCCAGCAGGTGATGGGGTTCGGATATCACGCGCCCTCCAGGGAATCAGGCCAGGGGATGGGCTTCGAAGAAGGCCCAGATCAGATGCGCAGCAGAGAGATCTGGCGCGGGGATGTCCGCCCCGGGTGCGTAGGCCCGCCCCCCGGGCCAGGCGTGGCCCATGCCAGCCACCGTCCAGAGACCCACCTCGCAGGCCTCGGAGGTCCACAGGTCCAGGTGGTGGGAATCCAGGGTGTCCCGCACCGGGCTTCCGCCGCAGCCCATGAGGTCGGCCCAGCGGGCCAGAGCCTCGGGCGCTGCCAGGGCCGGTACGCGACGGCCCAGGGGGCCCACGCCGCCGCCGTAGGGAATGTGGCGGTCCTCGGTGCCATGGAAGGCCAGGGTGGGCACGGGCCGCTCCGGGGGATCGCCCCAGACCGGCGCCCCGGCCACCGGCGCGATGGCCGCCACCCAGGGCGCGGCGAGGGCCAGCCGGTAGGCCATGCGGGCTCCATTGGAGAACCCGGCGACGAACACGCGGTGCCCATCCACGGGGGCATGGCGGTCCACCCGCTCCACCACGGCCGTCAGGAAGGCCACGTCATCGCCTTCGACCTGGGCAGGGCAGCCCAGGCCCGGTCCGGCGTTCCAGGCGGCGCCCAGGGCTGGATCCTCCGTGCCCGCCTCGCCCAGGGCCTGGGGATAGGCCACGCGGAAGCCCCGCTCGTCGGCCAGGCGGCTCAGCCCCGAGAGGGCGGCCATGATGCGGGAGGTGCCCCCGGTGCCGTGCAGGGCCAGCACCAGGGGGAGGCTGCGGCCCTCGGCCCCCGGCGGGTCGTGGACCAGGATCCGGCGGCCCTCGCCATTCCACATGAGCTTCAGGTAGTGGCCCTGTCCGTGCGGCACGTCTCCCCCTCCCCGGATTCTGGGGCGGCGTGTGTTCCAATGGAAGGTTGGAGGTTCCGGTGCAGGTCCAGCTCAACGAGGATGTGGTGCTCGACAGCCGGCGGGCGGTGTGGCTGCCCCGGCACAAGACGCTGGTGCTGTCGGACCTGTTCTTCGGCCTGGGCGCGGCCCGGCGGCGCCGCCCCGATCCCATGCCCGCCACGCCCCACCTCGAGATCTGGGAGCGGGTCTTCAGCCTGATCGACGAGTTCGCCCCCGAGCAGGTGGCCCTCCTGGGCGACCTGAAGCCGAGCCAGGGCACCGTGGAAGGCGACGAGGCCGAGGAGCTGCGCACCATCTTCCGCAAGCTCAAGGCCGGGAATCGGAAGGTGGTCCAGGTGGTGGGCCATCCCGAGCGGAGCACCGGCCCGGCCCTGGACGGCACGGGCATCACCCCCGTAGAGCAGCATCGCGTGGGCCCCTTCACCCTCATGCACCGCCGGCGCATCTTCGTCTATCCCCGCCACGAGCCCACTCACGGGTTCTGGATCAACGGCGGGGTCCACCCGCTGTTCGCGGTGCCCGGCCAGGGCCCCATGGGCGAGCCGGACTGGCTGCGGCTGCCCGCCTTCCTCTACACGGGCTTCGCCCTGGTGATGCCGCCCTTCGTGAGCTACGCCCAGGGCTTCGAGGTCATCCAGCCCGAGCGCCTGCCGCGCCAGGCCAAGGCCTGGAAGCTGCTGGCCGATCGTCTCAGCCCGCTGGACCTCGGCAGCCTGCCGCCCACGCCCGACCACCTGCGCACCCTGACCCGGCCTCCGCGGCGCGGGAAAGAAGGGGCCAAGTCCGACGAGTAGGGCTAGAAACGGCCGCTACTTCTTCTTGCCCTTGGCCACCGGGGCGCCGCCCTTCAGCACCCGGCCGTCGTCCAGCGTGAGGTCCCAGCCCAGGCGGTCCCCCCGCTTGAGGTTCAGCCGCTTGAACGTGCCTGCGGGGAACTCCACGAAGAAGCGGGAGGACACGGTGCCTCCGTAGGTGGGGCAGTCCTCGCCGCGCATGGGGCTGCAGGGAGGCACGTGCTCGGAGGTCTCCACCACCCGGCCCTCCGCGTCCACCCAGGCCACGTCGAGGGCGATGAGGCAGTTCTTCATCCAGATGGCGTGGTAGCCGTCCTCGCCGTAGACGAAGAACATGCAGCGATCCTTCGCCAGGCTCTGCCGGTACATGAGGCCCTTCGCCTTCTCGGGCTCGGTGACGGCCACCTCCGCCATGAAGGCGGTCTGCTTGAAGGCCACGGTGCCCCCGCCCCCCGCCAGCAGCGGAAGGGAAAGCAGGGCGGCGAGCAGCATGCGCATGGTGGCTCCTTGACGATCAGTATCCGATGAATGCCCGCAGCGTCGCGAAGGATCCCCACAAAGGCGTTCGCACACCATCATACCTCGCAAGCTGTGGCACCATGGATTCAGGCGGCCCCACGCGCTGCCAGGAGAGTCATGCGCGCCAAGACCCTGCTCGCGATCCAATTGGTGGCCGGATGGGCGGCTGGACCGCTGCTGGCCACCCCTGGACCCGACACGGGCATGGTGGCCCTGCGCGCGCCGGGCGGCATCCGCCTGGACGGCCACCTCGACGAGGCCGCCTGGGCGGCGGCGCCCTTCGCCACGGGATTCACCCAGGAGTGGCCGCAGCGGGGCACGCCCGCCCGCCAGCGCACCGAGGTGAGGGTGCTCTACGACGAGCGGTTCCTCTACGTCGGGGCCCGGATGCTGCACGACCGCCGGCTGGAAGGCGGCCAGGCCCGGGTGGTGCGCCGGCTGCACCGCCGCGACCAGGACAGCCAGAGCGACTGGTTCGGCGTGTCCCTGGATTCCAACCATGATCACCGCACCGCCCTGGTCTTCGAGGTGAACGCCGCGGGCGTGCAGAAGGACCAGGTCATCTACAACGACAGCTCGTACGACGCCAGCTGGGACGGCGTCTGGGAGAGCGCCGTGAGCACCGACGCGGAGGGCTGGACCGCCGAGCTGAAGATCCCCCTCTCCCTCCTGCGCTTCAAGCCCGGCGAGGGCCCCCAGACCTGGGGCATCAACTTCAACCGGGTGGACCAGGGCGTGGTGCGCGAATCCAGCCGCTGGATGGTGGTGCCCCGGGGCGAGGGCGGCTTCGTGTCCCGCTTCCCGGAGCTTCGGGGCCTGGAAGGCCTGCGGCCCCAGCTTCGCCAGGAATACCTCCCCTACCTCAGCTCCGCCCGGAAGTTCGAGACCACCCGCGGGTACGACGACCGCCGCTGGGACAACCGCGCCGGCCTGGACGCCCGCTGGGGCCTCAACTCCCACGCCCAGGTGGATCTCTCGGTGCGGCCCGACTTCGGGCAGGTGGAGGTGGACCAGGCGGTGCTCAACCTCAGCACCGTGGAGACCTTCTTCCCCGAGAAGCGGCCCTTCTTCCTGGAGGGCATGGACATCTTCCGTGTGGCGGGGCCGGATCTCCTCTACAGCCGCCGCATTGGACAGGGACTGTCCGATCCGGACCTCGGCGCCGGGGAGACCCTCCTCGACCGCCCCAACGCCACGGACATCACCGCCGCGGCGAAATACACCGCCAAATACGCCAGCGGCACCAACGTCGGCCTCCTCGGCGCGAGCGTCGAGCCGGCCCGGGCCACCCTGCGGGAGGCGGACGGCGGCCAGGTGCGCCGGGAGATATCCCCCCTCACCAACTTCGGCGTCCTCCGCGTCCAGCAGCTCATGGACGACCGCGGCAGCTACCTGGGCGGGTTCGCCTCCGCCATGCACCAGGCCGGGCCGACCGGCCGCGTCTCCCAGGTGCAGGCCCTCGACGGGGCCTACAACAGCCCCGATCGCGGCAGCCTGGTGGAAGTCACCCTGAGCCGCAGCGAGGCCGGACCCAAGGACGCCCAGGAGCAGGGGTGGCGGGAGCGGCTCCGGTACCAGCGGCGGTGGCGCAGCGGCTGGACCTTCGAGGCCCAGGCCATCAACTCGGGGCACGACTACAACCCCAACGACGTGGGCTACCTCGAGCGGGCCGACGAGCGCCGCACCTTCGCCCAGATCTACCGGACCTGGGACCGCACCTGGGGGATCCTGCGCAACTGGGAGGTGGGCTTCAACCACACCCTGGCGAGGGACCAGGCCGGCCACGCCTTCCTGCGCAATTACAACACCTGGGCCCGCACCGACTTCACCAACTTCGTCGCGCTCTGGGGCGGCGGTGGGCTGGACGCGGCCATTGAGGACGACCGTGAACTCAGGACCTACACCGATCCCCTCAAGAAGTACCTGGCCCGGCCCTCCCTGCCCTACGCCAACCTCGGCTTCGACACGCCCGGGAACCGGCCCTGGTACCTCCGCGTCAACACCAACCGCTCCTGGCACGAGGGCGGGCCCTCCACCGACGCCACCCTGTTCCAGATCCTCAAGCCCGGCTCCGCCGTCAGCCAGCTCAACCAGACCCTGCGCGTGGCCTACGCCCTGTCGCCGCGCCTCACGGTGCAGCTCTTCAGCCAGTGGCTGGCCGCCAACTGGGATTTCCGGGACCTCAAGCACTACGCCGACGACCGCACCCTGGACGTGGGCCTGCCTGAGGACCTGCCCCCGGGCGCCGCGCCCCAGACAGCCTTCAGCTACCGGACTTGGAACCTGAACCTCATCACCCGCTGGGAATTCCGGCCCGGATCGGCGTTCTTTCTCGTCTACACCCACGGCACCACCACGGACGCCCTCATCAACGACCGGGCCAGCCTCTCGCCGCGCTACGACCTGTCCCTGCTCCGCCACCTGCCGTCCGACGACGTGGTGCAGGCGAAGGTCAGCTGGTTGTTCCGGTGAGCCAGGCGGCGACCCGGTCCACGTCGGCCTCCGTGTGGAAGCCGTGGAAGGCGATCCGCAGGTAGCCCTCCCGCACCGAGGCGAAGACGCCGCGCCGGTAGCCGGACTGGAGCAGGGCCTGCATGCGGGTCTGCCCGTCACCGCCGTGGTGGAGGGCCAGGAAGGGACCCAGACGATCGGCCTTCAGCAGCGCCTTCAGGCGGACGCACTCGGTCCGCCAGGGCGAGTCCTCCAGGGCGTCGAGGAGCCTCGCCTGCAGATGGGCCACATGGGCGGCGATGACGGACACGCCCGCGCCGTTGAGGAGCCGCAGAGATTCCAGCAGCGCCGAGGCGTGCAGCAGGTTCGGGCCGCCCGCCTCGAGGGAGCGGCCATCCGCCAGCCAGGCGCGGTGGAAGTCCGTCGAAGGCCGGCTGAAATCCGTGGCGGCTTCCACCGAGAGCCAGCTGCCCGAAGGCGACAGGGACTGTCGAAACGGTTCGTCCGCCCACAGGAATCCCAGGCCCTCAGGGGCAAGCAGGCCCTTGTAGCCGCCAGTGGCGAAGGCGGAAAGTCCCTCCAGGTCCAGGGACACGGCGCCCGCGCCCTGGATGCCATCCACCACCAAGTGGACGCCCCGCTCGCGGCAGGCGGATCCGAGGCGCCGCAGATCGAGCTTCAGGCCGTCCTGGAAGCGAACCCAGGAGAGCGTCAGGATGCGGGTCCGGGGACCGATGGCCGCGATGAGCCGCGCCTCGGGATCGGCCTCGACGGTGGGCGGCAGGCTCGTCCAGGCCTCGGCCCCGGCCCGGTGGCCCTCCCACAGCGGGACCTCGCGGAAGGCCACCCCGCGCTGATTGAGCGCCAGCCAGGGCCAGGCGTTGGAGGGGAATTCCCCCAGCGGCGCGAGCACCTCGTCGCCCGGCGACCACGGAAAGCCCTGGGCCACGGTCACCAGGGCCGACGAGGTGGTGGGCGTCAGGGAAATGTCTTCGGCCCGTCCGCCGATGAGGGCCGCGGCCTCGCCCCGCACCGCCGCGGGGATCCCGAGGAAATCCTCTTCCCAGCGCATCTCCCAGGGCTGCAGTTCTTTTTGCATGAAGGCCCGGACGGCCCGCATGGCGGCCCGGGGCACCGGCCCCTCGGCGCAATGCATCACCCACAGGTGTTCCCGGTCCAGGTGGAACAGGGCGGGGTTGAGGGGCGGCGTGGTCATCCCTTGCCTGAGGCCAGCAGGGCCTTGAGGCCCACGGGATAGAGGGGCTCCACCACCTGCCGCACGGCGGCGGCGTACTGCTGGATCTCCCACTGGGCATGGCTGTCCGCCCGCAGCCGGATGAAGTGGGCCACCGCCTGGAGGCTCACGGTCCAGTACACCTCCGAGTACAGCGCCACCGGCAGCACGCAGCGGGCCTGCTCGCGGCAGACCCCCAGCGAGAGCAGCTCCTTGTAGTGGGCCACGGCGCTGCGGCAGCTCGCCAGGTAGCTCTCCATGGCCTTCCCGTGGTTGGCCTCGTCGATGGCACCCTCGCTGCCCTGCTTGTTGACCTTGGCCTGGCGACGGAAGGTTTCCGGCACGAAGAATTCATCTTCGGGGAACTCCACATAGCGGCCGCTGATCTCGTTGAACTCCGAGCCGATGCGGTGCTTCATCCACTGCCGGAACACGAAGATCGGCGCCTTCACGTGCAAGGTCAGCGCCGTGTGCCGGAAGGGCGAGGTGTGTTCGTGCTCGGCGAGGTAGGCCACCAGCTTGGCGTCGCCCTCCTCGAAGGCCTCTTTCTTCTTGCCGAAGGAAACCCGCGCCGCGTTCACCACAGAAAGGTCCGAGCCCATGTGGTCCACGAGGCGGACGAAGCCCTTGTCGAGAACCTTGATATCGGGGAGGGTCATGGGAGCTCCGGGCCGGGCCCTCCAGTGTAGCGATGGAAGGGCGCCGCCAACCCCAGCCGTTCCCACCCCGGATCCCCCGGTCGCCGGGGCCTTCGGCTTTGCCCCCGGTCATGGGAGAATGGGGGATTGGCCCGGGCGCGTCCGCCGATCGCTGTCGCCCGGTCCAGTCCTGTCCCCCACGGCTTCCGGAGGCCCCGATGCGCTTTTTCATAGACACCGCCAACATCGACGAGATCAAGCGCATCAACGCCCTGGGCGTGCTGGATGGCGTGACCACCAACCCCAGCCTCATCGCCAAGGAGACAGGCAAGCCCTTCGAAGAGATCATCGCTGAGATCTGCGGCATCGTGGACGGCCCCATCAGCGCCGAGGTCATCGGCCTGGAGGCTCCCGGCATGATCGAGGAGGGCCGGCGCCTGGCCAAGATCCACAAGAACGTGGTGGTGAAGCTGCCCCTGATCGCCGAGGGCCTCAAGGCCTGCAAGGCGCTCACGGCCGAGGGCATCCACACCAACGTCACCCTCTGCTTCAGTACCACCCAGGCCCTCATGGCCGCCAAGGCCGGGGCCACCTACGTGTCGCCCTTCGTGGGCCGCCTCGATGACATCAACCTGGACGGCATGGAGCTGATCCGCGAGATCTGCGCCATCTTCGAGAACTACGACTTCGGCACGCAGTGCCTGGCCGCCAGCATCCGCCAGCCCCGGCACGTCACCGACGCGGCCCTGGCGGGCGCCCACGTCGCCACCATCCCGACCAAGGTCTTCGATCAGATGCTGAAGCACCCCCTCACCGACAAGGGCGTGGAAGGCTTCCTGGCGGATTGGAAAAAGAGCGGTCGCTGATGCGCCGCCTCCTGCCCCTCCTCGCGACCCTCGCCCTGGCGGCCGCCCAGGCGCCCGTACCCGCGCCAGTGGCGGCCCCGGCCCAGAAGCCCGCGGCCCAGTGCGTGTTCTGTAAGATCGTGGCGGGCACCGCTCCGTCCAAGAAGGTCTACGAGAATGACCACGTCCTCGCCTTCTGGGACATCCGGCCCCGCGCCAAGGTGCACCTGCTGGTCATTCCGAAGCAGCACGTGGCGAGCCTCAAGGAGCTCGACGACCTGCCCGTGGCGACCCGCGCGGCGCTGCTGAGCGCCTGCGTGAAGGTGGCCCGGGATCAGGGCATTCTCGACGAGGGCTTCCGCGTCATTTCGAACGCCGGGAAGGACGCCAGCCAGAGCGTGTTCCACCTCCACTTCCACGTGGTGGGCGGCGAGAAGCTGCGCGAGGACGCCATCACCAAGGATCCGGCGATTCGCTAAGGCCCCGGTCGGATTCGTGACCGAATCGTCAAATGCCCTCGATATGATTGTCGCGGGCCTGACACGGGCCGGAGGTCTTCCATGGATGCCATCACGACCGTCCTTCGCCGCTGCGAGATCTTCTCCGGCCTTTCCGACGCCGATCTCAGCCTGATCGCCAGGGCCGCGCACCGACGCGAGGTTCCCGCCGGGACCCGGCTCTTCACCCAGGGCGAACCCCGCCGGGGGGCCGTGGTGATCGCTGAGGGCCGGGTCGAGATCACCCGAGACAACGGAGAGGGCGCGGAGCCTGTGGTCATCCTGGGTCCCGGCGATGTGGCCGGCGAACAGTCCTTCCTCGCCGTGAGCAGCCACACCGCCACGGGCACCACCCGCACCGCCGCCGTGCTGCTCGACCTGGATCGCGACAGCGTGCTGCAGAGCCTGGGCCAGGATGGCGCCGCGGCTATCGCCGTGCTCAGCAAGGTGGCCAATGTCCTGCATCAGCGCCTGTTGTACTCGGCCACCCCGCGCACGGGCCGCGAGCAGGCCTACGCCAGCGGACACACGCGCCGCGAGAGCGACCTCATCGGCCCCCTGGAGGTGCCGGAAGGCGCCCTCTTCGGTGTGCAGACCCTGCGGGCCGTCCACAACTTCCCCATCACCGGCACCCCCACGAGCCATTTCCCCGCCATGATCCGCGCGCTGGCCATGGTCAAGCAGGGCGCTGCCCGGGCCAACGCCCGGCTGGGCCAGCTGGAGCAGCCCATCGCCCAGGCCATCGACACCGCCTGCCAGGAGATCATCGACGGCCATTGGCACGGCCACTTCCCCACGGACATGGTGCAGGGCGGCGCTGGCACCTCGACCAACATGAACGCCAACGAGGTCATCGCGAACCGCGCCCTGGAGCTGCTGGGCCACAAGCGCGGCGACTACGCCTTCTGCCACCCCAACGACCACGTGAACCTCGGCCAGAGCACCAACGATGTCTATCCCACGGCGCTGCGCCTCAGCACCATCTTCATGCTGAAGAACCTGCTCGAGGCCATGGATCGCCTGAAGGAGGCCCTCCACGCCAAGGGCCGCGAGTTCTCCGATGTCATCAAGATGGGCCGCACCCAGCTGCAGGACGCGGTGCCCATGACCCTGGGCCAGGAATTCGAGGCCTACGCCGTCACCACCGGCGAGGACATCGAGCGCCTGCGGGAAACCGCCCGCCTCTTCCTGGAAGTGAACATGGGCGGCACCGCCATCGGCACCGGCATCTGCGCCGACCCCCGCTACCCCGAAGTGGTGGTGGAGGAGCTGCGCAAGGTGACAGGCCTGGACATCGTGCTGGCGGCGAACCTCCTGCCCCCCATGCAGCCCGGCAGCAGCATCATGCCCGGCAAGGTGAACCCGGTGATCCCGGAGGTGGTGAACCAGGTGGCCTACATGGTCATCGGCAACGACCTGACGATCACCCTGGCCGCCGAGGCGGGCCAGCTCCAGCTGAACGTCATGGAACCCATCCTGGCCTACAGCCTGGCCACCAGCATGCGCACGCTGACCTCCGCCGTGAACGTGCTCACCACGAAGTGCATCACGGGCATCACCGCCAACCGCGAGCGCTGCCGCGACCTGGTGGAGCACAGCATCGGCATCGTCACCGCTGTCATGCCCGCCATCGGCTACAAGCGCGCCACCGAGGTGGCCAAGGAGGCCCTGGAGACCGGCGTTCCCGTGCGGGAGCTGATCCTCCGCAAGGGCTACCTGACCGCCGCCGAGCTGGACGAGGTGCTCAGCCTCGAGGCCATGACCCAGCCGCGGCCCATGCGGTAGCTCCGCACCAGGGACCGGGGCCGCCCGGCGGGCCACGCATTGACGCGGTCCGCCGGGCGGTCTAGCGTGTGGGATTCCCCCAGGAGACCCATGCTTCGCGAATCGGTCCTGTCCGCCCTGCTCGTCGCCAGCGCCACCGCGCAGGAAGCCACCGGACCCACCCCCGGTCCCGCATCCGCACCGGCCCCGGCCGCCGCCCCGGCCGTGACGCCGAAGCCCGCCGCACCCAAGCCCGCGCTCCTCGACGACGGTCCTCTGGATGAAGCCCTGGGAGGACCCCGCCATGCTCCGCAAGGGGCGGGACGGCAAGGACAACGCCAAGGCCACCGAGCTGACCGACAGCTTCCCCGGCATGCTGCGCGGCGCCCTCACAGGCGCCTTCAACGGCAAGGCCAAGGTAAGCCGCACCGAGGGAGACCTCACCCTCATCGGCCGATTTGTGGATGCCAATGCGGGCAGCAAGGCCGCCAAGTGGCTCATCGGGCTGGGCGCCGGCAGCGAAACGGCCACCTGGGATCTGAAGGTCGTGGATCCGAAGACCGGCGAGCTTCTCCTGGCTGTCCACCACCGGGCCATCAGCGGAACGGCCATGAGCACCATCCAGGACAAGCTCGTGAAGTGGTCTGACAAGTTCGCCACCTTCGTCGCCTCGCGCGCCACGAAGTAGCCCCCTTTGGAGGACATGCCGGGCCGGCCCGCTCCGCGCTATGCTGGCGGCTGATCCCCATAGATCGGCCGCCAGTGTCCCCGGGAGCCTCCATGTCCCTCGAGAAGAAGATCGAGACCCTCAAAACCAAACACGCCCAGGCCCTGGCCGGAGGCGGGGAGGAGCGGGTCCGCAAGCAGCACGAGGGGGGCAAGCTCACCGCCCGGGAGCGGGTGGCCGCCTTCCTCGACGAAGGTTCCTTCGAAGAGATGGACGCCCTGATGGTGCACCGCAACTGGGGCGTCGAGAAGATCCCCGGCGACGGCGTGGTGACCGGCTTCGGCCGCGTGGATGGCCGCCCCGTGGCCGTCTTCGCCCAGGATTTCACCGTCTTCGGCGGCTCGCTGTCCGAGGCCTACGCCAAGAAGATCTGCAAGGTCATGGACCTGGCCATGAAGGTGGGCTGCCCGGTCATCGGCCTCAACGACAGCGGCGGAGCCCGCATCCAGGAAGGCGTGGTGAGCCTGGGCGGCTATGCCGACATCTTCCTGCGCAACACCCTCGCCAGCGGCGTCATCCCCCAGATCAGCCTCATCATGGGACCCTGCGCCGGCGGCGCCGTCTACAGCCCCGCCATCACCGACTTCATCACCATGGTGAAGGGCACGAGCTACATGTTCGTGACGGGCCCCGATGTCATCAAGGCCGTCACCCATGAAGAGGTGACGAAGGAAGAACTGGGCGGCGCCCACACCCACTCGGCCAAGAGCGGCGTGGCCCACTTCGTCTGCGCCAGCGACCTGGCGGCCCTGGCGCACACCCGGGAGCTGCTCTCCTTCCTGCCCAGCAACAACCTGGGCGAGGCGCCCCGCCGCGCGCCCAAGGCCCAGATGCCGCTGGAGAATCCAGAGCTCGACAAGATCGTGCCCGATGATTCCAGCAAGCCCTACGACATCCGCGACATCATCCGGGGCGTGGTGGACGACGCGAATTTCTTTGAAGTCCACGAAGCCTTTGCCCCGAACCTCGTCGTGGGCTTCGCCCGCATCGAGGGCCGCAGCATTGGCATCGTGGCCAACCAGCCCGCCTTCTACGCCGGGGTGCTCGACATCGCCTCCAGCGAAAAGGGCGCGCGGTTCGTGCGGTTCTGCGACGCCTTCAACATCCCGCTGATCACCTTCGAGGACGTGCCTGGCTTCCTGCCGGGCGTCACCCAGGAGCACGGCGGCATCATCCGCCACGGCGCCAAGCTGCTCTTCGCCTTCTGCGAGGCCACGGTGCCCAAGATCACCATCATCACCCGCAAGGCCTACGGCGGCGCCTACTGCGTGATGGCCAGCAAGCACATCCGCACGGATTTCAACTTCGCCTACCCCACCGCCGAGATCGCCGTCATGGGCGCGGAAGGCGCCATGAACGTGCTGCACGGCAAGTCCATCGCCATTGCCCCGGATCCCGCCGCCCGCAAAGCGGAACTGATCGCCGAGTACAACGAGAAGTTCGCCAACCCCTACATCGCGGCGGAATTCGGCTTCATTGACGAAGTGATCCTCCCCCGGGAAACCCGCCAGAAGCTGGTGAAGGCCTTGGCCTTCCTTGACACCAAGCGCGACAGCACGCCCCCCAAGAAGCACGGCAACATCCCTCTGTAGGAGCCCTCATGCGCCTGCTCATCCTGTGCCTGGGCCTGCCCCTGCTGGCCCAGCAGCCCGCCGCGTCCATCTTCAAGGATGACCCGAAGACGGTCATGACCCTCTGCGCGGACCGGGCCCGGGCCATCAACCCGAAGGATTCCCGGCTGCTGGCGGAATATGGCCGGGCCTACCTCCTCGGCGGCCAGCGCGACAAGGCCCTGGCAGCCTTCGAGGCCGCCGTCATCTCCGACCGGAAGGATGGCGAGACGCACCGGCTGATCGCCTGCGCCTGGTTTTCCGCAGGCCAGCCGAAAGAGGGCTTCGCGGCCCTGAAGGCGATGCAGGAGGCGGATCCCAAGGCCAGGAACGTCTTCAAGCATGCCGCCATCAACCTGCTCGACCATGGATACCGCGACGAGGCCATCGCCCTCATGGACACCTCCTGGCGGCTGGACATGAAGGACTATCACAACGGCAAGGACTTCGCGTTCGCCGCGCTCCGGAACCACCAGTGGGATCTGGCCGCCCAGTGGATGGACCGTGTCCATGGCCTCGAGCCCAACGACTGGAAAGATCGCCTCGCCTTCGCCAGCGAGGCCCTCCGCCTCGGCCAGCGGGACCTCGGCCTCCTCTGGCTGGATCGCACCGTGCAGGCGCGGCCGAAGGAGGAGCGCATGTGGAACGAGCTCGCCCTCCTCTTTGCGGAAATGGGGAACCCGGCCTGGGCGGCACACCCCTAGTCGGCCACTGTCCCGGAAGCCCCGGAGCCCTGCGGAAGTGTCCTATCATGACGCCACCCCCCAGGAGCACCCATGCGACGCGCTGCCCTCTGCCTGCTGGCACTCCCATTGTTCGCCCAGGGGCTCGACGAGACGGCCTTCCGAGGCGACCCGCGGAGACTCGCCGGCACCTGCGCTGACCGCGCCCGGCTGCTGAAGCCAAAGGACGCCAGGATGCTTGCGGAATATGGGCGAGCCTTCCTGGTGGCGGGCGAGCGCGCGAAGGCCGAGGAATGCTTCCAGCTGGCGCGAATCGAGAGCCCGAGGGACGCCGACATCCATCGGCTCATCGCCGCGGCCTGGCTGCGGAGCGGCCAGCGCCTTGAAGCCCTCAAGGCCGTCGCCGACATGCAGACCGCCGACCCCAAGGCCAAGAACGCTTTCACCCGTTCGGCGGTGAACTTGCAGGATGCCGGCCTTGCCAAGGAGGCCGACGCGCTCATGGAGCGGGCCTGGATCCTGGACCCTTCCGAATGGCAGAACTGCGTGGCCTACGGCCGGAGCTGCCTGAGGAAGGCCCGGCGTGATGCTGCCGCCAGGTGGTTCGCCCGGGCGAGCCAGGCCAAGCCCCAGGAAGAACGCATGTGGAATGCCATCGCCCTCGCGTTCGCCGATCACGGCGCGGAACCGAGCTAGGAGGCCCCATGCGCACCCGTTCCATCGCCCTCGCCCTCTTCGCCCTCGCACTCGGAGCCCAGGCGCCGACGCCTGCAGCCATTCAATTCAACGAAGCCTTCTTCGCAGGCGACCGCCGGACGATCCTTGAGGGCTGCGCCGACAAGGCGCGGTCCATCAAGCCCAAGGACGCGAAGTACCTGGCGGAGTGCGGCCGGGCCTATCTGGCGGCCCTGGACAAGCCCAAGGCCGAGGCGGCCTTCAAGGATGCCGAGACCCGGGAGCCGAAGGATGGCGCAGTGCTGCGCCTTGTCGCCCAGGCCTGGCTCAAGCATGGCTACAAGACCGAGGCCCTGGAGGGCTACGAGAAGATCGTGAAGCGCGACCCCAAGAACAAGGAGGCCGTCACGGCCGCGGCGGTGGATCTGGCCGAGGTGGGGCTGGTGAATGAGGCGGAGCGGTACATGGGCGTGCTTGTGGCCCTCGAGAAGGACGACTGGGAGCGCTTCCTGCAGTTCGGGAAGGCCCTGCTGGTGGCGGGCCAGCGCAAAAAGGCGGCGTTCTGGTTCGCCCGCGCCGCCGCCCTGAAGCCCAACGAGGAGAAGCTCTTCCTGGAGATCTCCCGGGCCTTCGCGGAAACCCAGAGTGTGATGTAGGGACACTAAACGCCGCATTCACGGTCTGCGTAGTTGGAGAACTTCCGGAGTCCGCATGGCCAAGTGGTTCATCAACGAGCAGGGCTCGGTCCGTAGCGGCTGGAAGGCCCTCGGCTTCTTCCTGGTGCTCGCCGCGCTGGCGTTCATCGTGTCCTTCACACTCCGGGCCTTCGGTGTCCGCACGGGTGGAAGCATCTGGATCGCCGTGGCCCTGGGCGTGGCCGCCAGCGCCTTCTGCGTTCGCCTCGAGGGGCGCCCCTTCAGCAGCCTGGGGTTTCAGCCCGGCGGGCGCTGGGTCCTGGAATGCCTGGGTGGCGCCCTCGGCGGGTGCCTGCTCATGCTCCTCACCGCGCTGGCCGTCCGGGGCCTGGGCGGCTTCCACTGGGAGCGGGCCGCCGACGTCGGCGTCCGGCAGCTGCTAGGCGCCGCCTGGCTCTTCCTCGGCGTCGGCTTCAACGAGGAGATCATCGCCCGCGGCTACCCCTTCCAGCGCCTGGTGCAGGGCGCCGGCCCCTGGGTGGGGCAGTTAGTCTTCGCGGCGCTCTTCGCCCTGGGCCACTGGAACAACCCGGGCATGGCGGGCGCCACCAAGGCCTGGGCCACCCTCAACATCGGGCTGGCGGCGATCCTCCTCGGCTTCTGCTACCTGCGGACGGGCAGCCTGGCCCTGCCCATCGGCGT
>JAFJUR010000107.1 GCA_017859995.1 Holophagaceae bacterium | reverse complement strand
CCAGGGCCATCACGGCGATCGCCTTGAGGAAGGTCGTGCGGAGGCTCATGCGTGACTCCTTGTGGGGAAGGGGAGGGCCTCGGCCCTCGGGTTGGGGAAGGGATTCAGCCCTTGTTGGCGCCGGACGTGAGGCCGGAGATCATCCAGCGCTGGGCCAGGATGAACACGATGGAAATGGGCAGGCCCGAAAGGATCGCCGCCGCGGCGAAGTCGCCCCAGAGGTATTTCTGGGCATAGAGGAACTGCTTCGAGCCCACGGCGATGGTGAGCTGGTCCTGGCTGCGCAGCAGGATGGAGGCCACGGGGTACTCGTTCACTGCCGAGATGAAGGCCAGCAGGAAGATGACCATCAGGATGGGCAGGGACATGGGCAGGAGCACCCGCCAGAAGGCCTGCCAGGGCGTGGCGCCGTCCACGGTGGCCGCCTCCTCGATCTCGCCGGGGATGGTTTCGTAGAACCCCTTGATCGTCCAGATGTGGAGCGCGATGCCGCCGGAGTAGGACAGGACCAGCGCCCAGGGGCTGTCGATCCCGAAGAGGGGGAAGGTGTGGCCGAGCCGCGAGAAGATCGAGTGGATGGCGATGAGGGCCAGCACTGTGGGGAACATCTGCATGAGCATGAGACCCATCAGCGAGGCCTTCTTGCCGGCGAACTTGAGGCGGGCGAAGGCGTAGGCTGCCGTGGTGGAGAGCAGCACGGCCACGACCGCCGACAGGGACGCCACCTTCACGGAGTTCCACAGCCAGCGCAGCACGGGCAGGTCGGGGGTGATCACCACGCCGTCCGCGTTGGTCACCGGCAGGCCCAGGGCGAAGCGCCAGTGCTCGAGGCTGATCGTTTTCGGAATCAGGCTGCCCGTGGCGAAGTTGCCGGGACGAAGCGAGATCGAGATGGTCATCAGCACCGGGAACAGCACCAGGGCGCAGAGGAGGATCAGGAACACATGGGCCGCGATGACGCGCCAACGCTGGGATTTGTCGATGACGATGGCCACTTCCCCTCCTTCAGCGCTTGGCGTCTTCGGCGATCCGGGTGGACCGGATCTGGATGATGGAGATCACGGCCACCATGAGGAACACCACGGTGGAGATGGCCGCGCCGAGACCGAACTTCTGCCCGGAATCCTGGAAGGCCATGCGGTAGGTGTAGGACACGAGGATGTCCGTGGTGCCCGCGGGCACCGAGGTGTTCAGGAAGTCCGGCAGCCCACCCGTGAGCAGGCTGATGAGCACGAAATTGTTGAAGTTGAAGGCGAAGGAGGAGATCAGGAGGGGCGTGAGCGGCTTCAGGATCAGCGGCATGGTGATCCTGAAGAAGTTGGTGAGGGGCCCGGCCCCAGCCACGGCGGAGGCTTCGTAGAGATCCTGGGGAATCGCCTTGATGAGCCCCATGCAGACCACCATCATGTAGGGAAATCCCAGCCAGGTGTTGACGATGAGGATCATCGTCTTGGCGAGGAAGGGATCCGAGAACCAGGTGGGCTTCAACCCGAAGAGGGTGCCCAGCACCAGGTTGATCTCCCCGGTGTTGTTGTTGAAGAGCCCCTTGAACACCAAGATGGAGATGAACCCCGGGATCGCGTAGGGCAGGAAGAGCAGCAGGCGGTACACCGAGCGGAACCGCAGCGAATCCCAGTTCAGGATCACCGCGAGCACCATGCCCAGGGCCGTGCAGAACACCACCGTCAGGGCGGAGAAGATGAGGGTCCAGATGAAGATCTGCCAGAAAGGTTCGCGCAGGGAGGCGTCCGTGAAGATCTCCACGTAGTGCTTCCAGCCGATGTCCACCTGGAAGCCGGGGTTCACCTTCTCCCCGTCCGCCGTCTCGTAGAACCCCGTCTTGAAGTTGGGCTTGATGACGCTGTGGTCCTGGTTGTTCGTGAGGCTGCCGTCCGGATTGTGCGTGAACTGGGGCCGCGACGGCGCGAACTCCCGCAGCCCGGTCATGCGGATCTGCCCGCCGTCCGGCATCAGCACCGTCAGGGCCTTCAGCGCGGCCTGGTGGTCGATGAGGTCCCGCATGGGCATCTCGTCGCCCGGAACCGGCGCCGTGATGGGTTCGGCCTTGAGGGTGGTGGGCTTCTCGTGGCCCAGGACCACGGGCCCCGCCACGAAGGCCGCGCCGGTCTCGGCATCCTCCAGGCGCAGGCGCCAGTGGTTGCCCTCGGCGTGCAGCGTCGAGTTGTACGTGGCGCCCTCGGCCCGGTAGGTCTCCTCGAGGAGGTACTGGGTGGCGCGCTTGAAGGTCAGGAGGTTGGCCGAGCTGTAGTTGGTGAACCCGATGCGCACCGTGTAGAGCATGGGGAACACCACGAAGATCAACGCCGCCCCGATGCCCGGGAAGAGGTAGCGGTAGGCGTAGGTCTTCGGGGAGGTGTAGATCCAGATGAAGCAGGCCAGGGTCACCAGCATCACGCCGGCCAGCAGGCTCTCCCCCGTGGCATAGATGGCGGTGATGACATAGAGCCCGACCAGCCCCAGGAGCACCATCAGGGCGGGCTGGAGGAAGCGCTTGAGGGCCTTGGGCATGCTCATGGGGAATCCGAACCAGAGAAGGGGAACCCGCGCGGAGCCGGCCCGGAGGCCCGCCCCGCGCGGGGAACGCAAGCTACTTCAGGATCCGCTTGGCGGCGGCGTCCAGGGCTTCCTTGGGCGTCTGACGGCCTTCGGTCATGTTGTTGAGCGCCGACACCATGGCGGCCCAGAACCGGCCCATCTGAGGGTTGTTGGGCATGACCACGCCGTCCTTGGCGCTGGCCATCGAGACCTGGATGAACGGGTCGGACTTCATCTTGGCGAAGGCGGCCTTGCTGGCGGGCGTGCCGATGGCCACGTCGGCGTTCATCGTCTCGAGGCCCTTCAGGCTCAGCATGTGGTTCTCGATGAACTCGCGGGCGATGTCGACGTTGCCCGCGCCGGAGGCAGCCTTGGTGATCATGGCGCCCAGGTAGCCCACGAAAGGCGACGCCGCCTTGCCGCCGACGCTGGGGATCTTGGCGACGCCGAAGTTCACCTTGGCCTTCTTGAGGTTGTCCCAGGCCCAGGGGCCGCTGATCATCATCGCGATCTTGCCCTGCGCCATCCCCGCTTCCATGTCGGCGTAGGTGGCGCCCTTGGGCATGACGCCCTCCTTCACCATCTTCGTGAGCAGCTCGGCGCCCTTCAGGGCCCCGGCGTTGTTCACGCCCGTGTCCTTCGGATCATAGGTGCCGTCGGCCTTCATCTTGAAGGCGTAGCCGCCGTTGGCGGCCAGCATGGGCATGGTGAAGTAGGTGTTGGTGTAGTCCCACAGGATGGCCTTCTTGCCCTGGGCCGCGAACTTCTTGTCGAGGGCGAAGATCTCCTCGAAGGTCTTGGGCGGGGTCTTCACCAGGTTCTTGTTGTAGATCAGCGACACGGCCTCGATGGCCACAGGGTACGCCCAGACCTTGCCCTTGATGGTGAAGGCCTGCCAGGCGGTGGGGTCGATGTCGTCCTTGATCTTCTTGCCGGGGTTCACGGCGTTGATGACGCCGCTCTCGGCCCACTCGCCCACCCGGTCATGGGCCCACATCCAGATGTCGGGGCCCTTGCCCTCTTCGGCGGCCTGCTGGAACTTTCCGGGGGCGTCTTCGGGATGCTCGACGACGACCTTGATGCCCGTCTTCTTGGTGAACTCGTCGCCCACCTTCTGGAGGCCGTTGTAGCCCTTGTCGCCGTTGATCCAGATGAGCAGCTTGCCCTTCTCAGCGGCCGGTGCCAGCGTACAGGCGCCAGCGATGATGCACAGGGCGGCGGTGGTCGCCAGCTTGCGGAACTTGATGGGATGGCTCACGTCTGACTCCTTTGGTGAGAGGCCCCAGGGGGCCCGGTGAAGCGGTTGGAAGGAACTAGAGAAGGCGGGGCAGGGTCTGGTCGTCCGGCCCGAAGAGGAGGCAGTGCTTGGCGGGGAAGCGGAGGTGCGTCTCGTCGCCGGTCCGCAGGGGATTTTCGGGCTGGGCCTTGACGGTGAGCTGGCCCGTCCCGCCGGGAGCCTGCACGTAGAGGAACACCGTGTCGCCCAGGTGCTCGGCCACCACCACGGTGGTCCGGGCCGTGCCCTCGCCTCCAGTGGTCTCTGCCAGCAGGCGCTCGGGGCGGATGCCCAGGGTGAGGGGCGTGCCCTCGGCCAGGCCGCGCGCGTCCGCGCCGGCGGTGAGCAGGGTGCCGTCCTCGAGACGCACCGTGGCCCCGCCCTCCTTCGCGGCGACCAGGTGGCAGGGGAGGAAGTTCATCTTCGGCGAGCCGATGAACCCCGCCACGAAGCGGTTGGCGGGGTGGTGGTAGAGCTCCAGGGGGGAGCCCACCTGCTCGATGCGGCCCTGGTTGAGCACCACGATGCGGTGGGCCAGCGTCATGGCCTCCACCTGGTCGTGGGTGACGTAGACCATCGTGGTCGCCAGGTCCTTGTGCAGCCGGGCCAACTCCACGCGCATCTGCACCCGGAGCCCCGCGTCCAGGTTCGACAGGGGCTCGTCGAAGAGGAACACGCCGGGCTTGCGGACAATGGCCCTGCCGATCGCCACCCGTTGGCGCTGTCCCCCCGACAGCGCTTTCGGACGGCGATCGAGCAGGGATTCGATCTGGAGGATCTCCGCGGCCCGGTTTACGGCCGAGGCGATCTCCGTCTTCGAATGTCCGGCGAGCTTGAGGCCGAAGGCCATGTTCTCGGCCACGGTCATGTGGGGGTAGAGGGCGTAGCTCTGGAACACCATGGCGATGCCGCGCTTGGAGGGCGGCACGTCGTTCACCTTCTGGCCGCCGATGGACAGCTCGCCGCTGGTGATCTCCTCCAGTCCCGCGATGCAGCGCAGCAGCGTGGACTTCCCGCAGCCCGAGGGCCCCACGAAGACGATGAACTCGCCGTCCTGGATCTCAAGGTCGATCCCATGGAGGATCTCCGAGTCTCCGAAGGACTTGCGCAGGGCTTGGAATTGGAGGTTGGCCATGGGGGGTAGTCCGGGAAAGGGCGGAAGGGGTGGAACCAGAGGGATAGGCCCCGCGGGTCGGGGTGCAAGGTCAGGGCAGGTCGCCGTGGAGGGTGGACTGGAATCCGGAACCGGCCACGTAGAGCACCCGCACGCCGTAGGGCGGAATGCTGGTCGCTGTGTAGGCATCGCCTGACAGGGCGGCCACGCCCTTGAGGTCGCCGAGGACGGCCTGCACGGGGCCGCCGCTGGGCACGCCGTGGGCCGTCAGACCCGACACCACCACTGTCTGGGTCGCCGCGGAAAGGTTCGCCACCACCAGCACCCGCTCGGTGCCGGCGTCGCGGAGGTAGGCCAGCGCCTTGCCCGGTCCCACGTCCGTGGCCAGGGTGGCATAGCCCCCCCGCAGGGCGGGATAGGCGCGCCGGGCCTGGATGAGGTACTTGCACCAGCTGAGGATGGAATCGGGCTGCCCCGACTGGGCTGCGACGGCGGCCCAGTCCATGGGCTGCCGGAGGTTGAGGTCGGTGCCGGACTGGCCCGTCATGCCGATCTCGTTGCCGTAGTAGAGGATCGGCGTGCCCGGGGAGAGCAGGGTCAGGGCCTCGGCCAGGATGACCTTGGCCTTGGCGCCGCCGTACTGCGTGCCTGGCCGCGAGATCAGGTTGTCGTGGTTCGAGTCGAAGGTCGCCGACCGCTGCCCCGCGGGGAAGGTCTGCTGCTCCAGCTCCCAGAGCGCCGTCACCTTGGCGCCGTCCCCCTTCGTGATCGCGTCGGAGATGGCCCAGGGCGCGCTGAAGTCCAGGCAGAGGTGGAATTCATTGGCGCCGCTGCCGAAGTAGGGCGCCACGCCAATCGGACCATTGGTCCAGGCCTCGGCGAGCATCACCTTGCTGCTGTGCCGGGCCGGGTCGCCACCCGGATGGGGATGCAGGTCGCCGCTGTCGTACTCGTCGAGCAGCGCGCGGAAGGCCTGCAGGCGGGCGTGGGTGTCCGCCTGGTCGGCGGCCTGGCCCGGCCCCGATTCGCAGAGGTAGCGCACCGCGTCGACCCGCATGCCGTCGAAACCGCGATCCAGCCAGTAGGCCTGGACCTTGCGCATCTCGGACTGCACGGCGGGGTTGTAGAAGTTCAGGTCGGCGAGGGAGGTCACGCCGAACGAGGTGTAGAAGTACCGGTCCCCGCTCTGCTTCCAGACGTCCTGCGTCGTGCCGCCGCCCCAGGGGAAGCCCCAGCCCGCCTCCGGGGTGGACTTCCAGAGGTACCAGCTGTCGCGGGTGGCCGCGTCGGTGAACCAGGGGTGCTTCGTGGAGGTGTGGTTGGGCACGAAGTCGAAGAGGATGCGCATGCCCCGGGCATGCACCGCGTCGAGGAGGGCCTTGAGGTCGGCCCTGGTGCCGAACCGGTCGTTCACGGCGTAGTAGTCCGTCGTGTCGTACCCGTGCATGTTGGCCCCCTTGTAGTCGCACTCGAAGATCGGCGACAGCCAGAGGGTGTTCACGCCCAGGGACTGCAGGTGGTCCAGCCTGGCCTGGATGCCCGGCAGGTCGCCGATGCCGTCGCCGTAGACGCCATCCGCGAAGGCCTTCACCCAGATGTGGTAGATCACCGCGTCGTTGTACCAGCCCGGCGCGCCCTCCAGCTGCTGGCCCGGGGCGATGGTCGTCGTGTCCACCGGGTAGCGGCTGGAGGTATCCGTGCTGGGCCCGTGACAGCCAAGCCCACCGACCAGGAGGCCGGCGAGGAGGAGGGCGGTCGGTACGGGACGGAAGGTCATGCCGGTTCCTTGGTGTCAGGTTTAGCCGAGGAACGGCCCGTCCACCTGGACGGGCCGTTCGTTCGGGAAAGGACCTACCACCAGGCCTCGATCTGGGCACCGAAGGTCATGCCCTGCATCGCATTGCCGAACTGGCCTTCGCCAATCTTGTTCCAGTTGTTGGCGTTCTTGTTCCAGTCCGCGCGGGTGGCGAAGAGGCGGATCACCGGGCGGCTCCAGAAGGAGGCCTGGGGGCTCCACTGCAGCGCGATGGTGTTCTTCATCAGCTTGCGGGCTTCGGTCTCGTTGTCGAACTTCAGCTTATCGAGGCCCACTTCGTAGGCCACGCTGAAGTGCTTGGTGAAGAAGTACACGGGGCGCACGCCGATGGAGGTCCAGGCGTTGGTGCTGTCCTTCATGGTGCCTTCGCCGTTCTGCTTGCGGTACTGGACGACGCCCTGCATCTCGAGGTTGGCCATGGGCTTGATGTAGAAGATGTCCATGACGTGCCACCACTTGTTCTCGGTCTTCACGTCGGGGTTGTACCAGTTCCAGTACGTGGAGCCGTTGCCGTAGGTGGCGTAGACCCGGTTGTCGCCGCCCAGCACGCCGGCCTGGTTCAGGATGACGTTGAACTGGGTACCGTCATTCTTGTTGCCGTCATTCTCGGTGCCGGACTTGGGGTGCGCGTCGTTGAACTGCACGCCCAGGGTCAGCGAGCCGCCTTCCCAGAGCTTGATGTCCGAGAAGCGCAGGTCGTGGGAGCCGATGATGGTGTGGCCGGCGCCGCCGACCCACTGGCTGTAGGGGGCCAGCACGCCGCGGATGGCGCCGTTGTTCCAGTCGCTGTTCACGTTGCCGGTGTCATGCTGGATGTAGGCGTAGTGCATCTTGACGGGGCCGAGGTCGATGTTCTCGATGCCCACGCCGTCGCCGCTGTTGTTCCAGTACCACTGGTCGCGCATGTGGAGGTCCTGGCGCATGTAGAAGCGGCGGCCGGCCCAGATGGAGGCGTCCTTGAAGGCGCCGGTGGTGCCGAAGATGCCGGTGGCCTCGCCCCAGGCTTCACGGATCCACACCTGCTGATTCGGGCTCGGACTCTTGCTGTTGTCCACGTCGCCGCCGGCATCGGCCGAGGCGTCGCGCACCTGGTAGTACTCGCGGAAGGCGGGGCGGAAGTGGAGCTTGAAGGTGGTGTTGCCCTTCTCGTAGGCGCGGACGTCCACAGCCAGCTCGAGGTAGTTGTCGGTCTCATTGCCGAGGCGGTAGCCCGGGCCGCCCGTCGGGCTGCCGCCGGTGTTCGCCATGAAGAAGGACACCTGCTCGCCGCCGTTGGACGAGCGGCCGACGCCGGCGCGGGTGTAGCCATGGATCTCGACCACGTCCTGGGCGAGGAGGGGTCCGCAGACCAGCGCCATGGGCAGCGCGGCCTTGAGTAGGGAAAGACGGTTCATGGTCTTGCCTCCAGTGTGAGAAGCCGCGTGGCGGCTGGGTGAGTGGCAGGGGGCGGAGAGGGGTCGGCGCATGGGGTTCAGGCCAGGCGACCGAAGAAGCCTCCCCAAGGGGGAAGGTGGAGAACCCGACCCTCGAGACGACCCGAGGCCAGGCCGTGCCCCTCGAAGGGCACGGCCTTGGCCTGGAGGGTGTACTGGGCCGGGGCGGGACTGAGGTTGAAGACAGCCAGGACGCGCTCCGGGCCGTCCTCCCGGCGAAGGGCCAGGATCGGCTCCGAGGTCTGGTGGAAGTGGATGGCGCCGCGGCAGAGGGCCACCGAGCCCTTGCGCCAGGCCAGGAAGCGGCGGTAGAAGGCCAGCACGGAGTCGGGGTCGGCCGTCTGGCCCGCCACGGAGCGCTTGAGGTGCTCCGGCGACATGGGCAGCCAGGCCTCCACTTCGGAAAATCCGCCGTGGGGGGCGTCGCCAGTCCACGGCATGGGCGTGCGGCAGCCGTCCCGGCCCTTGAAGTCGGGCCAGAAGGCGATGCCGTAGGGATCGATCAGGCGGTCGTAGGGCACCTCGGCCTGGGGCAGGCCCAGCTCCTCGCCCTGGTAGACGCAGAAGCTGCCCCGCAGGGAGCCCAGCACCGCCAGCAGCAGCTTGGGGAAGGCGGGGTCATCGATTCCCTTGCCCCAACGGGTGACCACGCGGACACAGTCGTGGTTCGACAGAGACCAGCAGCCCCAGCCGCCCCCGCGATGGATGTGCTTCTCGAACTCCTGCACCACGGAGCGGATGCGCTCGGCGCTGAACTCCTCCGTGAAGAGGCTGAAGCCGTAGGCCATGTGCAGCTTGTCGCCATGGGCCGTGTACTCGGCCATGGTGGCCAGGGCGCCCTCGTCCCCGACCTCGCCCACGCTCATCGCGCCGTACTCGTTCATGAGGTCGCGCAGCCGCTTCAGGAAGCCCAGGTTCTCGGGCCGGCTCTTGTCGTAGCGGTGGATCTGGCAGCCGTAGGGGTTGCCCTCCTGCACCGTGGACAGCTCGAGCTTCTTCGACCGGGCCGCCGGGTTGTTCCGCAGCTTCTTGTCATGGAAGTGGAAGTTGCAGGCGTCGAAGCGGAAGCCGTCCACCCCCCGTTCCATCCAGAAGCGGACCTCTTCCAGCATCTGGGCCTGCACAGGCTCGTGGTGGAAATTGAGGTCCGGCTGCGAATCCAGGAAGTTGTGGAGGAAATACTGGCGGCGACGGGGCTCCCAGGTCCAGGCGGACCCGCCGAACACCGACTGCCAGTTGTTGGGGGGCGTGCCGTCCGGGTTCGCGTCGGCCCAGACGTACCAGTCGGCCCTGGCGTTGTCCCGGCTCGACCGGCTCTCCTTGAACCAGGCGTGCTGGTCGGAGGAGTGGGACAGCACCTGATCGATGAGGACCTTCAGGCCCAGGCGGTGGGCCTCCGCCACCAGACGGTCGAAATCGGCCAGGGTGCCGAACGTGGGGTCCACGTCCCGGTAGTTCGACACGTCGTAGCCGAAATCCTTCATGGGCGACGTGAAGAAGGGCGAGATCCAGATGGCGTCCACCCCCAGGTCGGCCACGTAGGCCAGGTGGGCCGTGATGCCCCGCAGGTCGCCCACGCCGTCCCCATTGGTGTCCTGGAAGCTCCGGGGATAGATCTGGTAGATCGCCGCGCCGCGCCACCATTCGGCAGAAGGAGTGGAGGGGCTGGCGGCATCCCGGACGGGCATGGC
>JAFJUR010000217.1 GCA_017859995.1 Holophagaceae bacterium | reverse complement strand
CGACTTACGGAACAAGCGCTTGGCCATGATCACGGGCCTCGCAGGGAAATCAGTCTCCGTCCTCGTCGAGGAGTGGCACGGGGGCGGAAGGTTCGTCCGGAACATCATTCAGCAGCTTTGAAAGGGTCTGTTCCAGGTTATGGGTGTGCTGGTTGGCTTCCTGTTCCAGGCGCGCCACGCGGTGCGCCAAGTTCAGGGCGGCCAGGAGGTACCAGGACGGGGTGTCGAGGCCCTTCGGGACGCTCCCCCATCTTAGCTGGCATTGGGACTCCATGACCTGAAAGGTGTCCTCCAGGATCCGCACCGCCGCGTCAAGGGACTCCGCCCGGTCCGTCTGGACCTGGAGGGATCGTCCCTGGACCGTCACCGTGACCGGCCGGGTGCCCGGCAACGGAACCGGTGGCCTCATCCCAGGGCCTCCAGGGCCCGGAGGATGGCCGCCACCTGTTCTTTCACGGCCTCCCGGTCGTTCTCCAGGGAGGCCTTGTCGGCGAGGGCCTGGTCCAGCTTCGCCTTCAGGGCCTGCAGCTCGCGATCCCCTTCCGAACCGGCAGCCTTCAGCGCATCCAGCTCTTCTTTCAACTGGTTGCGCTGCTGGACCAGGGCCTGCATCTTGGTTTCGAGCTGTTTCAGAAGGTCCATGGTCGCCTCAAAGGGCCATTCTACGCCCGGAGCCTCGCCCCGAGCGACTCGGCCGCGGCCAGGGCGGCGGCGACCCAGCCGTCCACCTCATCACCCACCAGCGTGCGGTCCGCCTGGAAGCGCATCCGCATGAGCCAGGCCTGCCGTCCTTCCGGCAGGCTCTTGTGGCGGAAGACGTCCACGCAGCGAAGGTCCTGCAGGCACTCCGCGGGCAGGGCCGCGGCCATGGCCCGGTGCAGGACCTCGTGCGAGCAGGCCAGGTCCACCAGGAGCGAGAGGTCGCGTTCCACGGCCGGGAAGCGGCTGAAGGGCCGGAAGGACGGGATGATCCGGTCGCCCGCCTGGGGCAGATCCGCCACGGGCAGCTCGAACCCGAAGAGGCCCTCGCCCAGGACGCGCACCGTCGGGGTACCGGACCAGCCCAGGGTCCGGGCGATGCCGCTCAGGTCAGCTTCGCGAACACCGCGGGCCGGGCTCAGATAGTCGTCCCCACCCAGGGTGCCGCCCCAGACCACGCCGAGCATGAACCGCTCGACCGGACCCTGCGGGCCGCTGGCGTGGGTGGGCGCCAGCTCAAACAGGCGCACCTCCCGGCCGCCCTGCCGGAGGTTCTGCTCCGCGGCGGCGCGAAGGCTCGGCAGGAGGGATCCGCGCATGACCGAATACTCCTGGCCCAGCGGATTGGCCAGGGTGCGGCCCTCGGCCGGATTGGCCGGGTCGACGAAGGCCGCATCCATCTCAGGGCTGATGAAGCCGTAGGTGACGGTCTGGTGGAAACCCAGGTGCGCCAAGCGTCGGGAGAGCCTCTGCCGCTGGAGGTAGGCCGCCGACAGCGGCTCGGGTGGGCCCTCCAGGGGCGGCAGTACCGAGGAGATCCCCTCGTAGCCCTTCAGGCGCAGCACTTCTTCCGCGAGATCCTCGGGAATGGCGAGGTCGTGGCGCCACCGGGGCGCCTGCGCCACAAGTCGATCGCCTTCGACCGCCACCTCGCAGCCCAGGCGCCGCAGGGCCTCGGCCGCGTCGGGCAGGGGCATCGGTTCGCCGGCGATGCGGGAGAGCAGGGATTCCGTCAGGGTCACGGGTGCGCCGACCGGGGGCAGGCCGCCCACGGTCCAGGCGCCCAGGAGCTTGGCGCCACACCAGGCCTGGAGGCGGCCCACCAGCAGGTCGCGGGCGACCCTGGCCATGGCCGGGTCCGCGCCGCGGCCGAAGCGGTGCGAGGCGTCCGTATGCAGGCTGTGGCGCCGCGCGGTGGCGCGCACCGTCTTCGGATCGAACCAGGCGCTTTCCAGCAACACGCGACGGGTGGATTCGGTCACCTTGGTGCCGTCGCCCCCCATGACGCCCGCCAGGGCGATGGCGCCGCCCGCATCGGCGATGACCAGGTCCTGCGACGTGAGGGTGCGGGTGACGCCATCCAACGTCACCAGCGTCTCCCCGGCCTTGGCCCAGCGGATGGACACCGCGCCCTGGATGCGGTCCGCGTCGAAGGCGTGGGTGGGGTGGCCGTAGCGGTGCAGCAGCTCGTTGGAGGCGTCCACCGCTGGCAACCGCTTGGGCGTGGCCTCCAGGGCCAGCAGGAAGGCCTGCACCTGCTGGGGCGTGGCGCCGCTGCCCAGCTCGAGGACCGCCGTGCTGTAGATGGGGCAGGCCGGGCTGTCGAGGCGCACCTCGACCACGGCCGGTCCTTCCGGCGTGGGCAGGGCCGGAATCGGCGTCAGGGGCTGGCGCAGCTTGGCCGCCACCTCGCGCGCCAGGCCGCGGTGGGACATGGCGTCGCCGCGGTTGGCGGTGATGTCCACATCCAGCACCTCCGTGCCTTCCCGCCGGGCGACGCCATCGACGGGAAAACCGAGGGCGGCGAAGAGCTCGCAGAGCTCGCGCGTCTCGAGGCCCGCGGCGGCGGGGATCTCCTGGGCGAGGGCTTGACGTTCGAGGAGCATCAGTCGAGCCCTCCCATGACCTTGAGGAAGCGTTGGTCGTTCTCGAAGAAGAGGCGCAGGTCGGGCGTCTGGCTCAGCATCATGGCCATGCGCTCGACGCCCATGCCGAAGGCCCAGCCCGACCACTCGGCGGGATCGATGCCGGCGTAGGCCAGCACGTTGGGATGGATGAGGCCGGCGCCGAGGATCTCGACCCAGCCGGATCCCTTGCACACGCGGCAGCCCTTGGCAGCACAGAGGGGACAGCTCACGTCCACCTCGCAGCCCGGCTCCACGAAGGGGAAGTACGAGGGGCGGAGACGGATCTCCGTGTGGGGGCCGAAGAGCGCCCGCAGGGCGTACTCCAGGGTGCCCTTCAGGTGCTGCATGCCGATGCCGCGGCCCACGAGCATGCCCTCCACCTGGTGGAACATGGGGCTGTGGGTGGGATCGATCTCATCCTTGCGGTACACGCGGCCCGGCGCCAGGAAGCGGATGCCGCCGCGCGTCGCGAGCTCGGGCGCCACGCGCAGGAGCGTGCGCACCTGCACGGGGCTGGTGTGGGTGCGGAGCAGCAGTTCGGGATGCGCCGCCAGATAGAACGTGTCGGAGGAAGCCTTCGCGGGGTGGTCTTCCGGAATGTTCAGGCCGTCGAAGTTGTGGGCCTCGGTCTCGACCTCGGGGCCCTCCTCCACGTGGAAGCCCAAGGGGCGGAACACGTCGACGAGGCGGTCCATGAGGCGGTTGAGGGGATGCAGGGCGCCCTGGGCCGGCACCGGCGGCGGCAGGGTGGGATCCCAGCCCGTGGCCAGCGCGGCCAGCCGCTTCTTCGCGTCCTCCAGTTCGACCTGACGGGCCTTCAGGCCCTCCTCCCACTGCTGCTTCAGACCGTTGATGGCGGCCCCCAGGTCCCGTTTCTGTTCCTTCGGCGCAGCCTTCAGAAGGTCCATCAACCCTGCGGCATGGCTGCCCTCGCCGCCGCCACGATCTCAGCTGGGAGCAGGTGGTCCATGGTGCCCTCGACAGGTGTCCAGATACAGAGAAAGGCCGCTCGCGCGGCCTTTCGGGTGTCTGCGATGTGGTGCTTCGCGATCAGCCCTTGGCCACGGCCACGAGCTTGGTAAACGCTTCAGGATTGCGCACCGCGAGGTCCGCGAGGATCTTGCGGTCGAGATCCACGGAGGCCTTCTTCAGGCCGCCCATGAACTTCGAGTAGCTGGTGCCGTTCTGGCCGCAGGCCGCGCTGATGCGGACCACCCAGAGGCGGCGGAAGTCGCGCTTCTTGACCTTGCGGTCGCGGTAGCCATAGCCGAGGGCCTTCTCGACGGCTTCCTTGTAGAAGCCCTTGGCGAACTTCATCATGCGCTTGCGGCGCTGGGCCCGCTTAAAACCACGCTTTACACGAGTCATGTCATTTCCTTTCCTCGAGGCAGCCCTGGTCCGGAAACCGGGAGAGCGTTTGAAGGCCTCATCGGGGGTAGCCTCAGCCACCGGGTTGAACCGTCGATCCTAAGACCGATCGGCATCGAGAACAAGCGCTAAGCAGGCTTGGCCTGCGCAGCGCGCGGGGGCCAGGGGGTATGCGCGCAGCGCGGAACCCCCTGACAGAATCAAATCAGGCGTAGGGCAGCATCGCCGCAACGGCCTTCTGGTCGGCCTTCGACACCATGCCACCCATGTCCAGCTGACGCTTCCGCTTGGCCGTCTTCTTGGTCAGGATGTGGCGCTGGTGCGAGCAGCCGCGCTTGAACTTGCCGCCGGCGGTCTTCTTGAAGCGCTTCTGGGCGCCCTTGTGGGTCTTGATCTTGTAACCGCTCATGGGTTCCTCACTGGATCTGGGCTTCGGGGGTGGGTGTTTCCGGCTGGGCCGGCTTGGGTTTCTTGGGGGCCTTGGGTACTTCGATGATGCGGGGGGCGAGGATCGCATGCATGTCGCGGCCGTCGATGCCGGCGCCTTTTTCAACGATGGCCTTGTCGCCGACGCGCTGGATGACTTCCTCGATGATCCGGTAGCCGATGTCGCGATGGACGACTTCACGTCCGCGGAACATGACCACCACCTTGACTTTGTCTTCCTCCTCAAGGAACCGCAGGATGTGCTTCACCTTGAAATCGAAATCGTGATCGTCGGTCTTGGGGCGGAACTTCACTTCCTTGACGACGATGTTCTTCTGCTTCGCCCGGGCCGCGTGTTCCCGCTTCGCTTCCATGAACTTGTACTTGCCGTAGTCCATGATTCGGCAGACGGGCGGGTTGGCGTTTCCGGCCACTTCCACCAGGTCGAGGCCGCGCTCTTCCGCGATCCGGATGGCCTGGTGAGGAGGCATCACGCCAAGCTGTTCGCCATCTTCTGAGATGACGCGGACCTCTTGGGCCCGGATGCCGTCGTTGATGCGGGTCTCGTTCGGACGAATGGTTCCTCCCCTAGTTGCACAAGGACAAAAAGTCTACCACTTGCTTTGCCTATCGCCAAGCAAGGAAAACAGGGTCAGCGCTGGCGCCC
>JAFJUR010000216.1 GCA_017859995.1 Holophagaceae bacterium | reverse complement strand
TCATGGGCGGTTCCCCGAGGTCTCCATGCGCCGCCCCGATCCGCATTCGTACTACGATGCCGCCCAGCCCAAGGCCCGCCGGCTGCGCCTGAAGCTGGGAGTCGATTTCGCCGCGAAGCGGCTGGATGGCGAAGTCGTGCTCGAATTCGGCGGGGCCGTCTCGGGCCCCCTCGACCTCGACACGAAGGGCCTGGAGATCCGCACCGTGCAGGTGCCGGGCCATGGGCCCATCCCCTGGGAGCTGGACGAGCCCGAGGCCATCCTCGGCCAGCGCCTGCGCCTGGACGTGCCCGCCGGCACCCAGGAGGTCGTCATCTCCTACCGCACCACTCCCGACGCCATGGCCCTGCAGTGGCTGGACGCCGAGCAGACCGAGGGCAAGGTCGCGCCCTACCTCTTCAGCCAGTGCCAGCAGATCCACGCCCGCACCATGGTGCCCTGCCAGGACACGCCCACGGTCCGCATCGCCTACCAGGCGGAGGTGACCGTGCCCGAGGGCCTCACGGCCGTGATGTCGGCGGGTCCCAGCGGCGACGATGCCCTCCCCGGCGGCCGCCACGTCTACCGCTTCACCATGCCCCAGCCCATCCCTTCCTACCTGCTGGCCCTCGCCGTGGGGCGCCTGGAATCCCGCGACCTCAGCCCCCGCGCCCGGGTCTGGGCCGAGCCCGAAACCGTGAATGCCGCCGCCTGGGAGTTCGCGGGCGTGGAGGACATGATCGTGCGGGCCGAGGGGCTCTTCGGGCCCTACCCCTGGGACCGCTACGACATGCTCGTGCTGCCGCCCTCCTTCCCCTACGGCGGCATGGAGAACCCGCGCATGACCTTCCTCACGCCCACCCTGCTGGCGGGCGACCGCAGCCTGGTGGACGTGGTGGCCCACGAGCTGGCCCACAGCTGGACCGGCAACCTCGTCACCAACGCCAGCATGGAGCACTTCTGGCTGAACGAGGGCTTCACCGTCTGGGCCGAGCGCCGGATCCTGCGCATCCTCCACGGCGACGACGCCGCCGCTCTCGGCTGGGCCATGGGCCAGAAGGCCCTGGAAGACAGCCTCGCGCGGTTCAAGAACGAGCCCCAACTCACGGTGCTGCGCATGCACCTGGAAGGCATCGATCCCGACGACGCGTTCTCCAGCATCCCCTACGAGAAAGGCGCGCGGCTGGTGGCGGCCCTGGAGCGGGAGGTGGGCGAAGACCGCTTCCTCCGCTTCATCCGCGAATACATGGACGCCTTCCGCTTCACGTCCATCACCACCGAGCAGTTCTGCGGCTTCGTGGAATCGAAGCTGCCCGGCGCCCTGGCCGCGGTGGACGCCCGCGCCTATCTGGACAAGCCAGGCCTGCCCGGCACCGCGCCGGAGTTCCGCAGCGTGCAGCTGGACACCCTCACGGTGCTGGCCGAGAGCTGGGCCGAGGGTGGACGCCCCAGCGCCCACCAGATCGCCTCCTGGAAGCCCTCCGAGCTGCAGGTCTTCCTCCAGAAGCTGCCAAGGCAGCTGAGCCAGGCGAACTGCGCGTGGCTGGACGAGCACTTCAAGCTGATGGGCCGGGGCAACCACGAGATCCTGGTCGAGTGGCTCACCCTGGCCGCCGCCGCCGACTACGAGCCCGCCTTCCCCCGCATCCGGGAGGTCCTGATGCGGGTGGGCCGCATGAAGTACCTGCGCCCCCTCTACGGCGCCCTGGGCGGATCGCCCCGAACCCGCGCCCTGGCCCGCGAAATCTTCGCCGCCGCCAGCCCCGGCTACCACGGCCTGTCGCGCCGGGTCGTCCAGTCCGTCCTCGAAGCCTACGCCGCCTAGCGCGCCCAGGAGCCAGCGATGTCCCACGGATCCGAACCCCAGGAGATCAAGGGTCTGCCCAGCAATGCGCGGCGGGCGCTGGAGCCCGGCGAGAGCTACGTCCCCCTGGTGCCCCAGGACGGGGTGCCCGAGACCACGCCCCGCGCCATCACCATGGGCCTGATCTTCTGCGCCATCTTCAGCATGGCGGCGGCCTACCTGGCCCTGAAGGTGGGCCAGGGCATCGAGGCCGCGATCCCCATCGCCATCCTCGCTGTGGGCCTCTCGCGCTTCTTCCCCCGCAAGAACACCATCCTGGAAAACGTCATCGTCCAGTCCATCGGCGCGAACAGCAGCCATGTGGTGAGCGGCGCCGCCTTCACCATCCCCGCCCTCTACGTTCTGGCCAACACCCCAGGCAGCGGCGTGCCCAACCCCACGCTCTGGCAGGTCTGCCTGGTGAGCTTCCTGGGCGGCTGCATCGGCATCCTCTTCATCCTGCCCCTGCGCCATCACTTCATGGTGGAGAACCATGGCATCTTCCCCTGGCCTGAAGCCACCGCCACCGCCGAGATCCTGGTCACGGGCGAAAAGGCGGGCAACCAGGCCAAGGAGCTCGCGGTGGCCGCGGGCATCGGGGCCCTCTACGACAGCCTCACCAGCGTATTCCGCCTGATGGGCGAGAACCTCACGCTCAAGCACATGTGGGTGGGCTCCGCGCTGCGCGATCGCTTCCTGGCCTTCAACTTCCTCAACAACGCCGCCACCATGGGCATCGGCTACATCATCGGCCTGCGCTACAGCGCCGTCATGGCCGGAGGATCCCTCTTCAGCATGTTCGTGCTGGTGCCCCTCTTCCACGCCATCGGCCAGCATGTGCCCGTCGTCATCGCGCCGGGCACCAAGCTCATCGCCGACATGAACCCGGAGCAGGTCTTCTTCTCCTACATCCGCATCGTCGGCGTGGGCGCCATCGCCGGCGCCGGCGTCATGGGCGTTCTGGCCTCCATGCCCAACATGATCCGCTCCATCATCAGCAACATGAAGGCCCTGCTCGCCGGCGAGACAGCCGGCGCGGAAACGGCCGCGGTCGCGCGCACCGACCGGTCCATGCCGGGCGGGATGATCGCCACGGGCCTGGTGGCCTGCGCCGTGGGCATCCTGCTCTTCCTCTCCTTCGGCCTGGGCATCCAGCGCGCCCTGGTGCCCGCCCTGGTGGCCACCGCCGTCATCATGGTCATCGCCTTCTTCTTCGCGCCGGTGGCCGCCCGGGCCATCGCCACCATCGGCACCAATCCCATCAGCGGCATGACCATGCTCACGCTGGTGATCACGGGCGGCTTGATGTTGAAGCTGCATTTCAGCGGCGGCTACGGCATGTTCCTCACCATGATGGTGGGCGGCATCGTCTGCACGGCGCTCGCGGCGTCGGGCGCCTTCAGCACCGACCTCAAGATCGGCCACTGGATCGGCGCCACCCCCGCCCGCCAGATCGCCTGGAAGTTCGTGGGCACCTTCGTGGCCGCGCTGTTCACTGGCTTGGCCATGTGGCTGCTGGCCAACCAGAAACTGCCGGACGGCGCCTATGCCATCGGCACCAACGCCCTGCCCGCGCCCCAGGCCAGCGCCATGAAGGCCATCCTCGAGGGCATCTTCGGCACCGTCTCCATGCCCCTGCGCTGGTACGCCTTCGGACTGGGCATCATGCTCTCCATCGTGCTGCGCATGGTGGAACTGCCCGCCCTGGGCTTCGCCCTGGGCATGTACCTGCCCATCGAGCTGAACACGCCCCTCTTCCTGGGCGGCCTCATGGCCCATTGGGTGAACCGGCCCAAGAAGGGCACCTCGGAGGCCGACGCCAAGGCCCGGGAGAACCGCGGCGTCCTCATCGCCAGCGGCCTCATGGCGGGCGGCGCCATCATGGGGGTCATCGCGGCGGCCATCAAGGCCAAGGA
>JAFJUR010000215.1 GCA_017859995.1 Holophagaceae bacterium | reverse complement strand
CGCAGCCTGCCGCCCTACAAGGACGACACCCAGATCCAGTTCAACGAGATCAGCATCGGCAAGAACAAGATCGTGGTGAAGCGCATCGCCTTCTACCGCAAGGACGAGGTCAAGCAGCAGGTGCCCCTCCAGCTGTCCGAGCTGGAGCTCAAGCGCCTCCTGTCCGATATTCGACAGGCTATTGCTTAGGGCTTTGTTTGCTTTGATTTAGACGAAGAAAGGGTACCTTGCGGTGCCCTTTCTTCGTGAGGAATGAACTTGCCCCGCCTGAGGGCCGGCCATCTTGACGGAAGCCGCCGAATGGCGGCTTCCTGCGTGGGTGGCATAAACGCCTCGCCGGGGCCCGACTCCGAACGCGCCACCGGCGCGTCCTCCGTCACCCGGCGGGCGTTTACATCATCGCCATCCAGCTGCCGGACTCGCCTCGGATGGGGCCTTCGGGGAGGTCGCTTTCCTTGAAGAGGAAGTGGCTGCTGTTCCAGCTGCCGCAGTTCTCGCAGCGGTCCGTGTAGTCCTGGGTACGCTGGCCGCAGACGGCGCACTCGAAGCGCAGCTTGAGCACCCCCAGATTGCGAAGCAGCTGGCGGTATTCGTTCAGGGCGGCATCCAGGCGGGCGCGGCGGCTGTGGATCTTGGCCATGAAGAAGAAGAGGATCGGGCTGTAGACCACCTGGCTGCGCACTTCCTGGAAGAGGTCGAGGGCCTCATCGAGAATTTCGAGGCGGTAGAGCATCTTGCCCAGGAAGAACTTGGCAGTGGTGGCGTGCTTCGAGGTGGCGGCCACGCGGCGCATGACTGCGAGACCGTCTTCAGGCCGGCCCAGCTGGATGAAGTAGTCCTCCACCTCCTGCAGGAAGGTGCCCTCGCCGGTCTTGCGGAAGCCCTCGATGAGGATCTCCAGGCCCTGGGCCTCCTGGTCCTGGAGGATCATGCAGCGGCCGAGGCTGAGGTAGGCGGGCACGAATTCGGGCTCGTCCTTGAGCACTTGCTGGAAGATCTGCGCCGCATCCTTGAACTGGTCGGCGTCCACCTTGGCCATGCCCACCTGGTAGGCCAGGGCCGAACCCTGGGCCTTCTCCCCCTGGGTGAGTTCGCCGGGGAAATGAGCCAGCAGCTTCTTGTGGGCTTCAGAAGCCTCCTCCCAGCGCTGGGCTTCCATATGGATGGCCCGCAGGCGGCGCAGGGCCCGGAGGGCCTTCTTGGGATGATCGGCGGCCAGCTGCTTCAGCACGGTGGCGGAGGCGTCGGGATTGCGGATGGCCACCAGCGCCTCGGCCAGCTGGTACCGCGCCTCGACCTGATCGGGCTCGTCCGCGCAGATGGCCTGGAACAGCTTCACTGCTTCTTCGGGACTGCCGGTCTTCATGAGAATCTCGCCCAGCAGCATGCGCGCCGGGATGTGCTCCCTGCGCTGCTCGAGGATCGATTCGAGGATCTCCTTCGCTTCGCGGGGGAGGCCGTGGGCCACGAGGTCTCGCGCGTCCTGCATGCGTTCCGAGATCCGCTTCACGAGCCGGGTGTCGGCGGAATCGTTCTCGCCGAACACCACGACTTCGCGCACCAGCAGGTCGTGGTTGGTCAGGTACAGGTTGCCCAGCACCATCAGCACCAGCAGCAGCAGCACGATGAAGAACACGTTAACAAGACGCATGGTCGATCCTCGAAAGCTCGGCCTAGCATGACACAGGTTGGCGGCCGTCCCGGCTGCCTGGACTCGGGTCCCGCCTCAACCCTGGTCGGGCCGATCGATCCAGGCCTTGGCCGCGCGCAGATCCTCCCACACGGCCCGCCGCACCTCCTGGGTGTACTGGCGCAGCACATAGGCGGGATGGAAGGTGGGCATGACCGGGATCTCGCGACCGCCCACCTGCACCCGCTTCCACTGTCCGCGAACGCGCGTGATGCCTTCGACGACACCCACGAGCTCGCGCAGGGGCGTGGCGCCGAGGGTGACGATCACCGCAGGCTGGATGAGCTCGATCTGGCGATGGAGGTAGCCCATGCAGGCGCGCGCCTCCGTGGGCGATGGCGTGCGGTTGTCCGGAGGTCGGCACTTCACCACGTTCGCGATGTAGGTGTCTTCCCGCTTCAGGCCCAGGGCTCCGATCATCTTGTCGAGCAGCTCGCCCGCCTTGCCCACGAAGGGCCGGCCCTGCAGATCCTCGTCGCGACCAGGCCCCTCGCCCACGAACATCAGCTGCGCCTTCGGGTGGCCCTCACCGAAGACGAATTTCAGCCGTCCGGGTCCCAGCGGGCAGGCCAGGCAGCCTTGGATGGCCTTCTGCAGGTCGGCCAGGCTCGTGGCTCCGGCGATGACTTCTGGCGGTGGGCAACCCACAGGGTCGGCCGGGGGGGTGTAGGCGGCGGGCGTCGCCGCGGCGGGCAGGGCTCGCGCCGCCTGAGGTCGGGCGGGGGGAGGATTTGCGGGCGTGGGGGCGGCGGCCGGGCGGGTCTGCGCCTCTGGCGTGGCCTGGGCCTCCGGCGGAGCTTGGGCCCGGGGCTCGCGGATAAGGCCCATCACCCCCAGTTCCCCGAGGGTGTCGCGCCAGGCTTGAAGGGGCGATTCCATACCCTTCCAGCCTAGCCCGGAACTTCCCCCCCGGATCAGGCATCCTAGAGCGTCGGAGCCCATGCATGGCGCAGTCCCCCACGGAAACCCCATTCGGCACCCAGGAGGCCTTCCACGCCGCCTTCGCTGAGCTTTATCCAAGGCTCGTGAGCTATGCGCGCCGTTACGGGGCCAACTTCCCTGAGGACATCGCCCAGGAGGCCTTCGTCATCCTCATGCAGCGGGAGGAGCGGGTGGAGCATCCCACGGCCTTCCTGTATGGCACCGTCCGAACCCTCTCCCTGACCGAGCGCCGCCCCATGAAGAACCAGAACCTCAGCCTGGAAGTCGTCGCCGAACCCGGCCTGGCCGGCGGGGCCGACGACCTGGTGCTGAACCAGGAGGTCCGGGAGCGCATGCGGCTGCTCTCGCCCACCTTCCGCGAAGCCCTGTGGCTTTTCGTGGTCGAAGGCCTCTCGATCCGGGAGATCGCCGACATCCTCGGCATCCCCGAAGCCACCGTGAAGACCCGCATCCACCGGGCCAAGGCCCAGCTGAAAGATCAGCTCAATCCCTCAGGAGGCGTGCATGTCCTGGTCTGATCCCGCTCGGCGTTTCGAGCCCGCCGAAGATGTCCAGCTGAGGGCGGAACTCCGCGACCTGCTGGGCCTCGGGCCCGTGGCTGCCAGCCGGCCCACCGAACCCACGCCCGAGTTGACCGCTTTGGCCGACGATCTCCGCCGCGAAGCCCAGCGTCGCAGCCGCACGGAGCGGAAGCGCCCCACCTGGGGCCTGCTCGCCACTGCGGCCCTGCCGCTCCTCGCCGCCCTGGTGGGTCTGGGCACCTGGGGCTTCCAGCAGAAGCACCGGGCCGACGGGCTGGTCGCCCAGGCCCAACGCCAGGAACAGGAGCTCACCCGCCTTGCCGCCCTCCACGCCAGCGAACTGGCCAAGGAGCGGCAGGTGAAAGAGGAAGCTCAGCAGCAGCTTCAGTTGGTTGCCAAGAAGGGGGGCCGGAAGGGCGAACCCTACCTGGTGATCCCCGTGGAGAAGCCCCTCAAGACCATGGGCGACGACTACCAGCGGGTGAAGCAGAACCCCCAGTAGCTCCGGGTCGGCACGGTCCTGGCAATATCGAGGGCAAGGTGTGCCCATGGCCAGCAATCCCCTCCTCCTCCTGATCCTCCTGCTCTCCGCCCTCGCCACCGTGCTGGCGGGCATGAGCGTCTTCAGCAACAGCCGCCCCCCCGATCCCCGGCTCAACTCCCTGGTCAACGACCTGGACGACATCAAGGGGATGCTCGCCCAGCTCCAGAAATCCGTCATGCAGACCGAGCGGAAGCTGGAAAAGGAAGTCCAGACCAGCCGCACCGAAAGCCGCGAACTCGTCGAAAAACTGGCCGAAGTCGTGGACAAACGCCTGAAGGAACTGGTCGGCTAGCCACCCCTCCGATGAGATCGAAAAAGACAAAGCCCGGCTCGGCCGGGCTTTGTCGCGGGGGTCCGGGGGTGTGCGCGCAGCGCGGAACCTCCGGAGAGAAAAAGACAAAGCCCGGCTCGGCCGGGCTTTGTCGCGGGGGTCCGGGGGTGTTCGCGAAGCGAGGAACCCCCGGAGAAAGATGACCTCACCCTGCCTGGCTGTGGTTCGCCGGCGTCCAGCCCCGCTCGTTCAGCAGCTTCACGCCCTGGATGCGGGTGAGGCGGAAGGCCATCTCCTCCTGGTGGAGGTGGCAGAAGGCCAGCAGGTGGTCCTCCTGGATGGTGCGGGGCGACACGCGCCGCAGCTGCGTGCGGTGCGCCGCCGGGGGCAGGTAGGTGAGCTCCACCATGAGCGTGTGGCCCGCCGCGTATTCGAGGATGCGCTGCACCTCCTCGGCCAGCTGGTCCTCGCCGCCCAGGTGCAGCATGGGGATGCGGCGCTGCACTTCCTGGTAGAGGGCCGGGTCCTCGTCGTGGAGGCGCTGCAGCGCTGAGCGCACCATCTGCTGCACGGGCTCCAGGTGATGGTTCATGCCCTTCTCGTCCACGAAGGCCAGGGCCGCCAGGGCCCAGAGGTAGAGCTTCTCATCCGAATCCACGCTCAGGGCCAGGAAGCGGCCGGGTTTCGGCATGAAGCCCGCCTGCTTGAGCAGGGCGTGGGCATTGCCGTCGCCGCGCACTTCCAGCACCGTGTCCGACAGCGAGCCCAGCTTGAGCGGCGCCAGCTCGGGCCGCAGCTTCAGCTCATCGGCCAGGTGCGCCGTGCGGGCCCGCACGAGCCGCACGCCCTGGTGGACCTCCACCTCGCCCACCCGGCGGGAGAGATCCTCCAGCAGCTGCAGGAGGGGCTGGGGCAGGGTCTGGGTGGCGGCGCCGAGGCGCTGCCCCAGCTCTTCGAGGGGCACGCCGGCATCAAGGGCGCGCACAAGGGTGGCGTGGCTCACCCGGAAGCTGCCCATGGCATCGAGGGATTCCACCTCGGCCAGCTGGGCGAGCTGCAGCAGCCGGTGCGGGCTCTGCAGCAGCGGCGTCAGCAGCTCCAGCGTGGGCTGCATGATCATGGGCTGGTCCTGCTCCAGGGGCTGCCAGTGGGCGGCGGTGCCCTTGAGGTCGCGCAGCAGATACTCGTGGGCCAGGGCCTCGCCGTGGTCGCTGAGGCGCAGGTGCGCGAAGCCCTCGTCCACCTGGATGATGCCCATGCGCCGCAGGAAGGGGAGGAAGACGGCGCGGGTGCGCTCCTCGTCCAGGGGGTGCAGG
>JAFJUR010000214.1 GCA_017859995.1 Holophagaceae bacterium | reverse complement strand
GGCAGTACGAGCCCGGCCGGCGCACGCTCTACCTCCTCACGCGGCCCCAGGGGGAGGCCCTTCACGGCGGTCCGAGGGATGTGCTCGCGGCGGCCCTGGGCAGCCGCCAGCCCGCGGAACCGCTCCTGCCGAAGGAACAGTCGGACAGCCTCCGGGCCCTCCTGCACCACTGATCGAGTCTGACTCAGCCGTGGCGGCCCAGCGCGAGCTTCGCCTCGCGCCGAAGGCGCTTGATCTGCCGCTCCCGCCGGAGCGCATCGGCCTTGGTGGCGCAGGCCTCGCGGTGGACCAGCTCCAGGGGCCCGCGGCCCCGGGTGTACTTGGCACCTTTGCCTTCCTGGTGCTGTTTCAGGCGGGCCTCCACATCCAGGGCGATCCCGCAGTAGAGCGTGCCGTCGCCGCAGCGGAGGAGGTAGACCCACCAGCTCAAGGCATCCGCCAGGAGGCCGGAAACGCCTCGTCGAGGATCTGTTCCGCCGTGGCGCCCTGGGTGGCCCGGAACCGGGCGGTGGCGAGGCAGAGGCCCGCGTTGTGGCCCCACCCGCGGCCCCGGAGCCGGAGGGCGCCGCCCGGTCCGACCTCGCCTTCGCAGGCGTTGCTGGGCCAGGTCGTCCACCCGAATCGGCGGCCCGCCGCCAGCCGCAGGGCCTCCACCGCGTAGGGCCCCGAGTCCCCCAGGCTGAGGCCGCGCTGGCCCTGCTTCAGCCCGGGCCGCACATCCCGCTTCAGGGCGGCCACCTTTGCGGCGTCGAGGGAACGCTCCCAGGTGGACCAGCGGTCTCCGGGCACCTCGACGGGGCTGCCCGCGTCGGCGGGGCCCGCGCCCCACACCTCCTGGGGGGAGAGTCCCCTTCCCCCGGCGGAGCCGGTGAAGAAGGCCCAGCGCGGATCCAGCGGCAGGGCCGGCGCCGACGCCGCGGCGGCGAGCGTCGCCTCCGAGGCCGCCCCGCGCACCACGGCGCAGTGGGTCAGGGGACACAGGGTGCCTCCGGGATGCTGGTGGCTGTGGCCCTCCAGCCACTGGCCGAGCACGGCGGCCAGGGCCCGCCGGGCCTCCACGGGCGCGTCGCCTCCCAGTTCCCCCTCGGTGGCCGCGGCGATCCAGGCTTTCCGGGAGGCGGTCCAGGCGACCCGCCAGCCGTGGACGGCGGCCTGCACCCGCACCGCGCCGCGGAGATCGCGAACGGGGAACCCCGGCGAAAACCGCACATGGCCGCGAAACCGCCACGACCTTCCGGCGCGGTGAGGCAGCCGCAGGCCATTGACGACCAAGGGCCCCCGCAGGCGTTCGGCGGGCCAGATCACCGTCACCTCCTCCGCCCCGGTGGCAGCCTCTTTCACCCACACCTCGGAAGGCCGGCTCCGCGCGTCGGGCGGCGGTGGCAAAGACCCACCCTTGAGCCAGGCCCGGAGCCACCGGTAGGCCCAGGCCTGCTCCCGGGTGGTGCCGCCCGCCAGGGCCCGGTCCAGGCGGTCCTGCAGGGCCCCGGCCGGGCGGCCCGCCTTGGGGCCCAGAGGCCGCCGATGCCCCTCCGCAAAGAGGCAGCGGGCCTCCTCCTCCCAGCGGCGAAGACCTTTGGCGGCCAGCCGGCGATGGGTCAGCTCGTGGCGAAGGATCGCGCCCAGATCGCGCCGCCGCAATTGCTCCCAGGGCCGCAGGTGGAGGGTGGTTCCCGTCCATTGCGCGGCCCGGCCCGGCGGCGCGCCGGTGGCCCGCTCGAAGGCGACCGCGTCCGGGTGGATCAGCACCGTCCATGCTCCCGGCGGCCAGGGTCCCTGCCCGGCCGTCGCCGCGAAGGCGGCTCGAAGCGCCTCCTCGACCGTGGGCCGAGCCCCGATGTCCCCGACCATCGTCGGTGGGGTGAAAGCCTGGGCAACCTGCACTGCGGGTGTTGCGAGCGTGGCGAGCGGAAGGAGCATCAACCCTTCAGCCCAAGGATCTCGCGGATGCGGACGAGGCCCTCCTGCTTCCCCCGGCCCCTGGGCAGGTGCAGCACCACGATGGCCTCGCCCTTGCCTCCGGCCACCCAGGCGCTGGTGGCGGTGGGGTCGCCAGGAACCGGGGCCGTGCCGGTCTTGAACCACCACTGCTCCTTGCCGAAGAGGGCGTTGAACTCAACCCAGGTGCCCGCCAGGAACCGCTTGCCGAAGGTCACCACCTCAGCCTTGTCGGGTTCCATGAGCCAGCGGAGGAAGGCCTCGGGACTGGTGCGCAGCAGGTCGCCATCGCCCACCCAGGCCGGCGTCAGCGGCGGCAGGGCATCCCCAGGCGGCAGGCGCCGGCCCAGGAAGGGCGCGAAGGTCTCTTCCATGCGGACCCTGGCCGCAGCTTCGCCATAGTCCTTCTTCCAATGGGTCTGGGCGTCGGCGATCCAGGCCAGGAAGGCGAGGTTGCAGCTCTCCTTCAGGGCGGTGCCCAGATCCACCCGACCGTGGCCCTCCCGGTTCCAGCAATGGAAGGCACCCTCCGTGCCGGTGCACTTGTACCGCACGCCCCGGCTGGCCCATTCGGAGCCTTCGAGCCGCATCCACACCAGCTTCGCGAGGCTGCCCATGGGCGCCTCCCGGCCGGCCTCGCCGTAGACCCGCACCTCGCCATCGCCCAGGGTGATGGCGAAGCCTTCGCCGGGTCGCAGGGCGGGCGACCTGGGGACCTCTGGCGCGGGCTGGATCGCCGGGAGACAGGTGGCCGCGAAGGCCAGCAGGAGGCCCCTAGGGTTCCACATCGAAGGTCCCCAGGGTGGTGGGGCCTGCGCCCGGCAGGATGAGACGTTCCCAGGTCCAGCGGCGTTCCTGGTCGGTGCCGCCATCCAGCACCGCCTCCACCCGGATGCGGGCCGGCTTTCCGCCACGCCAGCCGCCGGTCCACTTCAGCGTGTAGGTGCCGGGCGGTGGCGTGTCGTGGGTGTACTCGCCAGACCAGCGGAGCATGCCGCCGGAGGGCGTGCGGCGCCCGCCCTGAGCCAGGGCCCCGTCGGGCTCCATGACCTGGAGACTGCCCCCGGTGTATTCGTCGTTGGCCTGGATGCTGACGACGCGGAGCCGCGTCCGCGCGGTGGACACCCACCAGCTGCGGACGACCTTCAGCCCCGAGTCGGGTTCGAGGATCTCCAGGCGGTTCTCCCCGTTCTGGGCGGTGAGTTCGGTATTCAGGGTCGTGCCCACCCGGGTGGACCAGGTGAGCGTCGTGCCGTTGAACCAGACCCTCAGGGTGCGCTGGCGCCAGGCCTGGCGCGCCGCCTCGGCCTCCCGCTGGAGCCGCTCCTGCCGCAGCTGTTCGGCGGTGCGGGTGTCCTCCGTGCGGCCGTCCTCGCCGTCGCCGTCGTAGTCGCCTTCGTCGTAGCGCGGCGCCGCCTCGTCCTTCGGCGGGTTCGGATCCTTCGGGTCCACCAGCTTGATGCGCAGGTTCACCGCGCGGTCGCTGGACCAGCCGCCGAGGGCGGGTGAGACCTCCATCCGCCAGGCCTTCAGGTCCGGCACATAGGCGACGGCCGGCGGCTTCGCAGGCTTCGACGAGGGTGCCTTCTGGGCCACGAGCCCCGTGGCCGCCAGCAGCAGGATCGGCATCATCCAGCGGTTCATCGCGCACCCCCGTCCTGCACCTTCAGGTCCAGCCCGTCGCTGGTGACCCACTGCCCTTCGTTCGACATGAGGCTCAGTTTCGCCGGGCGCAGCCGGTAGGTGCCCGCCATGCCGGCGCGGAGCAGGATGCGCACGGTGTGGGTGCTCCAGCTCCAGGTGCGGTGGAACAGGAAGGTC
>JAFJUR010000106.1 GCA_017859995.1 Holophagaceae bacterium | reverse complement strand
GCCTCCTCCCCCATCTCGCGCTTCACGATGTCCAGGGCGTCCTGCATGGATCCGGCTTCGAAGGTCTTCACGCGCATGGTTGGCCCTTCATGAGACGGTTCCCAGGTTCACGACGCGGACATCCATGGGAACCTCGCTGTGGCTCAGCACCACGAGGTGGGGCAGGGCCCGTTCGAGCAGGCGCCGGAGGTGGGGCCGGACCACCGGGTTGGTGAGGAGCACGGGCTGGGCGCCGGGCAGCATGGCCGCGATGCCGTTGGCGATGCGCGAGAGCAGCTCCTGGGTGCGGCCGGGCTCCAGGGCCAGGAAGCTGCCCCGGTCCGTCTGCTCGATGCCGCCCTGGAGGGTCTGCTCGAGGGAGGGATCCAACACCAGCACGCCCAGCTCGCCGCTCTCGGACACGTGGGGGCTGGTGAGGACGCGCCCCAGGGCCTGCCGCACGTACTCGGTGATGAACCCGATGTCCTTGGTCATGGTGGCGCCGTCGGCGGTGGCCTCGAGGATGCGGCCCAGGTCGCGCACGGGCACCCGCTCGCGCAGGAGGTTGTGCAGCACCTTCTGGAGGGTGGTGACGGAGATGACGTTGGGGATGAGGTCGTCCACCAGCCGGGGCGTGGTCTCCTTGAGGGTGTCGAGGAGGTGCTGGACTTCCGGCCGGCCCAGCAGGTCCGGCGCGTGCTGCTTGATGAGCTCGGAGAGGTGCGTGGTGAGCACGGTGGCCGGTTCGACCACGGTGTAGCCCAGCATCTGCGCCCGGTCCCGCTGGGTGTCGGGAATCCAGTAGGCGGGCAGGCCGAAGGCGGGCTCGGAGGTGGGGGTGCCGGCCAGGTCCTCCGTGGCGGTGCCGGGGTTCATGGCAAGGAACTGGGAAGGCTGCAGCTCCGCCCGGGCGATCTCCTCGCCCCGGAGCAGGATGCGGTACGTGAGCGGCGGCAGCTGCAGGTTGTCCCGGATGCGGACCGGCGGCACCACGATGCCCAGCTCCTGGGCCATCTGGCGCCGGACGGCCTTGATGCGCTCCAGCACCGTGCCGCCCTGGTTCACGTCCAGCAGGGGGATGAGGCTGTAGCCCACCTCCAGGCCCAGGGGATCCACCTTGAGCAGCCCCTCGACCCGGTCGGCCGATTCCGCGGCGGCGGCCTTGGCCTTCTCCGCGGCAGCATGCTCCTCGGCGGGGGTGGGGATGACCTTGGGCAGCTTCCAGGCCGCGTAGGCCATGACGGTGAAGATGGACGCCATCACCCAGAAGGGGAACAGGGGCAGCCCCGGCACCGCCCCGAAGAGGAAGAGCACGGAGGCGGCGATGGCCAGGGGGCGGTGATCGGCGCCCAGCTGGCCCACGACCTCGCTGCCCAGGCCGGAGGCGTCGGCGCCGCTGCGGGTGGTGAGGATGGCGCCGCCCACGCTGATGAGCAGGCTGGGGATCACCGTCACCAGGCCGTCGCCCACGGTGAGGAGGGTGTAGACCTCCAGGGCCTGCACGACGGGCAGGTTGTACTGGACCACGCCCAGGATGATGCCCGCCACGATGTTGACGGCCAGGATGATCAGGGCCGCCACGGCGTCCCGCTGGGTGAACTTCACGGCGCCGTCCATGGCGCCGTAGAAGCCGGCCTCCTCCTGGAGGTCCTTGCGTCGGCGCCGGGCCTCCTGCTCGTCGATGTAGCCCGCGTTCAGGTCGGCGTCGATGGCCATCTGCTTGCCGGGCATGGCGTCCAGGGTGAACCGGGCGGTCACTTCCGCGATGCGGCCGGCGCCGTGGTTGATCACCAGGAACTGGATGGCCAGCAGGATGAGGAAGACCACCAAGCCGATCACATAGCTGCCGCCCACCACGAACTGGCCGAAGGCCTTCACCATGTGCCCGGCGGCATCCGCCCCCTGGTCGCCGGCGTAGAGCAGAATCCGCCGGGTGGTGGCCACGTTGATGGCCAGACGGAAAAGCGTCACCACCAGCAGCACCGAGGGGTACGAGCTGAACTCCTTGGGGCGGCGGACATACATGCCCACCATCAGGATCACCAGGCTCAGGGTGATGTTCAGGACGATGAGCAGATCCAGCGCAAAGGCCGGCAGGGGCAGCACCATCACCACCAGGACGACCATCACGAATACGGGCGCAGCCAGGTCCGCCCGCCTCGCCAGGCGGCCCATATACGGAAGCAGACGGTCCAGGAAGGTCAACATACCGACACCCGGGGGGTTCGGGGCGAGGGCCGTGCCACAAACCCCTTGAACCGATCACGGCTTCACATCGGAGGCTGGACTGGGAGGTTCCCATGACCGTTCTCCGTCACACCATGCACCTGGCCGCCCCGCCCTCGGCCGTCCATCCCCTGCTGTGCCCAGTCCGGGAGCGCGACTGGATCGAAGGCTGGTCGGCCACCGTCCTCCGCTCCGCCAGCGGTTGGGCCGAGCCGGGCTGCGTGTTCACCACCCCGGGGCTGGAGGGCCCCGACTGGCTCTGGGTCGTCGCCGTCCACCAGTCGGACCGCATCCGGTTCACGGTCCACGCCCCGGGTTCCCACGCCACGCTGCTGGATCTGGACCTGGCCGCGGAAGGCAGCGGAACCCGTCTGGCGTGGACCTACGACCTGGTGCCCCTCAGCCCCATTGGCGAGGCCTACATCCAGGGATACGCGGCGCGCTTCCCGGCGGCCCTGGCGCTGCTGGAGCGCCGGCTGGTCCATTTCCTGACAACGGGTACCATGCTCCGGACGGACTGACATGCTCACCATCAGCGCCCTGGCCCGGCGGTTCGGCCTTTCCCGCAGCGCCCTGCTGCACTACGACCGCATCGGCCTGCTGCGGCCCAGCGGCCGGTCCGCCAAGGATCACCGCCGCTACAGCGAGGCGGACGCCGCCCGCCTCGAGGCGATCTGCGCCTACCGGAGGGCCGGGGTCCCCCTGGACGCCATCGGCGCCCTCCTCGCCCACCCGGATCGGCTCGCGGCCACCTTGCAGGCGCACCTGGCGGACCTGGATCGCCAGATGGCCGACCTGCGGACCCGGCTGCGGGTGACCGTGGGCCTGCTGCGGAACCCGGACCTCCTGGAAGGCCTGCAGGCGATGGACAAGGCCACCTGGGTGACTCTGCTCCGGGCCTCGGGGTTCACGGACGCCGACATGGACCGCTGGCACGGGACTTTCGAGCGGACCGCCCCGGACAGGCACCAGCGCTTCCTGGCCTTCCTGGGCCTTTCGCCGGAGGAGATCACGGGGCTCCGGGCCCGGGCCTCAGCGTCAGGGCATCCCAGCGCTCCGGTGGATGGAACCGGCAGCGCCAGCCCGCCCAGCTCACCCGCTGAAAGGTGACCTGGCCGGGCCAGGGAACCCGGTCCAGCCAGCGTCGCAGCGCCCCCTGGAGGCGGAGGCGCTGCTCAGGCGTCAGGGCGATGTCCGCCCCCACCCAGGCGCCGGGCCGCCGGGCCTTCACCTCCAGCAGGCGCAGGTCCGGGCCCCGGCACAGGAGCAGATCCAGCTCCCAGCGGCCCAGCTTCTGACGCCAGGCGACCAAGTCCCAGCCCCGCAGCCAGAGCAGCCAGAGGGTCAGGCGCTCGGCCCGCAGGCCCAGCCGGCGGGCGGCCTCACCGCGTCTCGAACCCGTCATGCGAGTGGCCTCTGAGAAGAAGAAACTGAACACCACCAAGACACCAAGACACCAGATACGGTTTTGTCTCGCGTATCCGCTACGCGGATACCGAGAAGAAACCAAGAAAAGCCAAAGCCCTTGTTCCAGTTCTTGGTGGTTCGTCTTTCCATCTGAAGTTGTGGGATCTATTCGTCGCGCCTCGGCAGCAGCAGGCTGCGCTGCACGCGTTCGAGGTTCCCGTGGAGGCGGACGATCTTCCAGGCGAGGATCATGGCGTAGCCCAGCCAGACCCACAGCAGGCGGGGATCCACCGGGGTGCGCTTCAGCACGTCGGTGCCGAGATCCAGGCGCAGGCCCTGGAGGTACCACACCACCACCCCGAAGGCGATGAGCAGGTAGCCCCAGCGGATCCAGTAGGGCCGCAGGCCCTCCTTCACCTTCCAGCGCATGAGCAGCCAGCGGTCGAAGCGGTCGGTCTTCTCCTCGGCGAAGTGCAGGGCCAGCAGCTGGTCCACCAGCGGGGCGTAGCGGTGCACCTTCAGCTCCTGGATCTCCTCGTCGCCGTTCACCTTGCGGAGGAAGGCCGACCGGATCTTCCCGACGCACTCCTCCCAGGGCGCCTCCTCCCGCTGCAGCGAGAGGTGCAGGCGCACCAGGCCCACCCACAGGAGGGCCTGGGCCAGCAGCACCGCCCACAGGGACCAACCCTGCCAGCCCTGGGTGCGGACGAGTTCGAGGAAACGGGTGAGATCCATGGGGGTAGCTTAGCGGATGCGGGCGGCCCAGCCCGGACTCCGGGGCGAACTGCACCGCCCATAGGCAAACCGGACCGCCGTCACCTGGGCCGAGGTGTAGGCTGGCCCCCACGGAGGGTGCCATGGCGGCTGAGGGCCTGAAGACGGCGGCGAACTGGGCGAAGGACCTGGGGGTGCCCGAGAAGAAGCTGAAGGACGCGCTGAAGGCCGCGGGCATCGAGCCCGACGCGAAGAAGGGCGTGTGCGCCTACTACTCCCAGGCCTCCGCCGAGAAGGCGAAGAAGGCCATCAAGTAGGCCCTAGACCTTGCTCCAGGGCACCTCGCCGGCGGCGAGGAAGGCCTCCCCGCCCAGGCCCTGGTCCTCCGCCCGCCTGAGGAGGTGCTGCAGGGCCTCGGCGGTGGCCTCGGCATCCTGAAGGGCGCGATGGGCGCGGGTGTTGGTGATGCCGAGGAATTCGCAGAGCTCGGCGAGGCTGCGCCGGGGCAGCTCGGGAATGAGCTTCTTGGCCAGCAGGCGCGTGCAGATGAGCCGGTGGCGCCGCCAGACGCCCTCGGGCAACCAGGCCTTGAGGAAGCTGCCGTCGTAGGGCGCGTGGTGGGCCACCCAGATGCGGCCTTCCAGCTTCGGCGCCAGCTTCAGGGCCACCTGCTCCCAGGGCGGCGCGCCGGCCAGCATGGGCAGGCTGATGCCCGTGAGGCGCTGGATCTCCTCGGGCAGGAAGCCCTGGATGGCGGCCAGGCTCGACCAGCGGTCCTCCACCACCAGGCCCGACAGGCGCACCACGCCGACTTCCGTGATCTCCGACGGCTGGAGGAAGCGTCCGTCCTTGCCCCAGCGGGCCTTGGGGCTGCCGCCGGTGGTCTCCAGGTCGAGCACCGCGAACCGCAACTCCCGCAGGGCGGAGGAGCCTGATTCGAGGAGCGGCGCCTGGGTCATGCGCTGACCAGGGTCTTCAGGCCGTCCCGGAACAGCACGTCCACCTTCTTGCCGACTTTGCGCTGGATGCGGCCCAGGCCGAAGGTCGGATGGTCCATCCAGGCGCCCTCCTCCCAGGATTCGGCCACGCTGTACGGCTTGGCCTTGGCGCCGCCCTGCTCCTGGGCCAGCACCTGCTGGAACTGGTTGACCAGTGAGCCGGGTCGAGGTCCGCCGGCCTTCGCGGCCGCGGCGATGCGGGGGGTGCGGGGCAGGGGGTCGGGCTTGGCCGCGCGGAACTTGTGCACGGAGCGGCAGTTGCCGCAGATGAGCTTGTCGGGGATGCCGTTGGTCACCGTCAGCACCTGGTGCCGGGTCTCTCCGCCGCAGCGCCCGCAGGGGGCGTCCACATCCTGGCCGGCGTAGTAGGTCTTTGTCATGTCACCAGATTAGCAGGACCTGGCCCCGGATTCCGAAGCCCGACCCCGAGGTCCGGCATGCAGGGCGGGGACCCGAAGGCCCCCGCCCTGGCCGAGCTTCCGGATGCTCCTACTTCTTCGTGTGGCCCAGCCAGCCGGTGGGCGTGAAGTCGTTGGGATTGTTCGTGTAGAGCAGGCCGCTCTGGAAGTAGGCCTGGTGCTCCTGGACGCTGGGCTGGAAGACGAAGCGCTGGCCGTTGCCGTTGCAGTCGAAGACATCGTCGAAGGAGGTGGTGATGTTCAGGATGATCTTGCCGGGGGCGCTGGAGAAGGTGCCCGACCGGGTGGCCACGCGCTTGGAGGTGTTGATGCAGACGTCGTGGTTCAGGTAGATCAGCGAGTAGTCGAAGGTGCCGTTGGCGTTGAAGGTGTAGAAGCTCCCCCAGGTGCCCGTGACGTCGATGAACTCCCAGCGGCCCACGAGGGCGGGGTCGAAGGTGGGGGCGGGGGCGGTGACGGTCACCGTGGCGGTGCCGGTGACGCCGCCGGCCGAGGCGCTGATGGTGGCGGTGCCCGCGCCGACGGCCGTCACGACGCCGTGGCTCTCGACGGTGGCCACCGAGGGACTGGAGGAGGTCCAGGTCACGTGGGTGTCGTAGGGCACGGTGGAGGTGCCGTTCGAGAAGTTGCCCGTGGCGGTCAGGTCCACCGTTCCGCCCACGGGGAGGGACGACGTGGGGGGATCCAGGCTGATGGAATTCAGGGTCGGGGCGGTCACGGTGATCGCCGCCTGGCCGGTGACGCCACCGTAGGTGGCGCGGATGGTGGCGGAGCCCGCCGAGAGGCCCGTGGCCTGGCCCAGGTTGTCGATGGTGGCGATGGCGGTGTTCGTGGAGGACCACTGCACGTCGTAGGTCATGTTGAGGCGGGTGCCGTTCGACCAGGTGACGATGGCCTGGAAGTCCTTCGTGGTGGTGATGGGGACGGTGGCGCTGGTGGGAGACACCTCCACCAGGGTGACGGTGGCCGCCGCGTTGACCGTCAGCGTGACGTGGCCGGACACGCCGCCGGAGGTGGCGGTGATGGTGCTGGTGCCCTGGGCCACGCCGGTGACCAGGCCGCCGGCGTTCACCAGGGCGATGGCCGGGGCGGAGGAGGTCCAGGTGGAGGCGCTCGTGAGGTTGGCGGTGCTGCCATCGGTGTAGGTGCCGGTGGCGGTGAGGGGCGTGGAGGCGCCGGCGGTGACCGAGGGGGTCGCGGGGGTGATGGCGAGGCTCGACAGGGTGGCGGCCGTGACGGCGAGGGTGGCGCTGCCGCTGATGGCGCCGTTGGTGGCCGTGAGGGTGGCCGTGCCGGCGGCGATGCCGGTGGCGACGCCGGACCCGTTGATGGTGGCCACGGCGGGGGCGGAGGAGGTCCAGGTCACGGTGACGGGGCCGGTGCTGCCGTCCGAGAAGGTGCCCGTGGCCGTGAAGGCCTTGGTGCCGCCCTTGGCCACCGAGCTGTTGGCGGGGGTGACGGCGAGGGAGAGCAGGCTGGCGGCGGTGACGGTCACCGGCGTCTGCGTCGTGACGCCGCCCGAGGTGGCGCTGACGGTGGCGGCGCCCGCGGCGACGCCCGTCACCAGGCCGGCCGCGTTCACGGAGGCGACGGCGGGGGTCGAGCTGGTCCAGGTCACGCTGCCAGTGAGATCCCGGCTCGTGCCGTCGGAATAGGCGCCCATGGCTGTGAGCTGGCGGGTGGCGCCCTTGGCGAGGGAGGGCGAGGCGGGGGTGATGCTGAGGGCCGTCAGGGTGGCGGCGGTGACCGAGACCTGGGCCTGGGCCGAGGTGGCGCCGGAGGCGGCGGTGAGCGTGGCGCTGCCGGCGGCCACGCCCGTGACCAGGCCGCCGCTGCTCACGGAGGCGATGGTCGGCGCGGAGCTGGTCCAGGTGACGGTGGCGGTGAGGTCCTTGGTGGTGCCGTCGGAGTAGGAACCCGTGGCCGTGAACTGCTTCGTGGCGGACCGGCTGAGCGAGGTCGTGGCCGGCGTGACGGCGAGGCTGTTCAGGGTGGCGGTGGGCGCCGGAGGCTGGGGGGCCGGGGCGCTGGAGCCGCCTCCGCCGCCACCGCAGGCGGTGACGATGATGGCCAGGAGGCCCGCCAGAAGGGCGCGGCCCGAGGGGCGTCGGCTGTGGTGATGGGAGCGGGGGTGGGCCTGAATCGGGCGCATGGCGGTCTCCAGAAGGGATGCCCCAGCTTCGGCGTGGCCGGCGTGGTCAGGCAGGTACGCTTCCGAGAAGGAGGCTGGGCCACCTTGGATTGCCGGATCTCGCGGATCCCCCGTAGACTGGTCCCCACCACCCCCGGAGCCATCCCCTGAGCGCACGGACGCCCACCGTCTTTCTGGATCCGCAGAGCCGCGAGCCGGTCTATCTGCAGATCGCACACTCTCTTATGCAGGAGATCCACCGCGGCCGCCTGCATCCGGGGGATGCCCTGCCCGGGTACCGCACCCTTGGCGAGCGCCTGGGGGTGAGCCGCAACACCGTGATGGCGGCCTACCGGGAGCTGCAGGCCGAGGGGTGGGTGGTCTCCACCCCGGGCGAGGGCAGCGTGGTGGCGCCCGATCCGCCGACCCGCCTGCCGGGTCAGGCCCCCTCGACCGAGGTGGTCCCCGAGGGCGTGACCATGGGCTTCGACCTGGCCTCGGGGCGGATGGAGGAGGCCCCCAAAGGCGCGCCCGGGCTGCTGAAGGTCGCCAGCGGCCTGCCGGATCCCCGGCTGCTGCCCGGCGCCGAGCTGGCCCGGGCCTACCGCCGGGCCCTGGTCCTCAACCGCCAGCAGAACCTCGAGCTGGAGGATCCCCAGGGCCACCCCATGCTGCGCCAGTCCCTGGCCCGGATGCTCAGCGAATCCCGGGGCATCGCCGCCTCGCCGGAAAACATCCTCGTGACCCGTGGCAGCCAGATGGCCCTGTTCCTGGCGGGCCAGGCCCTCATCTCCCCGGGGGAGGCCGTGGCGGTGGAGGCCCTGGGTCATCCGGGCGTGTGGGAGGCCTTCGCCCGCGGAGGCGCCCGCTGCCTGCCCGTGCCCGTGGACGGCGAGGGGATGCGCGTCGGCGCCCTGGTGCAGCTGGCGGAATCGGAGCGGCTGCGGGCCGTGTTCGTGACGCCCCTCCGCCAGTACCCCACCCTGGTGCCGCTGTCGAGCCAGCGGCGGGCGCGCCTCATGGCCATGGCCCAGGCGCACCGCTTCGCCATCATCGAGAACGACCAGGACAGCGAGTTCCTCTTCGAGGGCCGGCCCCGGGCGCCCCTGGCGGCGGACGACCGCGCCGGCGTGGTGATCCACGTGGGCACCCTCAGCAAGATCTTCAGTCCCAACCTGCGCCTGGGCTATGTGCACGGCCCGGCCCCGCTCATCGCCCGCATGCGCGCCCTGCGCCAGGCCCTGGACCGGCAGGGCGACATGGTGCTGGAGCGGGCCTTCGCCGAGCTGCTGGACGACGGTGCCATCCACCGCCACCTCAACCGCATGCAGCAGACTTACCGGATCCGCCGCGACGTGCTCTGCCGCGCCCTGGAACGGGCCCTGGGCGACCGCCTGAGCTTCCAGGTGCCAGAGGGCGGCCTGGCGCTCTGGGCCCAGGTGGCCGAAGGCGTCGACGTGGACCGCTGGGCCGCGCGCGCCCTGGAGCAGGGGGTGGCCTTCCAGCCCGGCCGGCGCTTCGCCTTCGACGGAGGCCCAGTGCAGGCCCTGCGCCTGGGCTTCTCGAACTATCCCGAATCCGATCTGGAGGAAGTCGCCCTCCGCATGCGCGCCGCGCTGGGAGACGACCGATGACCCTGCTGCTCAGCGCCCTGGATGGCCGCATCACGTTGAAGGGCCTGTTGGGCACCGGGGGCATGGGCGAGGTGCACCGCGCCTGGGATTCCGGGCTGGAGCGCCCCGTGGCCGTGAAGTTCGTGCGCGGCGGCGATCCCCGCGAGGCGGACCGCCTGCTGCTGGAGGCCCGCCTGCAGGCGAGGGTGGAGCATCCGAACGTGGTGCGCGTGCACGACACGGGCACCCTGGAGGGGCGCCCCTGCATCCTCTTCCAGCTGGTGGAGGGACGCACCTTCGCCGACCTGGGCACCGAGGGCGACTGGCGCGTCCGCGTCGCCCTGGCGGCCCAGGCGGCCCGGGGGCTGGGCGCGGCGCACCGCACAGGCCTGGTTCACCGCGACGTGAAGCCCGCCAACATCCTGGTGGAAGACACCGAGGAAGGCCCCCAGGCCCGCCTGTCGGACTTCGGCCTGGCGCGGGACGAGGAAGGCGGCCTCACCCGCTCGGGCCTCATGATGGGCACCGTGGACTTCATGGCC
>JAFJUR010000213.1 GCA_017859995.1 Holophagaceae bacterium | reverse complement strand
TCACGCGGCTTCCTACTTGGCCCGCAGCGCCAGGTATCGCGCCCAGGCTGCCAAGGAATTCCGGTTGGGAAGGGATGCTAGATGACATAGGGCGGTCTCAGTGGCTTCGCTCAGGGCCTTGCGGGCGCCCTCCAGGCCCAGGAGGGAGGGGTAGGTGATCTTACCCCTGCCGGCATCTTTTCCGGCCCGCTTGCCCAGATCCGCGTCGGTGGCGGTGGCGTCCAGGATGTCGTCCTGGATCTGGAAAGCGAGCCCGATGGCTTCGCCGTAGGCCCGGAGGGACTGCCGTTCCGAGGGCGAGGCGCCGCCGAGCACCGCGCCGATCTCGAGGGAGGCCCGGAGCAGCGCGCCGGTCTTCAGGCGGTGGATGAGGCGGAGGTGGTTCAGGTCGTACTCGGCGAGGGCTTCCCCCTCCAAGTCCAGGGCCTGGCCGCCGGCCATGCCGCGCCAGCCGGCGCCTTCCGCCAGCAGCGCCAGCGCTTCGGCCCGGCGCACCGGTTCGAGGTCCGCGGCGGCCAGCACGCCGAAGGCCTCGGTGAGCAGCGCGTCGCCCGCGAGGATGGCGTGCCCTTCACCGAAGACCTTGTGGTTGGTGGGCCGCCCCCTGCGGAGGTCGTCGTCATCCATGGCGGGCAGGTCGTCGTGGATGAGCGAATAGGTGTGGACGTATTCCAGGGCCAGGGCGCCGGGCAGGGCCTGGTCCACGGTGCCGCCCACGGCTTCGCAGGCCAGGAGGCAGAGCACGGGGCGCACGCGCTTGCCGCCGGCCTCCAGGCTGTAGCGCACCGCCTCGCCCAGGCGGGCGGCCTCGCCCCCCTGGAAGGCCCGGGTGAGGACCGCGTCGAGGCGGGGGAGCAGGCGATCCAGGTCGGCCTTGACCTGGGCGGATTCGGCGGGGGCGGAGGCGTTCGTCATCCCGGCGCTTTCAGCGGGGGGCCTTGGCGTCGTCCAGCGGATCGGCGCGGTACTCGCCGCCCAGACCCGCCTTGAGCACCTCGACCCGGCGCTGGGCCTCGGCCAGCTGCTTCTGCAGGGCCTGGCTCAGCTGCACGCCTTCCTCGAAGCGGGCCAGGGCGTCCTCCAGGCTGAGGCTGCCGGATTCCAGCTGCTGGACCAGGGACTCCAGGCGATCCAGGCCGTCATCGAAGGAAGGTTGGGTGCTCATCGGGGTCATCCAGGGGAAGGGGAGCCAAGGGAAGGGGCCCCGCGAGGGGCCCCGTCCAGTCTACCGCTCCGTTCGAGGGAACAGGGGCATCAACGCTTGCCCTTCATGGCGTCCTTCATCTCCTTGCCCCCGTCCTTCATGGCGTAGCCGGCGGGCAGGGCCCAGGTGGACTCGGGGAGGGGGGCGGTGGAGACGGCGGTGGCTTCGGTGGTGACGTCCATCCCCATGAGGCCCGTGACGCGGGTGCGCAGGGGCGTGCCCTTGAGCTTGGCCGTCTCCTGGTAGACCCGCTTGAAGAGCAGGCCCGCCTGGCCCGGCATGCGGTTCAGCATGGACATGGCCTTGGCGTAATCCTTCACGGGGATCTGGATGGAGGGATCCAGGCTGAGTTCCTGCACCATCTTCCCGAGGGTGATGCGCACCTTCTTGCAGGGCCGGCCGATGACGGTGTCGGGGCCCAGCTGCTCGACCTTCACCTCGGCGACGTCGCCGAACATCATGCGGGTGACCATCTCCGGCATGCCGGCCATCTGTTCTTCCATGGACTGCATGGCCTCCTGCATGTCCTTGAAGGTCATCTTGGTGATGACCTTCTTGCCGTGGTCGATGCTGAAGATGACTTCCTGGCCGTAGTCCACCATGCTGTCCAGCTTGGATCCGGCGTGGTTGACGCGCATCTTGCTGGCGTTGAAGTACTGGGTCTGAACCCCATCCTTGGCCAGGGCGCCCTTGCCGGTGACTGCGCTGGTGATGGTCAGATCCGAGCCCAGCAGCGCGGAGGCGGACAGGAGCAGGGAAACGGCTGATGCCAATAGGTATCGCATGGATTTCTCCGTGGAAGGATGCCCCGAGCATACGCCCGGCAGGGGAGGTTTGGGATACCTTCTTCCCAGGGGGTAGTGATGGCCCGCGTGCTTGTGGTGGATGACAGCAAGGAGACCTGCGAGTTCCTCGAGGAGCTGCTGGGCACGATGGGGCTGGAGGTCACCAAGGCCACGCATCCGGACAAGGCCATCGAGCTGCTGCACAAGGATCCCTTCGACCTGCTGCTCTCCGACATCAACCTGGAGGCGAAGAAGGATGGGCTCGACCTGTTGCGGGAAGCCAAGCCCCTGGGCGTGGACACCATCCTCCTGTCGGGGTTCGGCACGCTGGAGACGGCCATCGAAGCCGTTCGGGAAGGGGCCTTCGACTTCCTCAGCAAGCCCTGGAACAACGAGGAACTGAAGGCCCTTGTGTCCCGGGCCCTGGCCCGACGGCAGACCAGCGGGCAGAGCACTGCCCACGGCGCGACGCCCAAGAGCAAGCGCAGCCTGATGATCGGCTCCAGCCCGCGCATGATGACCGTCTACAAGACCATCGCCAGCCTGCAGAACAGCCGCGCGACCGTGCTCATCACCGGCGAGAGTGGCACGGGCAAGGAGCTGGTGGCGCGCAGCATCCACCTGTCCAGCGACCGCCGCGACCGCGCTTTCGTGGCCGTGAACTGCGGCGCCCTCACTGAGACCCTGCTGGAATCGGAGCTCTTCGGCCACGTGAAGGGCTCCTTCACGGGCGCCATCGGGGAGAAGCCGGGCCTGTTCGAGGAAGCCTCCGGCGGCACCATCTTCCTCGACGAGATCGGCGAGACCAGCCCCAGTTTCCAGGTGCGGCTGCTGCGGGTGCTCCAGGAGCAGGAGATCCGGCGCGTGGGCGGCAACAAGACCATCAAGGTGGATTCCCGCGTGATCGCCGCCACCAACCGCGACCTGCAGGTGATGGTGAAGGCCGGGAGCTTCCGGGAGGACCTCTACTACCGCCTTAGCGTGGTGGAACTGGCCGTCCCGCCGCTCCGGGACCGCCGGGAGGACATTCCCGCCCTGCTGGATCACTTCCTGTCCGAGTTCGGCCAGAAGGACAACCAGACGTACCAGGTGCACCCGGATGCCCGCCGGGTGCTCGAGGCCTACTCCTGGCCGGGGAACGTGCGCGAGCTGAGCAATGCCGTGGAGAACCTGACCCAGCTGAGCCGCGGGCGCGAGATCACCGTGGACGACCTCCCGGCGAAAATCCAGGCGGATGTGCTGCGGCGGACCCTGCATCGGCCCGAGTCGAACGAGGACCTGCCGACCCTCATCGAGGACTGGCCTTCCCTGGATGAGCTCGAGCGTCGGTACATCCAGCTGCTGGTTGGAAGACATAAGGAAAAACAGCGCATTGCCGAGATTCTGGGCGTGGATCGGACGACCCTCTACCGGAAGCTCAAGCGCTACGGGTTCCACGACGGGGAGTGATCCGCCGTTTTGCCCCGTGGCCGTCGCACCCTGCTACAAGTTGCAGAACACCACATGATTTTGGATGATCTTGGGATTACAAGTAATTAATTAGATTCATCTTACCCTTTGGCGTAAAGCCTGCTTAAACCCTGGCACTTCCGGCCGTGCCGGATCACCCCAGGGAGAACCCCCATGAAGAAGCTTGCTGCGCTGCTCGTTGCCGCCGCTCTGATCAGCCCCGTCTTCGCCGAAGAGGCCAAGAAGCCTGAAGCGAAGAAGGCCGAGAAGGTTGAGAAGGTCGAGAAGAAGGCTGAGAAGAAGGCCGAGGCCAAGAAGGCTCTGAACGCCGAAGAGAAGAAGGCCGAGAAGAAGGCTGAGCCCAAGAAGGAAGAGAAGAAG
>JAFJUR010000212.1 GCA_017859995.1 Holophagaceae bacterium | reverse complement strand
TTCATCACCCAGGACATGTTCCTCTTCTACCTGTTCTGGGAAGTCATGCTGGTGCCGATGTACTTCCTGATCGCCATCTGGGGCGGCCCCCAGAAGCTCTACGCGGCCATCAAGCTCTTCCTCTACACCCTGGCCGGCTCGGTGCTGATGCTTGTGGCGATCCTGGCCATCTACTTCCTGCAGCACAAGGCCACCGGCAGCTACGACTTCTCCCTGGCCAGCTTCCAGGCCATGGCCCCCGTGATCGCCCAGCAGTCCAAGAACTACCAGTACTTGATGGCCCTGGCCTTCTTCATCGGCTTCGCCATCAAGGTGCCCATGTTCCCCTTCCACACATGGCTGCCTGACGCCCACGTGCAGGCGCCCACCGCCGGCTCCGTGATCCTGGCCGCCATCCTGCTGAAGATGGGCACCTACGGCTTCGTGCGGTTCCTGCTGCCCATCCTGCCCGGCGCCACCAAGGACCTCATGCCCTGGTTCATCGCCCTGGCGCTCATCGGCATCATCTACGGCGCCCTGGTGGCCATGATCCAGAAGGACATGAAGAAGCTGGTGGCCTACTCCTCGGTGAGCCACCTCGGCCTCTGCATGTTGGGCCTCTTCGCCCTCAATCCCTACGGCATCAAGGGCGGCATGCTCCAGATGATCAACCACGGCATCAGCACCAGCGGACTCTTCCTCGCGGTGGGCATCGTCTATGAGCGGCGCCACACGCGCATGATCGCCGACTTCGGCGGGCTCTCGAAGAGCATGCCGGTCTACGCCACGATCTTCATGATCATGACCATGAGCAGCCTCGGCCTTCCGCTCCTCAACGGGTTCATCGGTGAGGGCGTGATCCTCATGGGCGCCTTCCAGGCCTTCCCCTGGGCCGCGGTGGTCGCCACCCTCGGCATCATCCTCGGCGCCGCCTACCTGCTGTGGATGTATCAGCGGGTCATGTTCGGACCCATCACCGCCGTGAACGAGAAGATGGACGACCTCGACCTCCGCGAGGTGCTCTACTTCGCCCCTCTGGTGATCGTGGCCTTCTGGATCGGCATGTATCCCAAGCCGGTGATGGCTGTCATGGACGCCCCGGTGCGCAAGCTCGTCGAGCAGATCACCCCCGGCTTCCACGCCGCCGAGGCCCTGGCCGCCAAGCAGGCCGCCGCCGCCAAGTTGGGCATGCAGGGCATGACCGCCCCGGCCGCCCACCATGAGGCGGCCCCCGCCGGACACGCCGCCACCCCCGCCGGCCATGAAGCGCCCGCCCTCGAGACCCCAGCCCACGGCGGAGGCCACTGATGACCGGCTTCGCTCAGGGGCTTCTGGACGCGCTCCTCCGGGACACGCACCTCATCACGCCCCAACTCTTCCTGATGGTCGTGGCCACGCTCATGCTGTGGCCCGGCGACCTCTTCTTCAACCGGAACGAGAAGCACAAGTGGGCGCCCATCACCCTGGTGATCCTGGCCGTCACGGCGGTGCTGGTGACCCGGGTTCCCGACGGAGAGGGCTTCTCCCGGATGTTCCGCATGGACGGCCTCACCCGGGGCTTCCAGCTGCTGAGCATCCTCGGCACCGCCGGCGCCGTGGCACTTAGCGTGAAGCTGCTGGACAGCCTGAAGCAGCAGACGGTGGAGTACTACGCGCTCCTCCTGTTCTCGCTGGCGGGCATGCTGTTCCTCTGCGGCGCCTCCGACCTGATCTCGGTCTACTTCAGCATCGAGCTCATGGCCATCTGCATCTACATCCTGGTGGCCTACCTGCGCGACCGCGCCACCAGCGTGGAAGCGGGCATGAAGTACTTCCTGCTGGGCGCCTTCTCCAGCGGCATCCTCGTCTACGGCATCAGCCTGCTCTACGGGGCCGCGGGCGGCACCACCACCAACCTGGCGGACCTCAACCAGGCCCTGGCCCTCACGCCCGGCACCAGCAACCTGCTGGTCTTCGCCGGGGTGCTGATGGTGCTGGTGGGCATGGCCTTCAAGGTGGCGGCCGTGCCCTTCCACATGTGGTCGCCGGACGCCTACGAAGGCGCCCCGACGCCCATCACCGCCTTCATGGCCACCGCGCCCAAGGCGGCGGCCCTGGCGGCCTTCCTGCGCGTATTCGGCGCGGGTTTCCACGGCGTGGCCAACGAGTGGGTGACGCCCCTCAGCTACATCGCGGGGGCCAGCATGATCCTCGGCAACGTGGCCGCCGTGAAGCAGGAGAGCATGAAGCGCCTGCTGGCCTACTCCAGCATCGCCCACGTGGGCTACATGCTGCTGGGCGTGCTCTCGGGCGATCCGAAGGCCGGCGCTCAGGCGGTCTGGCTCTACATGCTCATCTACATCGTGATGAACACCGGGGCCTTCGCGGTGGTGATCTACCTGCAGGGCAAGGGCGAGAGCGAGCGCATCGAGGACTTCAAGGGCCTGGGCCGCAAGCACCCCGTGCTGGCCTTCGCCATGCTGGTGTTCCTCCTCAGCCTCGCCGGCATCCCGCCGCTGCTGGGCTTCTTCGGGAAGTTTTACCTCTTCAAGCTGGCCATCGAGCAGGGCTTCGTCACCCTCACGGTCCTCGCGCTGCTGACGAGCGCCGTGAGCGCCTACTACTACCTGGGCGTGGTGAGCCAGATGTATTTCAAGGACGCGGAGGGCGAGGCCGCCCCCATGGGCGCCGCGCAGATCTTCATCGTGGCGCTGGCCTGCATCGTGGTGCTGGTGGGAACCGCCTTCGGTCCCTGGCTGCTGGACTGGGCCGGGAAGGTGTTCTGGGTTTGATGTCCTCCAGGGTATGCGCGCTGGCGCGCATACCCCCGGACCCCCGCGCGAAGGGCCGGCGAAGCCGGTCCTTCGCTTTTCTCTCCCGGCGCCAGCCTGCGCACCCACCGGGCCTTCTGCTTGTTCCTCCCGGCCAGGCTTACACTTGGGGGACGGCCCCCGGGCCGTGTCTTTGGAGCCGGTGTGATCTTCAAGCGCAATGAGGGGGCCGATCCGGGCGAGCGGGCCCTGTGGGGGGACTTGATGTCCCTCGGCCTGACCTTTCCCCTCTGCATCGCCCTGGGCTTCTTCCTGGGCCGCTGGATCGGGGGCTGGGTCGGCCACCCCGTCGCGGGCCAGTGGCTGGGCCTGGTCTGGGGCATCGGCGCGGCCTTCTGGGAACTCTACAAGGTGAACCGGCGCATGGCCCGGCGGGACGAGGCGGAGCTGCAGCGGCTCCGGGAAGGGAAGGGGCCCGATGACCCCGCCTGAGGATGGCGGCGAGGACCACCTCCGGCGCGTGACCCGGGCCATGGTCGTCCTCGGGGTGGCGGGGATCCTCCTGTGGGGCCTCCTGCGTTCCTGGACGGCGGCCCTAGCCTTCGGGGTGGGGGCCCTGACCAGCCTGGCCTTCTGGACCCTCCACCGGGTCTTCACGGGCCGCATGCTGACCCCCTCGGTGCGCCGCAGGTGGCTGTACGGCTTCCTGTCCATGGGCAAACTGGCGTTGATCGCCCTGGTTCTGCGTGGGATGATGGGGAGATACCCGGCGGAAGCCCTGCCGCTGGCCCTGGGGGTGCTCCTCTTCGTGGCCGGCATTCTCCTGGAAGCCCTCCGGCTGATGTTCCAGAAACCCGAATCCCTCCCGCCTGATTGAGGTCAGACCCAGATGGAACACCACGCATCGTTGCTCGCCAAGTGGCTCACCCAGGTCCTGGGGCTCGCCCAGCACCCCTGGCCCGGCTTCGCCCACGGGGCGCCCCTCTCGGTCCTGGAGCGGTACGACCACCTGCTGAACGCGGCCCTGGCGGCCCTGCTGGCCATGGTCATCACCACCCTCGTCCGGAAGAACCTCACCCGCATCCCCGGCCCCCTGCA
>JAFJUR010000105.1 GCA_017859995.1 Holophagaceae bacterium | reverse complement strand
GGACGTCGCTCCGCGGCTGGTCGCCAAGGGCCAGGGGCTTCTCGCCGAACGCATCCTGGAACTGGCGAAACAGCACGGCGTGTCGGTCACGAGAGATCCTGACCTCCTGGCCGCCCTCGAGCCCCTGGATGTGGACAAGCTCATTCCGCCTGACCTGTTCCAGGCCGTGGCGCTCCTGCTGGCGGCCCTCTACCGCGCGAACAAGTCTCTTTCCCCGCCCGCTTCCTGACGCCCCCCGTGATCGACCTCCACTGCCACACCCTCCACTCCGATGGCACCGACACGCCTGAGGCCCTGGCCCTGCTCGGCGACCAGGCCAAACTCAGCGCGCTCTGCCTCACGGACCACGACACCCTCGGAGGCATCCCCGACTTCCTGGCCATGCAGCCCCGGGTGAAGGTGCGCCTGCTGGTGGGCACGGAGCTCAGCTGCCACTTCCTGGGCCGGTCCCTGCACGTGCTCGGACTCCTGGTGGACCCCGCCGATGCAAGGTTCCAGGGCCGGCTCCAAGAACTCCGCCTGCGCCGAGAAGACCGCAATCGAAGGATGATCCTGCGGCTGACCGAACTGGGCTGCCCCATCACCCTCGACGACGTGCAGGCCCATTCGGACACCCCCCTGCTCTCCCGGGTCCACTTCGCCAAGGCCCTGGCCACCCGTGGGTTCGTGCGCCGCGCCCCGGAGGCCTTCGAGCGGCTCATCGGCGATGATTGCCCCGGCTTCGTGCCCCGGCAGGAGCTGAGCCCCTTGGAGGCCACCCGGTGGATTCGGGAGGCCGGCGGCGTGCCCGTGGTGGCCCACCCGGGCCGGTTCGCCGGCGGCGGATTCCCCTGGGACGACGCCATGGTCGACCTTCAGGCCCAAGGGATCGAGGGGCTGGAAGGCTACTACGGCGAGTACCGCGCCTCTGAGCAGGCCTACTTCGTAAGGCTGGCCACGCGGCTCGACATGGTGGTCACGGGCGGGAGCGACTACCACGGCGCCCACAAGCCAGGGCTTCGCCTGGGCACGGGACGCGGCGGCCTGAAGGTTCCGGATGACCTGCTGGATCGACTGGAAACCCGGCAAAAGCTTGGCACTTATCGCTGAGTGCCGATAGGCTGATGTCGCCGAGGCCTTCATGTCCAACCGGATCCTCCTGGTGGAGGACGACCCCATCAATGTGAAGTTCATCCAGACCGTGCTGGTCAAGAAGGGCGGCTACGACGTCCTGGTCTCAGAGGAAGTCGACGAGATCCTCCGCCTGGCACGGGAAGTCGAGCTGGCGGCCATCATCATGGACGTGAGCCTTTCCCGCTCGAGCTACGAGGGGCGGAAAGTCGATGGCATCTTCATCACCCAGCTGCTGAAGAAGGACGAGGCCACGCGCCACATCCCCGTGCTCCTGGCCACGGCCCACGCCATGTTCGGCGACCGCGAGAAGTACCTGGAACTCACCGGCGCCGAAGGCTATATCGCCAAGCCCATCCATGACCCTGGCACACTGATCGAGGCCGTGAAGGCCGTCATCGGAGCCTGAGCATGGCCGGAAAACCTGCGCCCCTGGCCGCCTTCCGGCTGCTGATCGAATACGATGGCAGCCGCTTCCAGGGCTGGCAGAAGCAGGGCGCCAAGCAGTCGCGGGAGGGCGTGCGCACCGTGGCCGGCAGCCTGGAGCATGTCATCCACGAAGCGGGGCTGCACCTGGTCTACCTGGGCGGTGCGGGGCGCACGGACGCGGGCGTCCACGCCCTGGGCCAGGTGGCCCACCTGCACCTGGAGGCCAAGGGCGCGCCGCGGCCGGGTGAACTTCGCCGTATCCTCGACAGCGCCCTGCCCCAGGACATCGCCATCCGGGACGTCCAGGCCTGCCCGCCCCGGTTCCACGCCCGCCACGACGCGGTGGACCGCACCTACCTCTACCAGATCAGCCGACGCCGCAGCGCCTTCGGGAAACCCTGGATCTGGTGGGTCAAGCGCCCCCTCGACCTGGATCGCCTCCAGCGGGCCTGGACGGCCTTCGAGGGGGATCAGGATGTCTCTGCCTACGCGGACCTCGACACCGAGGAGGACGGGCACTCCCGGCTGTTCAAGTGCGAGGTCGCCGAGGCGGGTTCCCTCATCCTCCTGCGGGTCCGCGCCACCCACTTCTTCCGGCGCCAAGTGCGCCGCATGGTGGGTGCCTCCGTGGCCTGCGCCCTGGGCGAAGAGGAGCCCCGGCGGGTGGTGGAGGATCTCCGGAATCCCACTGAGGCCGCCAACCTCTTCTGGGGGGCGAAGGCCGCTCCGGCCTCGGGCCTGTTCCTGGAGGCGGTCCGCTACCCCGGAGATCCCGAACCGGGGAAGCCAACACCGACCCTTGCCCTGCCCTGACGGAGCTTCGATGATCACCCGCGACGAAGCCTGGCAGCTGCTCTGCGACTGGACGCCCTCCGAGAAGCTCCGCGTCCATGCCCGGGCCGTGGAACTGGTGATGCGGGACCTCGGCCAGCGGCTCGGGCAGGATGTGGCGCTGTTCGGCCTCGCCGGCCTGCTGCACGACGCGGACTACGACCGGTGGCCGGAGGAGCACCCCCGGCGCATCGTCGCCTGGCTGCGGGAGCGGGGCGAGGAGGATCTGGCCCATGCCATCAGCGCCCACTACACGAAGTGGGGTGTGGCCTACGACAGCCTGCTGGACAAGGCGCTGCTGGCCTCGGATGAGATCACGGGTTTCGTCATGGCCTGCGCCCTGGTGCGCCCCACTCGGACCGAGGGCCTGGAGCCGCGGAGCGTGAAGAAGAAGCTCAAGGACAAGGCCTTCGCCGCCGGCGTGGACCGGTTCGAAGTGGCCGAGGGATTCCGCATGCTCGTGGAAGCCACCGCCGGCACGGAGGAGGACCACCTCGACCGGATCATCGCAGTCCTGCACGCCCACCGGGATGAGCTGGGTCTGTCCCCATCTAGCGATTCCATTTGATCCAAGGTTGACCTTGGCTGGAAAGTCTCTGGTCGAGGCCTCAGCGCCCCCTGTCGTCGGAAATCGAGGGCGGATCGCCACCCATAAACATTGGTTTGTACCGAACATTCTCGGTTCACACCAGTAGCGGGAACCTTTTTTAGGAATTTGGAACCCTGGTCCGGTCGCCATCCGGAGCATCAGATCCAACCCACCCCCGTTCCCCGGGCCCGCATGGCCCCCAGCCTGGAGCGCAAACCCGCATCGGGTTCCTCGCAGGAAGCCTTCGTGCGGTCCTCCAGCGTTCGATGGGGTCGAGAGGCCTGTGGCAATGCCCGACCCAGGCATGCCCGGGTTGTCTGGTCCGGACTTCACCCAGGCGACTCGACAGGCCAAGTGGGATCGCACGCGGCCACACCCAACCCCGTTCCCCCCTCGCGGCTAAGGCCGCATCCCCCTAAAGGAGTGCTTATGAATCGCGTCTTCCTCCGGCTCGCGCTCACCGCCGCGACCATCGTCGCCGGTGGCGGCAACGCCCTCTCGAGTGCAGCCGTCGGGCTGGGTTCCACCCAGACCTCGACCGCTTCCGTCACCGGCACGGAGGGTGCGTCTCGCGCGAGCCAGCAGAATCCCGGCACCTGGACCATCGAGGTCGTCTGGGGCTGAGAAACCTGTGGCGCGCGTTGACCGCCGAATGCCGGACGCGTCTGGCCCTGACTTAACCCAGACGACTCAGCGGGCCAAGCGGGATGACACCCGGCCACACCCAACCCCGTTCCCCACTCGCGGCTGATGCCGCATCCCCCTGCAAAGGAGTCTTTATGAATCGTGTCCTCACGCGGCTCGGCTTCACTGCCGCGGCCATCGTCGCCGGAGGAGGCATCGTCGCGCATGCGCAGACTGCCACCACCGGCGCGGTATCTGGTGTCGTTTCCGATAAGAACGGAGCCCCCTTGGCTGGCGCAACCTTGCGCCTGACCTCATCCCAGACCTCTCGGACCATTGTCACGGGAGCAGATGGTTCGTTCCGTCTTGGTTTGCTGAACCCCGGCGCCTGGACCCTGGAAATCACCAAAGCCGGCTTTCAGAAGATCACTCAGAACATCAGCGTCCTCGTGAACCAGACCATGCACGTGAACTTCAAGATGGCTGGTGAGGCCTCCACGGTGGTCGAAGTGCTCGGTGTCGCATCCAATGTGGACACGACCACGACCCAGACGGGCCTCACCACCACGATGGATTCCCTGGCATCCATCCCAAAGAGCAGTCGCGACTTCAACAGCCTGCTCCAGTTGGCACCTGGCGTTACCAGCGGCGGTTTCGCTGGGAACGACCCCACCATCGGCGGCGGGTCCGCCGCAGAGAACGCCTACATCATCGACGGTCTCTCCACCACCAACACGAGCCGCGGTTTCCAGGGTGCGATGCTGGTGACGGATTTCATCGACCAGGTGGAAATCCAGACCGGCGGCTTCAAGCCGGAATACAGCGCCCTTGGTGGCGTCATCAATGCTGTCACCAAGTCTGGAACAAACATCTTCAAGGGCTCCGCCTGGGCCACCTGGGATGCCATCGGCATCCAGGCCGTAGCCAAGAAGAGCCAGGATTTCCGACCCACATCCCAGAACGCCAACAGCCGCTACGACATTGGCGGCGAGATGGGCGGCCCCATCATCAAGGACAAGCTCTTTTTCTACGCCGGCGTGGACGGCAACACGCTCGAATCCCCCAGTTCCTTGCCCAACAACAATGGCCTGGCAGACGGTAAAACCAAGATCACCATCAACCAGGTCTACCTCAAATTTAACTGGTACCTCAATCAGGATCAGCAGTTCACCTTCGCGACCAACCTTAATGACCAAGAGACGGACAACCCGGTGGCCTACCCCACCACAGGTAATGCCGACTTTGGCGTCAACATCAAAAACACCACCAAGAACTTCGTACTCAACTACGACTGGACCATCAACCCCAGCATGTTCCTGAGCGCCAAGCTCGGAACGACGGAATTCAAGACGGTGACAGATCCGACCAACCCGAACGATGTCGGTGTGACGGACAACATCTTCTACACCGTCGGTCCCGGTTCCATTCCCGGCAACCCGAACTACAACCCGGCCCTTGGCCCTGCCACCTATGGACAAGGGCTTGGCCTTGCCTATCGCAGGGGCGGCTTCGGGGTCTTCAACGCGCTCGACAAGACGGTGACCAACCAGGCCAAGGTGGATCTAAGCTGGTTCTTCGGCACCCACAACATGAAGTTCGGTATCTCGCAGATGGTTTCGAAATACACGAATGTGTCGAAGTCCAGTGGAGGTGAGCGGATCACCATTCGTCGCCGATCCACCCCGACCAACCCGGCCACGGACGGGTCCTTCAATGGCATCGACCAGATATTCTCCAGCCGTGATGCCACGGTGAAGGCCGTCTTCACAGGCTACTACGCCCAGGACACCTGGGATGTGGGTGCAGGGTTGAAGCTCATGTATGGCTTCCGTTACGAAATCCAGGATCAGCGGGATTACCATGGCAAGAGCTTCATGAAATTCAGTGATTTCAACGATCAATTGCAGCCGCGCCTGGGCTTCACCTGGGACGTGAACGGTGATGGCCGGTCCAAGGTGTCGGGGAGTTATGCCCGCGACTTCGAGTCCATCCCCCAGCGCATGGCCATTCGGGTTTACGCGAACGAGGTCTTTCTCCGGAATCGCTATACACGATTCAACTCCACCTACAATACAGCCACCGGTGCCTATGCGTACAACACCGCCGGTTTGGGTCCGGATGGCGGCATCACGGATTTCGCCACCCCCTTCAGCTACGACCCCATCGCCGAAGGGACAAAGTTACCGCACCGTGATGAATACACCGTGGGCTACGATCACACCTTTAGCAGCGGGTGGACCGCGGGCATCCATGCCAAATACCGGGAGCTGAAGAATCCCCTTGAGGACATGGTGTTCACGGACCCTGCCGGCAGCCCCTACGACGAAGGTCCGGCCATTGTGTTCTCGGGCACGGGGGCCCCATTGGGTGGTAACGGCGCTGCCGTCATCGGCAACCCTGGCGGTTTCCAGCAGTGGCGCCCCAATCCTCTGAGCATGACGCTGTATCTCCTGGGACAGGGGGCGACCACCAACAACTACGGCATTAACATCCTGAACTACTACAACCCTGCCACGGGCCTCTTCACGGTTCCGGACACGGGCTACACCAAGGCTGGCAACAAGTACTCAAGCGTGGACTTCACGCTGGACAAAAAGACCGACCGGGACACATTCAGCTTCAGTTACACCTGGAGCCGCCTGGAGGGCAACTACGAAGGGGTGGTGTCCAGTTCCAACGGCCAGGCAGATGGCAACATCACCGCCTCATTTGACTACTACCCCTTCGTGGGTTACGGCTTGCTGCCCAATGATCGCACCCATGTGGTCAAGCTCTTCGCCAGCCACCGCTTCGATCTGGCGGGGGGCGATCTGAACATCGGCGTGAACTGGACCTATCAGAGCGGCACACCTGTGAGCCTCTTTGATGACGGTTCCACGAGCAATGGCGAAGCACCCGGCTATGACTCGGCCAACCAGGCTCAGACAGGAGCTCCATGGGATCCTGTGCCGAACAGCAATGGCAATGGAACTCATCCGTTCCTGGACATCGGTGGATACGGCAACGCGGTTCCCGCCAACGGGCAGCTTGGGCAGTACGGTCGCACCCCTGCCACCAACAACGTGGACCTGCATATGGATTACGTTTACCGCCTTGGTAAGAACTACAAGCTGATCCCGAGCATTGATATGTTCAATGTCTTCAACACTCGTTACGCCACGGGCGTCTTCGAGCAGGCCACGGATGGGAACGGAAACGCGGATGTCCGATATGGGAAGGAAGTGAACTGGCAGCAGGCTCGCCGCTACCGGTTCGGCGTGAAGTTCCAGTTTTAGACGTTCGAATCCGAGCTTAGACAGACACGGGCCCTTATGGGCCCGTGGTCTTTATGAAAACGGCTCTCAGAGGCCACCTCTCTCTTGGGATTGCTTTCAAGAGGGCGTTAGTGGTTTGTCAGAAACCCCTTTCCCATTACTTCGTCAACCCGCCTCCGCCGCAGGATGAGGGTGCGCAAGTATTCCTGCTTTTCAAGGAGCAGCTTCTGTCGATTCTCCTTGTCAGGTAAGGCCTCTGCCCCGCCAGCCGGGACAGACAGCTGCTCCACTTCCAAACGCACCCGGGCCTCGGCCGCGGCCACGCGGATGACCCGGATCTCGCGCCGCCCCGCTCTGCCCCAGTTGTTCTCGGTCCAGAGGGGTTCGACCTCGGCATTTGCCAGAACGATCCTGTTCCCTGCCTCAGGTCGGCGCTCGAACCGCAGTTTGAGGGCGGCGCCGTCCCGGTTGTCGCCGCCCGCCACCGGGAACAGGTCCGCTCGGTACATGCGGTCCTGGTTGCTGATGAAGTTGCCCAGGGAGTAGGCCACCAGGGCCTTGCGTCCGTCCACCTCGAGGAGTTCCACCGGTTGGAGCACGTGGGGGTGGTGCCCAAGGATCACGTCGCAGCCCGCGTCCACCAGGGCCCGCGCAATGTCCCGCTGCCGCTTGGTGGGCTGATGTTGGTACTCGTTGCCCCAGTGCACGCTCACCACCACCAGGTCGGCCTGACGGCGGGCGTTGCGAACGGCTTCCAGGGCTGGTTCCAAGTCCAGGGGACGCACCCAGGGTTCCGTGGCCCGGCGGTTCAGATCCAGGTTGAAGAGGTCGGTAAAGCCCAGGAAGGCCACCTTCAGGCCCTGGCGTTCCAGGAGGACCAGGCGCTCGGCCTGGCCCCGGTCCTCGCCGCTACCCACGCTCACGAGGCGGGCCTCCCGCAGGCGCTCGAGGGTCTCCCGGACCCCCTTGGCCCCCTGGTCATAGGCATGGTTGTTGGCGGTGGAGAGCACCGTGAAGCCGCTGGCCCGCAGGGCGCCCGGCAGGCTTTCCGGCGCGTTGAACTGGAACGGCACACCCGGGCGGCCGGTGGTGGGCGCCACGGGGGTTTCCAGGTTGCCGAAGGCCAGGTCCGCGCCCTGGAAGAGCGGCACCAGGTCCGCCCAGAGGGCCGGAAACCCTCCGGGATCCTGGCTGGCGGCGGTCTTGACGTCCTGGTGCATCAGGATGTCCCCCACGGCCACCAGGCTGAGGCTGGTCGGGGCCTGAGGCAGGGGTTTCTCCGGCTTCGGCCGGCACCCCGCGAGGCCAAGGGCCAGCAGAACCGCCGAGCAGGGCAGCGCCCGCCGCATCAGGCCCATTCCTCCGGACCGTAGTAGACCTCCACCGGCAGGCCCGGCAGCTGGCCCCTCAGGCTGGCTGCGATGGCATCCATGGCCAATCGGCCGAGGGGACGGGCCTCGGGCTCGGGCGTGGGGCGGGCCACGGTGTAGAGCTGGATGGCCTGGAGCTGCCCGCCATGCGACAGGATGTGCTCCAGGCGGGCGCAGTAGGCCTCCAGTTCCGCATCCCCCGGGCCGGAGCCCTTCCAATCGAGGAAGAGGGTCTGGATGAGGATGGGCCAGCGGCGGGCCGTGGCCAGGAGGTTGTCGAGGATCCGCTGGAAGGGGACCTGGCTTCGGCAGATCTCGCGGTAGAAGGCCTCGGTGCCCGCGTCGAGCTTGGCCCAGATCTCACCCTGGTTCGCCATCAGGATGCCGAGGCCGTGCAGCACCTCCGGGGCCTGGAGGCGGCTGGAATCGGTGATCAGCACCAGCTTCACCAGGTCGAGGCCGCGCTGCTGCTTCAGCCGGGCCACCCGCTCGACCACATCGGCGAATTCCCGGGCGGTCGTGGGTTCGCCGTCCCCGCTGAAGGCGATGTCGTTCAGGCGCCTCTGTTCGGGGCGGGCCGAATCGAAGGGGGGAATGTCGTAGAGTTCGCCGCTGGTGGCCAGGTCCAGCAGCAGGCCCAGCTCCTGGTCCAGCTGGTCCAGGTCGAGGTCCTTCCGCTGGGGCGGCGTCAGGCGGTCCACCTCGCAGTAGACGCAGTCGAAATTGCAGACCTTGTCGGGATTCAGGTTGACGCCAAGGCTCACCCCCCGGCTGCGGCGGGAGATCACCGGGTAGCAGTAGTCGAAGTTCCGCCACACGCGCCGATGGTCCAAGTGGGCCTTGATCAGGTCAGTCATGTTCTCAGCATACGACAGTCCATGGATGGGATCGGAGCCCCGGGGACGAAGCGTCTACGGCATGTCCTTCCCCAGCGAAGGCCCCGAGGCCACCTGGACCATCTCTGGCTTCCACAGGACGGCCTCGGGACGCAGCGCCTCGTCCACGGCCACCATCACGAAGGCCCCGCTGGTGACATCGCGCCGCTGGTCCGACACAGGCTCGTAGACCTGCACGGACAGGTTCAGGGTCAGGCTGGTGTGCCCCTGGCGGGCGAGGACCGCGTGGAACTCGATGATCTCGCCAGCCCGCACGGGGCTGTGGAAGATCAGCTCCGACACCTTCAGAGTGAGGAAGCGCCGGTTCCGGCTCATGAGCGCCGCGGCGATGCCCGCCACCTTGTCCATGCGCGACATCATGTCTCCGCCGAAGAGGGCGGCGTTCAGGCCGATGTCCATGTCCAGGACCATTTCGCGGGAGATGAGCATAGGGAAGAACATAACCACCTAAACACCAAGGCACCAAGGGGGGCTTTCCCTTGGTGCCTTGGTGGGGGGTTTTGACTGGGGTTACTTCAGGCGTTCGGCCAGGGCCTTGCCCATGTCCGCGGGGCTCTGCACCACGGTGATGCCCGCGGCCGTGAGGGCCTTCATCTTCTCGGCGGCGGTGCCCTTGCCTCCAGAGATGATGGCGCCCGCATGGCCCATGCGGCGGCCCGGAGGGGCCGTCTGGCCGGCGATGAAGGCCACCACGGGCTTCGTGACGTACTGCTTCACGAACTCCGCGGCCTCCTCCTCGGCGCTGCCGCCGATCTCGCCAATCATGATGATGGCGTGGGTGTCGGGATCGTCCTGGAACAGGCGCAGGGCGTCGATGTGGCTGGTCCCGTTCACGGGGTCGCCGCCGATGCCGATGCAGGTGCTCTGGCCGATGCCCAGCGCCGTGAGCTGGCCCACGGCTTCATAGGTGAGGGTGCCGGAGCGGCTGACCACGCCCACGTGCCCCTGCTTGTGGATGCGGCCGGGCATGATGCCGATCTTGGCCAGGCCGGGGCTGATGATGCCGGGGCAGTTGGGGCCGATGAGGCGGCTCTTGGGGTAGTCGGGAAGGACGCGCTTGACCTTCACCATGTCGAGGACGGG
>JAFJUR010000015.1 GCA_017859995.1 Holophagaceae bacterium | reverse complement strand
GGGGGGGGCCCCCCCACCCCCGCAAGCCTTTCAGACCTTCGGATCGGCCACGCCCAGCACGGCCCGGAGACCCTTCAAATAGCGCTGGCTGACCGGCACCTGGGCGCCGCTGCGAAGGTCCAGCGCGTAGGTCCCGTCGCCCGTCACGGAGAGGGCCGCAATGCCATCCCGGCGCACGATGGCGGTCCGGTGCACCCGGATGAAGGCGCCCGGGTCCAGCAGGCGCTCCACGCTGCCGATGGTCGCGCGGTGCAGCACCGTGCGATGGGCCGTGTGGAGCTCCACATAGTTGCCCGCCGACCCGATCCACTCGACCTCCGTGGTCGGGATGAACTCCACGGTTCCCGTGGACCTCACCACGAACCGGGCCAGGTGCTTCTCGGGAATGGGCGTCGCCGAGGCGTCCACCTGGTCGAGGTAGTCCCTCAGCACCGCGCCGTAGGCCCCCGGCTGCCGCGACCGGACCATGGACTCGGCGTAGGTGGTCGCCCGCAGGAACCGCGCGTCGTCGAAGGGCTTCAGCAGATAGTCCAGCGCGTGGACCTCGAAGGCCTCCAGGGCGAATTCGTCGTAGGCCGTCACGAAGATGATGACCGGCGGAGTCTCCTCCCGGCTGACCTCGCGGGCCAGCTCCACCCCCGTCTCCTCCGGCATCTGGATGTCGAGGAAGATCGCGTCGACCGGCTGCTGCCTGAGGAAGGCCCTGGCCTGGGCGGCGCTGCTGCACTCGCCCGCCACGCTCCAGCCGGGGACGTTTCTCAAGGCCAGCCGCAGGTTGATCCGGCCCGGGGCCTCGTCGTCAACGATCAGGGCGCGGATCGGCTCATCCACGGGGGTTCCCCGGCAGCTGGAGCTCCACGACGAAGTCCTCCCCGCGCAGGCCCGAGAAGAAGGTCGCGGCCCCGCCATAGGTGCGCTGGAGGCGCTCCCGCACATTGCAGAGGCCCACACCGAGGCCCGGGTTGGCGGCGACCCTCCGGTGGACCGGGTTGGCGACGGTGACGGTGAGCCAAGGGCCCTCGACCCGGAAGGCCAGGCGGATGTCCGACGGACCCTCGTGGCGGTCCAGGTCGTGGCGGATCGAATTCTCGATCAAGGGCTGCAGGAGGAGCGGCGGGCATTCCACGGACAGCACGTCTTCGCTGTCGGCGCCCGAGATGCCCACCTTCAGCCGGTCCCCGTAGCGGAGCTGCTGGATGGCCAGGTACTGCCGGATGAACGCCAGTTCGGAGGCGATGCTGCTCCAATCCTGGCGGCTGGCCTTGAGGGCCTCGCGAAGCAGGTCGCTGAGCCCACTCAGGGCCTGCAGGGCGCCGGCGCGGTCCTCGCTGCGCACCAGGGCGCTGATGGCGTTGAGCGCGTTGAACATGAAATGGGGCTCGAGCTGGGCCTGGAGGGTGACCAGGCGCTGATGCTCGAAGGCCACGCGCATGCTGAGGGCTTCGGATTCGGCGACCCGGCGCTGCTGTTCCTTGAAGAGGAGCTCCTGGATGAACGCGCTCCCGTAGTGGACCCCGAACCCCACGAGCACCAGCATGATGTCGTCGACATAGAGCATCACCGGGACGCTGCCCATCCGCCGCCAGACCTCGGCGAAGGTGTCTCCGATGACGAACACCCGGATGAGCGCTTGGAAGCCCAGGAACGGCAGGTAGAAGAAGGCGAACGACGCGGCGAGCATCCCGAGGAGCACCCGGGGCTCGGCGATGTGCCTCCGGATGGGCCCGGCCAGAACCTTGTGCAGCGCCAGGCTGAACCCCAGGTAGGGCATGAAGTAGGGGAAGTAGCTCTGGAAGAGGCCCCAGAGGCTCGAGGGCTTCCCGCTCCGGAGGGCGTCGGAATGGGTGGTGTAGGCCATGAGGAGGCACACCAGGCTCCAGCCGACCAGCCCGAAGGCGAGGACCTTCACCCAGGGCCGGACGCCGCCCGGCTTGGCCGGAGGCATGGCCGCGACAGGCGGCGATGGGGGGGCAGGCGCGGGCATCCGCCCAGGATACCTTTGGCACCCAGACGTCTTCCTGTGTTCGTCCCATGAAACCGGCTGTTCGTCCCTAAATATTAACAAATGAAACCAAATATTTGACTTAAAACAAACTTAGTGGTCGCAACCATCCAATCAGGGCCTTCCGGTAAGCCACCTTCCGGCCACGGCCGTAGCTGGTGGATTCCCGCACGGCTGGAGGCGGGCAACTGCCTGGAGAGAATCCGTGTCGCTCAAGGGAATGGACAACCTCACGCTCGGCCTGGCCGCGCTCCGGACCAACCGCCTGCGGACGCTCCTGTCCTCGCTCGGAGTGATCATCGGCGTCGGTTCCCTGCTGGCCATCCTGAACCTGGGCGACAGCCTCGAGCGGTACTCCCGTGATCAGATCAACCAGACCACCGCGCTGGGCCTCATCGAGGTCACGAGCCGGACGGCGGAGCAGGTGGAGGGCATCGCCATCGCGACCAGCGACCCCGTGCGGTTCAGCGAGGCGGATCGCCAGGACCTCGGATCCCGCTTCGGGCCCGCCGCCCGGGTGGCCCTCTTTCACCAGGGCTCCGGCTGGCTTTCCGCTCCGGGCGCGGCGCGGTTCCCGGCGCTGATCACCATGGCCAGCCCCGAGGTGCAGGAGGTGTTCCCGGAGCGGGTGCGCGCCGGCAGGCACTTCACCGCGGCGGACCTCGCGCAGGATCCCGCGGTCGCCGTGGTGTCCCACCGGACGGCCGAGCGGATCGCCGGGGCTGGACGGGCCGCCGAGGCCGTGGGCCGGGTGCTCGACGTCGGCGGATACCCGCACCGCGTCCTCGGCGTCCTGGAGCCAGCCCACGGCGAACGCGCCACCCGCATCCTCCTCCCGACCCTTTCCCCCTTCGCGCAGGCGAGGCTCCGGGAACACCCCGCCCCGCCCCACCTCCTGGTCCGCCTCCAGAGGCCGGAGGACTTCGGCGAGGCGCGCGAGACCGTGGAGGCATGGACGAAGGCGCGGTTCCCCGGCCGGGCGCAGGAGCTGTCGGTGTCCAACCCGACGCTCCGGCACGAGCAGGTCCGCCGGGGCATGCTGATCTTCAAGACGATCATGGGCTGCATCGCCGGAATCTCGCTGGTGGTGGGCGGCATTGGGATCATGAACGTGCTGCTGTCCTCCGTGACGGAGCGGACCCGGGAGATCGGTATCCGGCGCGCGGTGGGGGCCCGCCGCGGCGATGTGCTCGCCCAGTTCCTGTCGGAATCGCTGGCCATCTCCGGCATCGGCGGGCTGACCGGGATCGCGGTCGGACACCTGGCGTCCCTGGGCGGCATGGTGCTGGTCCGCGCCATCACGGGCACCGATGTCCGCACCACCACCACGGCCGGCTCCATCCTGCTGGCCTTCGGCGCCGCCTTCGCGGTCGGGCTCCTCTTCGGGCTCTACCCGGCCTGGCGCGCCGCGGGGCTGTCTCCGACGGAGGCGATCCGGCAGGAGTGACGCGTCGGCAGCCAGCGACCCTCTCTAGGCATTGGACATTCTCTGTCTAGTTCACTGTCGGATTCTTTTCGGCGGGGAGGTCCCTTGGTGCCATCCGTCCTGCACCGCCGGCCGAGGGCATCTGCCAGGATGGACGTAAGCCCCTTCTTCCGAGGCCCCCTGCATGAGCTACGACCCCTTTGACGGCGTGCTGCTGGACGACGCCCGGCCCCCCGTGCCGGGCGCGACCAGCATGATGCTGCACCTGCGGGTGGCGCGCCGGCAGGCCCGGCAGCACGGCTGGCCCGCGCCACGCCTGGATGGACTCCGGGCCCGGTCCCAGGCCTGCCGGGAGCTGCTGGCCCAGGGCCTGTTCCCGGCAACCCTCCGCGCCCTCCAGGCCCACGGGTTGGACCTGGGCCCTGCCAAGGCCCTCCACAGCCTCGCCGCCGTGGTGGCCCACCTGGACTCGTACCTCCAGGAAGTGGACCGCGCCGGCTGCCTGGAGCCCGATGCGGCCCTCTGGCGGGCGGTGGACCTGGAACTTGCCGGAATGCGCGGCCTCTGGATCGAGCGGACCGAAGCCGACGGCCCCCTGGAGGCCGGCCTCCGCGACCTGGCGCCGTCCCGCCTCCGGGCCCTGGGCTGCGTTCCGGGCCTGGGCGGCGCCACCTTCGCCCTGGCCACCCGTAAGGGCGGCGGGCGTTCCGGGCTCTTTGGCACCCCCCAGCCCCTGGTCGAATGGTTTCTCGACGGCCTCGAAACCCACGGCCAGGGCCTCCCCAACGACCTCGCCCTGGCCGAACCGGCGGGCTGGGGCGAGGCGCCCTGGGCCGCCGCGCTGGAATCTCTCTTCGACGGTCCCTTGGCCCTGGAGCCTCATGCCGACGCGTTCCAGCGGGGCTTGGTGGAGGGGCCCATGGACCTGCTGCGGCACGCCTGCGAGCAGGTCTGCGCCTGGGTGGAGGCGGGGATCCCGGCCCGGGAGATCACCGTCATCCACCCTGAGCCTCAGTCGGTGGCCGCCTTTCTGGCGCCGATCCTGGCGGAGGAGGGGATCGCCCTCCACGTGCGCGGGGGCCTGCTGCCGCTCATCGCCAGCGCTGCCTGGAGCCCCCTCTGGACCCTGCTCACCGGGCTGCAGCGGATGGATCCCTGCGCCGTCTCCGCGGGGCTGCGGGCCTCGCGCCGGGACGACCTGCGCCAGTGGGCCGACGTGCTGGCCGTGGCCGATCAGGACGGGCCCCTCGCTTTCCAGGGCAGCTTCATGCACCTGGGCGAGCGGGCCCGCGCCTACGCCCTGGGCATCTGGCGGGAGCTCGAGACGCTCCGGGGCGCCACCCAGGCCGCGCACCAGTGGGCCGAGGGCCTGGAGTCCCTGGCCACCACGCTGCGCCTGCCGGTCGACCCCGACGATTTCTACGCGCCCCTGGGCCTGCTGAAGGAAGCCTGGGGCAAGGAGACCTGGACCTTCCCCGACATGCTCACCGCCCTGGAAGTCTTCCTCGAGGCCGCCCGCAGCGGCGAGATCCCCCGCGCGGCCGAAGGCCTGCGCCTGGTCACGCCGGACACGGTGCTCGACGACTGGGCGGGCGCCCGGGCCACCCTCGTCCTCGACCTCTCTGAAGGCGCCTGGCCGAAGCGCCCGGCGGACAATCCGGACTTGGACCTCGACCGCAAGGCCGCCATCAACCGGGCGCTGCTCGCCCAGACCCAGACCCAGACCCAGGCCGGCGACGGGCCACCCTTCCCCCCCGCCCTGCAGCGCTTCTGGCTGCCGCGCAGCGAGCACGGCGACCAGATCCCCCGCACCTTCCAGCGGGAGGCCTACGCCTTCAACAAGGTGCTCGCCATGACCCGGGAACGCCTGGTGGTGCTGAGCCCCTCCCAGGACGAGGACGGCCGGATGAAGGCCCAGGGCCCGTTCTGGAACGCGCTGGAGGGCACCGCCGAGTGGAAGCCCCAGGAAGGGGCCGCCCACAGCCGCCTGCGCTGGCGCTGGGAGGGCCGCGACCCGGATCCGCGCGGCGAGGCGCGGGCCGAAGCGGCCGTCGCGCGCGCCAGCGGCGCAACCTTCGCCGCCGCGAGCCCGGCGTTCGACCGGGCCCCGGGCCTCCGGGAGGTCTGGCTGAAGGGACAACCCGCCGCGAGCCCCACGGCCCTGGAAACCCTGGCGAAATGCCCCTTCCGGTCGCTGGCCGAGCGGGTGTGGGGCCTGCAGAGCTTCGACGCCCGCAGCCGCATGTCCATGGCGGTGGGCATCCTCGTCCACCACGTGATGGAAGCGGTGCTGACACCCTTCGTGGGGTTGAAGGACTGGCCCGCCGCCTGCCGCGCCGCGCTGGGCCTCGGCCCAGGCGCGGGCCCGGAGGACGTCCTCCCCCACCTCCAGTCGCTGTGGCAGGCCCACCGGGAGCAGTGGCTGCCGGACCTGGCGCACCACATCCCCCAGGAGCAGTGGCCCCAGGCCGTGCTCGCCCTGGAGGCCCTGCTTCCGAACCTCGCGGCGGCCCTGCTGGATGATGTCTGCGCCCCCGGGCCCACTAAATGGGAGATCGCGCTGATCGCGCCGGACCGCCTGCCGCTGGAGGAGGCCGGGCGGACGAAGAAGCTCCCCCTCCAGGACGGCTGGACGCGGACCCTCCTGGCCCTTGAAGGGAACCTGGGCCCCGTGGCGCTGGACCTGGGCGGCGGCCGCAGCCTGGCCGTTGCCGGCAAGGTGGACCGCATCGAACGCTGGGAGCACGTGGAGGGCCTCGCCTTCCTCCGCGTCACGGACTACAAGACCTCCCGGAAGACCAGCCTGGACGGCTACGCCGAAGCGGACGCGCCCTTCGCCGCCCACCTCCAGACACCGCTGTACATGCTGCTCGCCGAGGCCGTCCACCCGGGCCTGCCCGCCACCGCCGCGCTGGTGCCGCTGCGGGAGGAGGCTCCTGAGCCCTTCACGAAACACCTCGGCACCCTTCTGGACGAGGGCCCCGAGCAGGCCTGGCGGGGCCGGCTGCTGGCCAGCCTCGCCCGCTTCGACCTGCGCCTCGAGCAGGGCGACTTCCCACCGACCCCAGGGGACCACTGCGCCCAGTGTCAGCTCAGCGCCCTCTGCGGCCGCCCGGTGGACGTGACGGTCGAGACCGACGGCGAGGACGACTGAGATGCGCATCCTCGACCTCAGCGATCCCCTCGTCCTTGAGCAGTCCCTGGTGGTGAGCGCCAGCGCGGGCTCCGGCAAGACCTTCACGCTCTCGGTGCTCGTGACGGCCAACCTCGGTCGCGGCGACATCCGGCCCTGGGAGATCCTGGCCACCACCTTCAGCGAAGCCTCCGCCGCGGACCTCCGCGAGCGGTTGCTGCGCCCCCTGGACCTCCTCGCCGCCCTCGACGAAGCCGCCTGGCGGACGCTGCTGACGAGCCTCGAAGCGCCTGATGCCAAGGCGCTGGAGGCGGCCCTGGCGACGGAGCTGAAGGCCCTGCCCCTCACCGGGAGGCTGCGGAAGTCCGCCGGAGAAGTGGCCCAGGCGGCGGCGCACTGGGCGGGCGCCGAGTGGAAGGCCTCCCCCGCCAGGGCCCGCGCCTTCTGGCGCCGCGTGCGGCGGGAGGCAGAGCTGCTCCAGGTCTCCACCATCCATAGCCTCGCGATGCGCGTGCTGGGCCGAGGGGAGGGCAGCTCCGACCGCATCCTGGACGTGGCCCATCCGGCCCTCCTGCGCCTGCTGCGGCAGATGGTGCGGGAAGCGCTCACCGTGCCCGAGGGCCATCCCGACGAGGTGCCCGCGCGGCTGCTGCTGGCCTGGGCCGAAGGGAACTGGGAGGAACTCTCCCGGGGCTACGACAACCACCGGGACGCCCTGGGCCACCTGGATCCCGAAGATCCCGCGCCTCACCGCGCCGCCCTGGACGCGACCCTCGCCGCGGCCCGCCGGGCCCTCGCGCCCTTCGCCGCCGAGCCGGACCTCGCCCGGAATGACGCCAGCAAGAGCCGCCGGTTCTTCAAGCCGGAGAACATCCTGGCCCCGCCGCCCGACGGGGCTGACCTGCGGGCCCGCCTGCGCTGGGCCGAAGGGCAGAGCCGGCGCATGGACAATCCACCCCAGGGCTACTACTCCGAGACCTTCCAATCGGCCTACGGCACCCTGGGTCCGGTGGCAGACGCCCTGGAGGCCTGGATGCGCTGCCTGCTGGTGGCGGCGCTCCGGCGCTTCGAGCGGGGCAAGCGCGAGCAGGCGATGGCCACTTTCGGCGACCTGGTGCGCCAGGCCCTGGAGAGCCTTCGCGACCATCCGCCGGAGGTGCCCGCGCCGAAGCTGCTCCTGGTGGACGAGTACCAGGACACCTCCCGCGCCCAGGATGAATTCCTGGGCGCCCTCGGCGCTTCGCGCATGGTGCGGGTGGGCGACGTGAAGCAGGCCATCTACGGCTTCCGCGGCGGCGATCCCGACCTGCTGCGCCGGCACCTGGCGGAGGCGGGCGACCACGCCTTCCGCCTGCCGGCCAACTTCCGCTCCACCCCGGCGGTGGTGGCCCTGGCCAACCGATACGTGGCGGACATCTGGCCTCGACTCGACCCGGAATCGGGCCACCTGGACGGCACCCAGGCGGCGGTCGCCGCGCCGGCGGGTCCCGTGGGCCTGGTGCGCAGCACGGCCCCCTCCTCCCGAGCGGACCTGCCGGCCCTGTCGGATTGGATCTCGGGCCTCTCCCGGGAGGCTGGCTGGACCGCGGCCCTCGGCGAACCCGCCAAGGCCGGGCCGCGCCGACGCGCCCTCCTCCTGAAGCAGCGCACCCGCCTTCCAGCGCTCCTGCAGCGACTCAAGGCAAAGGGCATCCAGCCCTACGTGGTCGCAAAGGCGGGTTTCTGGGACAGCCCCGGCGTCCGGCTCGTCATGGCGGCCCTGGAGGCGGTGGCCCATCCCGAGCGACCCATCCCGTGTGCCGCGCTGCTGCGCCTCGTGGTGGGCCTGGATGACGGAGAGCTCGCGAACCTGGCCCTGGCCCGGGAGCATCGCCCCGGCCTGCCCGGCCTGGGTGCGCTGACGCCCGAGAGCCTCCCCGAGCCCCACCGAGAGGCCGCCCGGTGGCTGAAGGAACTCCTCCATGTTTCGGCCCAGGAGCTCGGGGGCCGGATGCTCCAGCAGGGGGCGGTGCTGCGGGCCATCGCTGCCTTGCGCGTCCACGGGGAGCTGGAGCCGCTGCGGGCCCGGCGGAACCTGTCGGCCCTGCTGGCCATGCTGCTGGCCCTGCCGGCCAGTCCCTCCGTGGCCTACAGCCTGCTGGACGACGAGCGCCACGGCCTCGAGCGCGGCGACCTGCCGGCCTCGGTGGAGGACGCGGACCTGCTCATCCAGACCGCCCACGGCAGCAAGGGCCTCGAATACGACGACGTGATCCTGCCCCTGCTCCACGCCCATCCCCGCGCGTTCCGGAAGGGCGACCTCCGCACCCGCCCCGGGAAGGGCGAGCTGCTCTTCGCCTGGAAGCTCGGCCATCACCCCGGCCGCGCCTACGACGAGCTCAAGCCCATCGTGGAGTCCCGCCAGCGGCGCGACGAGCTCAACCTGCTCTACGTCGCCCTCACCCGGGCCCGGGACCGGCTGTGCATCCTCCTCCAGGAACCGAAGGAGACGAAGCCGCCACTGGACACCAAGACCTGGGCCCAGTGGGGGCAGCACCTCGCCGACGCCCATCCCGACTTGAAACCGCTGGATACCGCGCCCGCGCCACCGCCGCCAGAACGCACGCCCGCCCCTCCCCTGGCGACGCCGCCCCAGCGGCCGCCGCTGCGCCTGGAGGCGATCCCCCTCGAGGCCCATGCGGACCTCCCCGCCGATACCCGCGGCCGCGCCCGGCTTGAGGGGGAGGCCATGCACGCCTTCCTGCGGGACCTCCTCGTGCGCTGGGAAGATGCGGCGGCCTTCCAGGCCTGCCTCGACGCCCCACCCGCCGTGGCCCAGGCCCGCGAGCACGCCCTGCGCTTCCTGGAGCAGTTCGAAGCCCGGGGCTGGCGCCACCGGCGCCGCCGCACCGAGCTGCCGCTGGCGGGCGCCGCGGTCAGCGGCGCCCTGGGCCGGGCCGATCTCGTGGTGTGGGAGGACGACCGCATCCACCTGCTGGACTTCAAGCACTCCAGGACCTTCAGCGACCAGGACCTGGCCGGCTACCGGGCCCAGCTCGCCCGCTACGCGGCGGCCCTCCAGGGCCGTGAAGGCCTGCCCGTGTCGGCCTGGCTCGTGGCCCTGCGCTCCGGCGTCTGGACCCGCGTGGATTCTGACCGGGACTGAACGCCCAGCTTTAGGGTGATGGCCATCACATTCATGGCCCGTTGGTCTTGTTTGGGGATGGATCGAGTGAAATATTAAGACTCGATCTCATCTGTGAGGTCTCTCCCGGCCCTTTCCTCCCCCGACCTGAACCCGCTGGAGTCGTCCCTTGCGACACCTTGGCCTCGCCCTGTCCGCGCTGACCGCCTGCCTGCCCCTCGTCTGCCAGGAGACGGCGACGGACGCCTGCACCCCCAGGGCCTGCCGACCCCTGTTCAGCACCTCGGCGGGGCTGGCGGAGCCCGGCGTCCTCGAGCTCGAACTCGGCGCCCAGATCATCCGCAACCGCGACCACTCGGAGGACCGCTACATGCCCACGCAGCTGAACCTGGGCCTCTGCCCCTGGTTCGACGTGCGCCTCGGCTGGAGCGGTCCCACCCTGCGCAAGGATTCCCAGGGAGAGCTGCACGAGGGCAACGGCGATCCGGTCGTCGGCGGCCAGGCGCTGTTCCTCCGCCAGGAACAGACCGGGCTGGACCTGGGCCTGGCCTACTGGCACAAGGTGCCCCGGGCCAGCGTGGCGCGGCACATCGGCACGGGCCGCCACGACGACACCCTCCTGCTGACGGCCTCCTGCACGAAGGGCCGCTGGGCCGTGGATCTGAACGCCGGGGCCAACTGGATCGGGCGGCCGAGAGACGCGGGCCGGGTGCGCCAGGCGGCGACATCCCTTTCGGTGACCTGCGCCGTGGCCCCCTGCTGGAACCTGACCCTGGACACCTACGCCCTGGCCGCCACCGAGCTGAACGGACGGGCCGTGAGCAGCATCCTCGCCCTCAGCCGGGACCTCGCGCCGGATCTCTGCGTGGACCTCGGCGTCGAGGCGGGGCTCACCGCTGGAGCGCCGCGGTTTTCCCTCAACGCAGGTCTCGTGTGGCGCCTCGGGCGGCTGTGGTGACCGGCCTCCTGAACGGCGATCGATCCTGAATGAGACGCAAGATGCCGACCCGCCCCGGGCCGGAAAGGGCTAGACTTCCACCCCACCCTCAAGGAGGCGCCATGATCAGCAAGACCATGCAGGCCGCGCTGAACGCGCAGATCAACCTGGAACAGTACTCGGCCCAGCTCTACCTGGCCATGGGCGCCCACTGCACCGGAAAGAGCTTCAAGGGTTTCGCGCATTGGCTGAAGGTGCAGGCCACCGAAGAGACCGCCCACGCCATCCGCCTCATGGACTTCATCCTCGACCGCGGCGGCCGCCTGGAGCTCCAGGCCCTGGCGGCGCCCCCCACCGACTTCGGCGGCGTGATCCAGGTCTTCGAGGCCATCCTCGCCCACGAGAAGGCCATCACGGGGAAGATCAACGCCCTGTTCCAGCAGGCCCGCCAGGAGCAGGATCACGCCAGCGAGATCGCCCTGCAGTGGTACGTGACGGAGCAGGTCGAAGAGGAGGCCCGGGTCGGCGAGATCGTGGACCACCTCCACGCCGTGGGCGACCAGGGCGGCGCCATCTGGTACCTCGACTCCAGGATGGGCAAGCGCGGACGCGCCTAATCATTCGGCCGGACGCGCCTAGTTGTTTGGCCGGACGCGTCTAGTCATTCGACCGGACGCGCCTGAATCCGCCTGCGCGACGGCTACCCTGGTAGAGGCCTGCCCGCCGGTGTCAGCAGGCGGAAGGAATCGTCCTTGGTGGAACGGCAAGACCAGCAGATCGTCCTCCGCGGCGTGGAGACCCACAACCTGAAGGGATTCGACGTCCGGATCCCACGGCACAGCCTGACCGTGATCACCGGCGTCTCCGGTTCCGGCAAGTCGTCCCTGGCCTTCGACACCGTGTTCCGGGAAGGACAGCGCCGGTTCCTCGAGGCGCTGCCCGCCTTCGCCCGCAGGTACGCGGGCGGCTTCGCCCGGCCGGCGGTGCGCGCGTTCGAGGGCATGGGCCCCGCCCTCGCCATCGGCCAGCGCTCCGGCCCGCCCAGTCCCCGGTCCACCGTGGGCACCCTCACCGAGGGCTGGGATCTCCTCCGGCTCCTCTTCGCCCGCCTGGGCGCCGCGCCCGGCGACATCCGGCCCACCCGCGGGCTCTTCTCGTTCAATGGCGAGGAGGGCGCCTGCCCCCACTGCCAGGGCCTCGGCCTGGAGGACCGCCTCGACCTCGACCTGCTGGTGGCGGATCCCTCAAAGACGCTGCGAGAAGGGGCGCTGAAGGTGAGCACGCCGAACGGCTACCTGATGTATTCCCAGGTGACCCTGCCGGTCCTGGACGAAGTGCTCCGGGCCCACGGCGGGTCGGTGGACATCCCCTGGCGGAACCTGGGCGACGAGGCGCGCCGCGTGGTGCTGCACGGTTCGGACCGCCTGAAGGTCTCCTACGGCAAGCACCCCCTCGAATCCCGCCTCAAATGGACGGGCATCACCGCGCGGCCGCGCCAGGAGGGCTTCTACCGCGGGCTTGTGCCGGTCATGGAGGAGATCCTCCGCGGCAAGCGGAATGATTCCATCCTCCGCTTCGTGCGCAGCGCCACCTGCTCGGCCTGCCAGGGCACCCGCCTGCGTCCCGAGGCCCTGGCCGTGACCTGGCGCGGGCAGCGCATCGTCGACCTGGCCGCGCGCACAGTCCGCGACCTCCGCGATCACCTGGCCAGGGTCGAGGCCGCGGGCGCGGAAGCCGCCGTGCTCGCGCCCATCCGGGCCGACCTCCTGGCCCGCTGCGACCTGATGGCGGAGCTGGGCCTGGGCCACCTGGCCTTCGACCGGCCGGCGCCCAGCCTCTCCCGCGGCGAGCTGCAGCGGCTCAAGCTCATCACCCTGGCCCTGGGGGAGCTGCGGGGCCTGGTGGTGGTCCTGGATGAGCCCTCGGCGGGCCTCCACCCCCACGATGTGGGCCGGTTGGCGAAGGTGCTGACGCGCCTGCGCGACCAGGGCCAGACCGTCGTGGTGGTGGAGCACGATGCCACCCTCGCCCGCGCCGCCGACTGGCTCATCGACCTCGGCCCCGGCCCCGGGCGCGAGGGCGGCCAGCTGCTCTGGAGCGGTCCCCCCGCCGACCTCCTGGCCCGGCCCGTGGACGAGGCGGCCACGCCCACCCATCGCTGGCTCGCCGACCGTCTTCCAGGGCCGGCCCGCCGTCCCCGCACAGACCGTGGGTCCCTTCGGCTCAAAGGCCTGAGCCGCCACAACCTCCAGCACCTCGACGTCCGGCTCGACATCGGCGCCCTCAACGTGATCTCCGGGGTGTCGGGGGCGGGGAAGACGTCGCTGCTTGACGAGGTGGTAGCCCGCTTCCAGGCGGACCATGCGCCCTTCTCCCGCATCGTCACCGTGGACGCGGAACCCATCGGGCGCACGCCCCGCTCCAACGCGGCGACCTACACCGGCGCCTTCGACCTGATCCGGGATGCCTTCGCCGCCGCGCCCGACGCTCGGCGACGGGGCCTCGGAAAGGGGCACTTCTCCTTCAACACCCGCGGTGGACGCTGCGAGGCCTGCGAAGGCTCGGGCGTGCAGGAGGTGGGCATGCGCCACCTCGGCCAGGTCGAACTGGTCTGCGATGCCTGCGCGGGACGGCGCTTCCATCCGGAGGTGCTGGCGGTCCAGGTGCGGGGCCGCAGCATCGCAGACTTGCTGGATGGCAGCATCGCGGACGCCGCAGAACACTTCCAGGATCAGCCTCGCCTCCGCCGGATCCTCGGCGCGCTGCTCGACGTGGGCCTCGGCTACCTGCCCCTGGGCCAGCCGGCCACGACGCTCTCGGGCGGCGAGGCCCAGCGAGTGAAGCTCGCCACGGAGCTCGCCAAGGCCGGCGGCACGGCGCTCATCGCCCTGGACGAGCCCACCACGGGCCTGCACGCCGCGGACGTGCGCGTCCTGCTCGGCGCCTGGAACCGGCTGCTGGACGCGGGGCACACCCTGGTGGTGGTGGACAACGACCCGGCGGTGCTGCGCCACGCGGACCACGTGCTGGACCTGGGCCCCGGCGGCGGCCCCGAGGGCGGACGGCTGGTCGCCAGCGGCGACCTGGAGGCGCTCCTCGCCTGCCCGGACTCGCTCACGGGCGCGGCCCTGCGCGAAGGTTCCGGGGCGGTCGCCGCCACCCCCCCTGCGGCGGAGCCGCCCAGCATCGACCTGAAGGGCGTGCGCACCCACAACCTGGCGAACCTCGACCTCACGATTCCCGCCCGGGGCCTCACGGTGGTGACCGGCCCCTCGGGCTCGGGCAAGTCATCGCTGGTCTTCGACACCCTGCTGGCCGAGTCCCAGAACCGCTTCGCGGACCTGGTCTCCCCCTGGGCGCGGCGCCTCCTTCCCATGAAGGGCGGCGCGGAGCTGACCTCAGCCTGGGGCCTCCAGGCCACCCTCGCCGTGCCGCCCTCCGCGGGGCGCCGGAACCCGCGGTCCACCGTGGGCACCGCCACCGAGCTGGACGGATTCCTGCGGCTGCTCTTCGCGCGGGCGGGCCGGCGCCCCTGCCCCGCCTGCGGCGCGGAGGCCTGGGGCGACCGCTGCGGCTGCGGGCAGGCGCTTCCGGCCCTGTGGGCCTCCGACTTCTCGCCCCAGTCCGAGCGGGGCGCCTGTCCCCGCTGCAAGGGCCTGGGCTTCCTCCAGCAGTGCGATCCCGACCGGCTGGTGAGCCACCCCGACCGCGCCCTGGGAGCGGGCGCCATGGACGGCTCCCGCTTCGGCGCCTACCTCGGGGAGGCCGACGGCCGCTTCGTGGCCACCCTCCTTCACGTGGGGGCCGCAGCAGGGTTCGACCTCGCGCGCCCTTGGCGCGATCTGCCCCCCGAGGCCCGGCGTCTGGCCATGTTCGGCACGGGCGACACGGTGCATGAGGTCACGTGGCGCTACCGCCGCGGCAAGACGGAAGGTGTCCACGCGCTGCGGACCCCCTGGCCCGGCTTCGCCCACCTGGTCGACCAGGAGTACGAGCGGATCCATGGCGATGCGGCGGGCGAGGCGCTGGAATTCCTGCTGGCGGATCTCCCCTGCCCGGACTGCGACGGCGAGCGGCTCTTGCCCGCCGCCCGGGCGGTGCGGTTCGGGGGTCTCCGGCTGCCGGAGCTGCTGGCCACGCCGATCTCGGGGTCCCTCGCCTGGTTCGCGTCCCTGGCCCTGGATTCCGTCGCGGCGCAGGTGACGGAAGGGCTGCGCGGAGACATCAGCGGGCGGCTCCGGTCGCTGGCGGAGGCGGGGCTCGGCTACCTGGACCTGCGGCGCGAGATGGCGAGCCTGTCGGGCGGCGAGGCCCAGCGCGTACGTCTCGCCGCGGCCCTGAAAGGCGGCCTGGTCGGCGTCACCTACGTGCTGGACGAACCCACCCGGGGCCTCCACCCCCGCGACATCCAGCGGCTGGGCGGCGTGCTGAGGGGCCTCGCCGACGCGGGCAACGCCGTGGTCGTGGTCGAGCACGACCGCGCCCTCATCGCCCAGGCGGACCACATCCTCGAGCTGGGTCCGGGGTCCGGACCCGACGGCGGACGTCTCGTGGCGGCGGGTTCTCCGGACACGCTGCGGCACCAGGTGGACTCGCGGACGGGCCGACTCCTGCAGCGGCCCCAGGCCCCGCCCGCCCCCGAGAGCTGGACCGCGGGCCCACCCGCAGTGGGGATCCGCGGCGCCCGGAAGCACAACCTCCAGGGGCTCGACCTCACGTTCCCCTCAAGGGCCCTCATCACCCTCAGCGGCGTCTCCGGCAGCGGCAAGTCCACCCTCCTGCTCGACGTCCTGGCGCCCTCGCTGAGGCATCACCTGCTCGGCCGGGGCCCGGTGGGCTGCGATGGGATCGATGTGTGGATGGAACTCGACGAGGTCCTCGCCGCAGACCAGGATGGCCTCGGCGTGGCGGCCAGCAGCACCGTCCTCTCCCTCCTCGGTCTCGGGGAGCCGTTGCGCAAGCGCTTCGCCCAAACGCCCCAGGCCAAGGCCCTGAAACTCACCGCCAGGCATTTCTCCACGGCCAGTCCCGGCGGCCGCTGCGAGGCCTGCGAGGGGCGCGGCGTGCTCACCGTGGCCATGGACCTCCTGCCGGACGTCACCGTGGGCTGCGAGGCGTGCCAAGGACGGCGCTTCCGCGCCGAGGTGCTGACGTGCCTGCTGGCGGGCCTGAATGTCGCCGACATGCTGGACGGCAATCTCACGGACCTGGCCGCGCGGTTCTCCGGGGAGGCCTGGCTGGCGGGTCCCCTGAAGGCGCTCGAGGACCTGGGCCTGGGCTACCTTCGGCTCGGCCAGGCGGGCTCCGCCCTGTCGGAGGGCGAGCGGCAACGGCTCCGTCTGGCGGGCCTGCTGGCCGCCCCCGCCAAGGCACTGGGCCGGAGCGGTGGCCGGACGGCCATCCTCCTGGACGAACCGACCCGGGGCCTGGGCTTCGAGGACGTGGCCCGGCTGGTCGCGGCGCTGCGGCGGCTGGCGCGGGCCGGCCACCTCGTCATCGCCGTGGAGCACGACCTGGATTTCATCGCCCAGAGCGACTGGGTGGTGGACCTGGGGCCCGAGGGTGGCGACGGCGGCGGCCGCCTGGTGGCGGAGGGCGCCCCGGGAAGCCTTGCGGCCTGCCCCCCATCGCACACCGGACGCGCCCTGGCGGGGCGATAGCACGGCGGCCTGAAAAAACGTCTGCCGTCTTGACGATTTCGAACCATGTTCTATATTTGAACATTGTTCGGAATACATATGACCCCCAACCACAGCCCTCCCCCCCCCTTTCCACGACCTCCGCCCTGGTCACTATGCTTGAGGTTTCCTCGGGGAGTTCCATGCCGCTCGACGCCCACCTCCGCATGACTCGGCGCGAGCAGACCCGCCAGGCGGCCCGGCAGCGGATCATGGACGAAGGCCGCAAGCTCTTCGCGGAGAAGGGGTACCAGGCCGCCACCATGCGGGATGTCGCCAAGGCCACCCAGTACACCGCGTCGGCCCTGTATTACCACTTCAAGGACAAGGCCGAGCTCATGGCGGCCATCTGCTCCGAAGATTTCCTCGGCCTCGCGGCCACCTTCCAGGCCGCGCTGACCGGCGCCAACCCCCTCGACAACATCCGGAACCTGGGCCGGGCCTACGCCCAGTTCGCCCTGGACTATCCGAACCACTACCGGCTCATGTTCATGACCAGCCATCCCGCCGAACCCGCCTCCAAGGACGAAGCGCTCCGCGGCGATCCCAGCCAGGACGCCTACGCGGGGCTCCACCACCAGGTGGCCCTCGCCATGGCCCAGGGGCTGATCCGCCCGGAGCTGACGGACACCCACCTCATCGCCCAGACCTTCTGGGCGGGCATCCACGGAGTGATCACCCTGCAGCTCGACAAGGGCTGTGATGCCTGGGTGCCCTGGGCCGACATCCAGAGCCGCGTGGACCTGATGTCCGATGTGCTGCGCCAGGGCATCGAGCGCGCCTGACCTGAACCCCATCCCATCGACGTGAATCCGGGCCCCGCCCCGCCGGCGGCCTGCCTCCCAGGAGCCCACCCATGGTGGACCTCGCCCTGCGCATGCTGCTCCACGACCGGTTGCGGTTCGCCATAACCGTGAGCGGCGTGGCCTTCGCCGTGAATCTCATCCTCGCTCAGGTGGGCCTGTTCTTCGGCCTGCTGCACAACTCGTCGGTGATCGTCCGGCGGATTCCCGCGGAGATCTGGGTCACCTCCCGGAACACGCCGAACGTGGATTTCGCCCAGGCCTTCCCCGAGGCCTACGTCAACCGCGTGCGGTCGGTCCCTGGCGTGGCGCGGGCGGACAACCTGATCGTCACCTTCCTGAACATCCACCTGCCCAATGGCGCCACCGAAGGCACCGTCACCTACGCCCTGGAGGACTTCGCCGCCTGGAACCTGCCGTGGAAGCTGGAGAGCGGCGACATCCGAGACCTGCGCCGGGGGAACTACCTGTTCACTGACGCCTCGGCCGTGCGCCGCATCGGTGCCTTCCAGTCCGGCGACTACCGGGAGGTCTCCGGCGTGCGGATGCGCTACGCGGGGCGCTCGGAAGGGGCCACCTCCTTCACCACCACGCCCGTGTCCTTCATGGACTACCGCCTGGCCCAGCGCATGAACAGCAACCTCCTGGAAGGCAACACCACCTACATCCTGGTCAAGACAGAACCCGGGGCCGACGTGGCCCGGATCCAGGCGGAGATCCAGAGCCGCCTGCCCCACAACGACGTCTACACCCGCGAGGCGTGGGCCAAGCGCAGCGACGACTACTGGATCAAGAACACGGGCATCGGTCTGAACGCCTACCTCACCGTGTTCCTGGGGGTTCTCGTTGGCGTGGTCATCGTGGCCCAGACGCTCTACACCTCGACGATGGAGCACCTCAAGGAGTTCGGCACGGTGAAGGCCATCGGGGGCAGCAACGCGGACATCTACTGGATCCTCGGACGCCAGGCCGCGGTGGCGGCGGCCATCGGCTTCGCCATCGGCGCCCTGCTGACCATCGCCATGAAGCCGGGCGTCACCGCCATCGGGCTCAAGCTCATCCTCCCGCCGGCAGCCTGGGTCGTGGTGGGCCTGGGCACGTTCGTGATGTGCATCCTCTCCGCCGGGATCAGCTTCCGCAAGGTCGCCAACATCGACCCCGGCCTCGTGTTCAGGAGCTGACCGTGGCCGCGCTCGAAGCCCGCGACATCATCAAGGATTACCAGGAGGGCCGCGAACGGATCCGGATCCTCCACGGCGTGGATCTGGCCGTGTCGCCCGGTGAAGTGGTGGCGCTGGAGGGGCCTTCCGGTTCCGGAAAGACGACGCTGCTCCAGATCCTCGGCTGCATCCTCAGCGCCACGGAGGGCGAGGTGCGGATCCAGGGCGACCGGGTGCCTCAGGGCAGGCCCGGGGCGCTGGCGGAGCTCCGCAAGTGGCACATCGGTTTCGTGTTCCAGCAGTTCAACCTCTTCCCCGCCCTCACCGCCCTGGAGAACGTGCAGTACGCCCTGCAGGTGAAGGGGCACCGGGGCCCGGGGCTCCGCGACGAGGCCCGCCGCTGGATCGAGGAGATGGGCCTGGCCGACCGGGCGGACTACCTGCCCCGCGACCTTTCCGGCGGCCAGAAACAGCGCGTCGCCATCGCCCGGGCCGTCGCCGGCCAACCGGCGGTCCTCCTGGCGGACGAGCCCACCGCCAACCTTGACAGCCACGTGGGCCAGCAGGTGCTCCACCTCTTCCGGCAACTGGCGACCGAGCACCAGCGCGCCGTGCTCATCGTCACCCACGATCCGAAGGTCCGCGAGATCTCGGACCGGGTCCTCCGCATCCGCGACGGCCTGATCCAGGCCTGACCTCCCCAACCAGAGGCACCACCATGAACCTTCGCCCGCTCGTCCCCTTCATCCTCCCCGCACTGGTCATCGCCGCCGCGGCGGCCATCCTCCTGGGCCGGCCCTCCCCCAAGCCCGCGAGCCCGGCGCCTGGGCCATCCGTGCCCCACACAGCAGTCATCCGCTGCGAAGGCAGGGTGGCCGCCTATCCCGGTGCCGACATTGTGCTGGCGCCGGAGTACGGCGGCCGCCTCGCGGCCCTCCCTGTGCGAGAGCTGGACCGGGTGAAGGCGGGCCAGCCCCTTGCCCGGCTGGACGACCGGGAACAGTCGGCGAACCTCGCCGCCGCCAGGGCGCACGCCGTGGAGTTGGAGGCCGAATGGCGGTTCCTCAGCCTGGAACATGCCCGGCAGACCCGCCTGCTGGCCGAGGGCGTGGTGGGCCAGCGGGCCTTCGACGACGCCGAGGCGAAGCTGAAGCTGGGCCTGGCGCGCCTGAACGCCGCCCGGGCCCAGGTCGCCCAGCAGGAGGCCCAGCTGTCGAAGCTCACCATCCTGGCGCCCTTCAGCGGCACCGTGGTGGAACGCATCACCAACGCCGGCGAGCTGCTTCCGGCCGGCGGGAAGCTGCTCCGCCTGGCGGATCTGGACCGCCTGCGCGTGGAGGCGGAAGTCGACGAGTACGACCTGCCGCGGCTTCGCATCGGCGGCCAGGTGACCCTCGAAGCGGAGGGCCAACCCGGAACCTGGTCAGGCCGGGTGGAGGAGATTCCCGAAGCCGTGACCCAGCGCCGCCTCAAGGCGCTGGATCCCTCCCGGCCCACCGACATCCGCGTGTCGATCGTGAAGATCGCCCTCGCCGGCCGCACGCCGCTCAAGCTGGGCCAGCGCGTGGAGCTGCGCCTCCAGGCGGAGTAGCCGGGCGCGGGGCTACTTCTGGAAAGGCTCCTTCAGGGGCGCCCCGCAGGCCAGATCCACCAGCGCCTCGATGAGCACGTGGACGCCCCGGTGCAGATCGGCGATGGGAATCTGCTCGTCCACGTCATGGCCGGGATAGGGCTTCCCCGGAAACCACATGCCGAAGGCGATGGCGCGGGGCAGGCGCTTGGCGTAGGTGCCACCGCCGGATATGACGGGGCCCGCCTTCGTGCCCGTGGCGCGGGCGTAGGCGCCCAGCAGGCGCCTGACCAGCGCGCCCTCGGGATCGAAGGCCAGCACCGAGTCGCCGAAGAACCCGCCCGCCGTGAGGGTGGTGTGCCGCTCCGCCGCGAAGCGCGCCACGACCTCACGCAGGGCGGTCTCCAGCGCCGCGCCCTGGAGCCGGGGCGTCGCGCGGAGGTTGATGGTGAGGACGAGCCGCCCCTCCTTCCCTGGTTTCACCATGGCGACATTCACCGCGAACCGGCCCCAGAGCGGGTCGGCCTCCGTGAGTCCGAGGCCGGTGCCGGTCAAGTCCCTCCCGGCCAGCCGCGCGAAGGCCAGCAGGTCGTCGGGGCCGCCCGGGGGCAGCTCGCCCTCCAACAGCCGGGCCAGGGCCACGAGCGCGTTCCGCCCCCCTTCCAGGTTCAGCCCGCCGTGGGCGGCCTTGCCCGTGACGGTGACCACCAGGGCCTTGGCGTCGCCTGCGAGCGCAAGCTCCAGGTGCAAGCGACAGCCGGGGTCGATCCGCTTCTGTTCGAGCCGCGCCTTCAGGGCGAGGAGGGATGCCTTCCCCGCCGTGGACACCAGGCGGACAGATGCGTGATCGGGCACGATGCTCGGTGCGAGCCCGGCGTCCAGGGCCTCGACCGACCAGGGGCGCTCCGCCGTGGGCGAGGAACTCCCGGCGGCCTCCACGGTAAGCGCGTTCCAGGATTTTTCCCCCACCACCACCGGGAAGCCCGAGTCCAGCACCAGGCTGAAGGCCGGCGGCGGGTTGGTCTTCAGGTAGTCGGTGATGTCCGTGCTGCCGCTTTCCTCGTCGCTGCCCACCAGCAGGCGGAGGGTGTGGGTTCGTGCCGGCCCGGCCTCCTTCAGCGCCTTCATCGCCAGGAGCGCCTGGACCATGGGGCCCTTGTCGTCGGCGGCCCCGCGGCCGAAGACCCGCCCCTTCCGCACGGTGCCTTCAAAGGGGGGCGCGGTCCAATGATCGCCCGGGGGCTGGACGTCGCCGTGCACCAGGAGCCCGAGGGCCGGCGCCTCGGCCGCGCCGGGACCCGAGGCCGGCAGGTCCACCTCTAGCACCTTCCCGGCATCCCGCACCGTGAAGCCCAGGCCCTGCGCCAGGTGTTCGAGCCAGGCCTTCTGGTCGGCCCAGGCCTTCGCGTTCCCGGCGACGGTGGGGAAGCGGATGGCCTGCACCAGGAGGGGCACCATCCGGGGGGCCAGCGTGCGGTCGTAACGGACGTGCACCGGCCTGGCGGGAGCCCCCGCCAGCAGGAATGCGGACACCAGCAGGGGCAGGAATCGCTTCAAGTCGGTCTCCTCGGGGCCAGGTCCCAGGTTAGATGTCGGGACAGACGGCGTCACGCCCCACGAGCAGGCCAGCTCAGCGGTTGGGCGCCGTGGCGATCCGCACGGCCATGCCGGCCAGCACGGTGCCCATGACGTAGCGCTGCGTCCGCAGCCAGGTGGGACGGCGGGCGAGGAAGGCTGACACGGTACCGGCGCTCATGACGATCAGGGCATTCACGCTGAGAGATACCGTGATCTGGGCCAGGCCCAGGATGAAGCTCTGCTCGGCGAGGTGGCCCTGACGCGGATCCACGAACTGCGGCAGCAGCGACACGTAGAGCACCGCGATCTTCGGGTTGAGCAGGTTGGTCACCAGGCCCATGGCGAAAAGCCGGCGCGGAGGGTCCGCGGGCAGGGCCTTCGGCGCGAAGGCCGATACGCCGCCGGGCCGAACCGCGCTCCAGGCCAGCCAAAGCAGGTACGCCGCGCCTGCGAACTTGATGGCCAGGTAGACCGCCGGCACCAGGGTGAGCACCGCCACCAGGCCTGCGGCCGCGAGCACGAGGTAGACCAGGTACCCGGCGGCGACGCCCGCCAGGGAGACCAGCCCCGCCCGGTGGCCCTGGGTCACCGACCGAGAGACGAGGTAGATCATGTTGGGGCCCGGCGTGAGGACCATCCCCAACGCCACAGCCGAAATCCCCGCGAGGGCTTGCAGACTGACCATCAAAAACCTCCCGACTGGCCAGATTACGGAAACAGGCGGACGCCTGCAGGAAACTTGGGGTCAATGCCATTTCTTGGGGACTGATCATCGGTCAACAGGGGTCGATCACGAGCCTGAATGGACCTTTCCAGCGGCATGATGGAAAGCGCCCGAGCATCCCACCGGTCAGCCCGGCTGCGCCATCTCCGGAACTTTGCAGGAAAGGCATCTCCATGGACAAGGTCAACCTCGCTTCTGGTTTTGCGAAGATCGACGAGCCCTGGCGCCCCCGCGTCGCCGCGCGGCTGAATGGCCAGGAGGTGAAGCTCGTGAAGCTGGAGGGCCCATTCGTCTGGCACCACCACGAAGCCGAGGATGAGCTGTTCCTCGTGCTCCGCGGGCGCCTGCGCATGGAGTTCCGGGACCGGGTGGTGGGTCTGGAACCGGGTGAACTCCTGGTCGTGCCCAGGGGCGTCGACCACAGGCCTGTGGCGGAGCCCACCGCCGAGGTGCTGCTCTTCGAACCGGCGGACGTGCTCAACACCGGCAATGTCACGGATGCCACCTACACGGCGCCCCTTGGGCAGGAGCTCTGACACATCGCCTTCAGGGTCGCCCCCTCCTAGAATCCAAGGTTCGGGCCAGCGGCCCGGCGTTTGAGAGAATCCCATGAAGGCCATCTCCATCCGATCCGCCGAACACTACGTCTGGGGCGAAGGCTGCGACGGCTGGCACCTGTTCAAGGATCCCGATCTTCACGTGATCCAGGAGGCGGTGCCGCCGGGCGCTTCCGAACGCCGGCATGTCCATGCCAAGGCCCGACAGTTCTTCTACATCCTCTCGGGCCAGGCGGTCATGGAACTGGACGGTGAAGACCACGCGCTGGCCGCCGGCGAGGGAATCCACATCCCCGCGGGAAGCCCCCACCAGTTCAAGAATCCCTTCGAAGCGGCCGTCTCGTTCCTGGTGATCTCAAACCCGACGACGCGCGGGGACAGGACCGACCTCGACTGAGCCAGGCCCCTTCCGCCTCACCACCCCCCCGGGGTGAAGGTCACGGGGCTTGGGACCAGGAGGAAACACCGGCAGTCCGTGACCGCCGTGGCCCGGTGCCAGGCGCCTGGCGGCGTGTAGAGGAAATCCCCGGGGCCCAGGCACCGGTCCCCGACCTGCAGGCGGCCTTCCAACATGAGCAGGTATTCTCCTGCGGGATGTCCGTGATCAGGAAACAAGGCCCCGGCCTTGAAGGCCAACTCACAGGCATGGGCGCCCTTCCCCTCGCCCACGAAGAGGGGGCGGGTGGTGATCCCCGGAAAGGGGGTCGGCCCGTCTCCAGAAGCGGCTTCGACGAAGTGGGGCGCGGTGGTGGGCTGGCTCACAGTGACGTCTCCGGATCCACACTGTGAGGTCAGGTCGCCGTGCCATCCAATGAATTGATTTTTGGTTTTTAATTCATAAATTGAATCCATGTCCCTCGAGATCCGCCACCTCCAGCTCGTCCAGGCGATCCTGGAAACGGGAACCATGAGCGCGGCCGCGCAGCGCCTGAACCTCTCCCAGCCCGCGCTCAGCCACCAACTGCGGATCCTGGAAGCGGACCTGGGCGCACCCCTCTTTCATCGCCTGGGCCGTGGCTTGAGCCCCACCGCGGCAGGACTCCACATGGGCGAAGCCGCCGCCCGGATGCTTCCCGAATGGAGCAACCTGGAAGGTCAGCTGCGCGCAGGAAACCCCGCTGTCGGCGGTCTCCTGCGCCTGGCCACGGGCTGCTACACCGGATATCACTGGCTGCCCGGGTGGATGCGTCGCCTCCAGGAGGCCTGGCCAGGCCTGGAGGTCAGACTGGTGCCCGAGGCCACCCAGGACCCCCTCCGCGCCCTGCGGGAAGGGCGGCTCGACTTGGCCCTGCTCGATGTCCGCCCGGATCTGCCGGGACTGCACGTGGAACCGCTGTTCACCGATCCGGTGGCCGTCCTCCTCCCCCGGCGCCATCCTTCGGCGGGCGCCACGCACCTGGAGATCCGCGATCTGGCGGCCGGGAAGCTCCTCCTCCCCAAGGCCCTGGAACCCGGCCACCCCCTGTTGAAGCACCCTGATCTCCCGCGGGGCGCCCTCAAAACAGAAGTGGTCCCCCTCACGGAAGCCCTGGTCGCCCTGGTGCGGGGCGGCGCGGGCCTGGCCCTCCTGCCCGCCTGGCTGGCCGCGCCGCACCTGGACGACGACCTCCTCGCCCGGCCCCTGGGCAGACCGGCCCTGGCCCGCCGCTGGTGGGCGGCCCTGCCCAGATCCTTGGCGCAGGCCCCCTGGTGGAACCACGCCCTCCAGGGCCTCCGTGCCCTGGGTCCGGCCCTCCAGGGCCTCCGTGCCCTGGGTCCGGAAAGCCAGACCCCCTCTCGCCAGGGCTGACCCGGCTGGCGCCGTTCACCCGCGAAGCTGCTGGGCCTGGGGCGGAATCCCAGCGCCTTTCGTCAGCCGCAGCCACCCCCAGGTGAGCAGACCGCCCAGCAGCAGCCAGCCGACCGGAGAGCGCGCGGCGACACGGAGGTCCTGCCCCGAGGGAATGGCGGCGAACACCAGGTTGGCCATCAGGAACACCAGACCAGCCTCGGACCAGCCGATGTGCGGTTGGCTGCCCAACCGCCAGCGGAGCAGCAGGTAGGCGAGGGGTCCCAGCAGCAGGGGCGCGAGGCCGATGAAAAAGGCGTTGTACCAGCGCAGGTTCTGCAGGGCCACCGACCCCAGCACGAAGCCATGCCCCTCCCGGCGCGGAATCACCGTGAAGCCGCTGGGAGAGCCGTTGAGCAGCTTCCCGATCAACCAGTGGCAGGCCTCATGGCAGATCGTCCCGGGCAGGGCCAGCAGCGAGAACAGCCAGAAGGAACGCCGCGCCTGGTACAGCAGCCAGAGGGCCGCCGCCATGCCGCCGAGGTACAGCAGGGTCACCCCGAGTCCGCCGGTCCCAAGGTCTCCTGCCTGTGCCACCACCGCCCCCTCGCGACTTCATCATGGGGCCATTCCCCGCCTGCCACGAGGAGACCTACCCTCGCTCCGCCACCAGCACCAGGTCGGAAGACTGAGCGGTCCAGGGTTCCCCGGTCATGGTTCCAAAAACCTCCCGCACCTGGAATCCCGCCTCCACCAGCAGGCTTTCCACTTCGGCCCTGCGCCAGCCGTGCAAATGGACGTCATGGCTGGCGATCAGCTCAAGGGGCGGCTCCGCGCCCGGGCGGAGCCGCAACGTGGCGGGGGTGAAGGTCAGGCGGCCTTCGCCGTGATGCGTCATGAACCGGAGGAAGACCGTGTCCTCCCCCGGCGCCCCGCCGGGCCTGAGCACCGGCGGGAAGACGCGGTCCCCCCGATCGAGGATGCGGTCGTAGTTCAGCACCTGGAGGAGGAAGGGCGCGCCAGGCGCCAGGCAGGTCGACAGGCTGTTGAAGAAGGCCAACACATCCCCCTCCTCCTGGAGGTGCGGCAGCGTGTTGCCCAGACACACCGCCCCGCCCTGCCCGCCCTCGACTCGATCCTCCAGCTCCGTGAGTGGAGCCTGGACGTACCGGCCGCCAGGGTCGGCGGACCGGGCGGCCTGCAACTGGTCGGCGGAGGCGTCCACACCGGTGACCTGGAACCCCTGCGCCGCCAGGAACCGCGAATGCTCGCCGCTGCCGCAGCCCAGGTCGAGCAGGCGCGGCACCGGCGCGCGCGCGAGCACCCGCGCCAGCAGCGGCCCCTCGCGCTGGAGCCGCTCGGGCCAGGCGATGAGGCCGCTGTTAGATGAGGGCGTCGGCCAGGTCCTTGATCACGCTGCTCCAGGGCTTGCCCATCCAGATGCCCATCTGGATGCTGCCGAAGCCGTAGGCCAGGAAGGACACGGCGCCCACGACCCGGAATACCTGCAGGTAGTGGGTGCCGGGGGCCAGGGTGCGGCTGGCCAGGTAGGCGGCCATGAAGGCCACCAGCGCGGTGTACACAAACCACTTGCCCAGGGCGGGGCCCATGGCCGGCGCGCCGTTGGGAATCAGCACCAGGAAGCCCACGGGGCCCTCCTTGTACTTCTCCTGCACCTCGGGCTTGCCCATGTCCTTCATGTCGGAGCAGTGGGGCATCACGTACTGGCCGGGGGTGGGGGAACCCTTGCGGATCGCGGCCCTCACCTCGTCCTCGTTGGAGAGGGTCCGGTAGTCCGACGCGTGCCACTTCACCACCATGTGGATGAGGCTGCTGGCGGCGAAGACGGCGACCGCCGAGAGGAGGATCGGAATCCAGAGCTGAGCGAGGGACACCATGGTGGCTCCTGGTTGTCGGGACATTGGTTGAAGGGAGAATCGTCCGTAGGGTGGCCCTCTCCCCGGAGCCGGTCAAGGGGTCAGCCCCGCCGGGGCTTCCGGGGACCCGGGGCCGAGTGGGCCCCCGTGGCCGCGTCCACCGCCTCGATCCAGCCCGCCCGGGCCTGGGGGAAAGCGTCCGCGTAGGGGACATAGGGCTTCACGTCCAGCACGGGCGTGCCGTCCAGCAGGTCCACCCCCCGCAGGCGCAGGGTGCGACCCTCCACGCCCAGGAGTTCCACCGAGGACAGCCCGATGGCGTTCGGCCGGTGGGGCGAGCGCGTGGCCAGCACGCCGCGCTTGGTCCGCGGCCCGCGCGGCGGCTGCACCAGCGGCGCCCAGCCCTCGCTCAGGTGGAAGGCGAAGATGAGCCAGATCCGCTCAAAGCCCGCCAGATCGCGCAGCACCGTCTCGGGCAGGGTCGCGTCCAGTTCCAGGGTCGCTTCCGCCGGTTCACCCGAGGCCGTGCCGGCCACGACGGTGGGCTGGTGGGGGGCATCGATGCGCCGGGCATAGGGGGAGCGCACGAAGCCGATGGGTCGGTAGGTGAAGGTCGGGGCGGGCATGGCTGCAGGGTACCCTCACCGCGGGGCACAAACCCCTGGACAAGGGCCTTCCTGGGAACCATAGTTGGTTCTTATTTTTACAATTCGCTCCAGACCCGCTCGACGCTCCCCCCTCCGTTGGTTCAACCGTGACCCACCTCGGATCCATCCCCCCCCGGACGCATCTCCTCTCCTTGAGGGCGACATGGTGATCGTCCTCCAAGGGCGCCCGAGCGTCCTGCAGCGCATCAAGGACGATCCGGCCGTGAACCGGATCTACGACGCCGTCTTCGGCTTCGTCCGGACCTTCCTCTACCGGCTCTCGCCGGTCCTCACGGCCCGGCAGCGGTTCCGTCTGGAGACGGGGCGCTCCCTTCCGCTCCACCACCCCGTCACCTTCGACGAGAAGCTGTTCTGGCTCATGCTCTTCTGGCGCCATCCCCTGAAGGCCCAGTGCGCGGACAAGCTCGGCGTGCGGCGCTACGCCGAGGGCCTCGGACTGGGGCACCTCCTGGTGGACCTGATCGGGGTGTTCGAAACCCCCGAGGCCATTGACTTCGGGGCGCTGCCCGACCAGTTCGCCCTGAAGGGCACCCACGGCTGCGGCTACAACATCATCTGCCGCGACAAGGCGGCGCTGGATCCCGAGCGGGCGCGCCGTCAGCTGGCCCGCTGGATGAAGCAGGACTACGCCAGGGTCTATGGCGAGGTCCAGTACGAGGGCCTGACGCCACGCATCCTCTGCGAGCCGTTCCTCGACGACGGCACCGGCCGGGCCCCGACTGACTTCAAGCTGCACTGCTTCCACGGGAAGGTTCACTACACCACCGTCTGCACGGGCCGGGGCCCGGACGGACAGGGCGCCCACTACGACCACTACGACCGCGAGTGGCGGAGGCAGATGCCCATCTCCACCTTCGGCGTCCATCCCGAGCGATGGCATCCCCAGCCCGCGGGCTATGAAGCCATGGTCGAGGCCGCCGAGCGGTTGTCGAAGCCCTTCCCCTTCGTCCGGGTGGATTTCTATTCGGTCCGCGGCAAGGTCCTGCTGGGCGAGATGACCTTCACCCCGGGCGGCTGCCTCGACCCGGGCCTCACCGACGAGGCCCAGCGGGCGCTAGGGGATCTCATCCACCTGCCCGAGCCGCTGCACCCCCTGCGGGGCTGAAGGTTCCACCCCAGGCGGGGAACCACGTACCATGCGTTCATGACCCAGGACGACTCCCCGCGCCAGCGCCGGCCCCGCTACAAGGGCACCCACCCGAGGCGCTTCGAGGAGAAATACAAGGAGCTGTCACCCGAGCAGCACGCCGCGGAGTTGGCCAAGGTCCTGGCCCGGGGTCACACACCGGCGGGCACCCACCGTTCCATCATGGTGGCGGAGATCCTCGAGGTTCTCGACCCGAAGCCCGGCGAGGTGGCGCTGGACGCCACCCTGGGCTACGGCGGCCACACCAGGGAGCTGCTGCCCCGCCTGCTGCCCGGCGGCCGGCTTTTCGGCGTGGACGTGGATCCCCTGGAACTGCCCCGCACCGAAACCCGCCTCCGCGACCTGGGCTTCGGCGAGGACGTGCTCACGGTGCGCCGCATGAACTTCGCGGGCCTGCCCCGCTTGAAGGCCGAGGCCGGGGGCTTCGACGTGGTGCTCGCCGACCTTGGCGTGTCCTCCATGCAGATCGACAACCCGGCCCGGGGATTCACCTGGAAGGCCGACGGCCCCCTGGACCTGCGCCTCAACCCCCAGCGCGGACGCGCCGCCGCGGACCTGCTGGCCTCGCTCGATGAAACCGCCCTGACGGAGCTGCTCGTCGAAAACTCGGACGAACCCCATGCCGCCGCCATCGCCCGGGAGGTCCATGGCCGGGACATCCGCACCACCCGTGAACTGGCGAACGGCGTGCGCATGGCCCTGCGGGCCGAGGGTCTGGACGAAGATGACACCAAGAAGGCCCTGCAGCGCACCTTCCAGGCCCTGCGCATCGCCGTCAATGACGAGTTCACCGTGCTGGATCAGTTCCTGGCCCGGCTGCCGGGCGTGTTGAATCCCGGCGGCCGCGTGGCCATCCTCACCTTCCATTCCGGCGAGGATCGGCGCGTGAAGAAGGCCTTCCAGCAGGGCCTGCGCGAGGGCCTCTATCAGGAGGTGGCGCCGGAACCGCTCCGGGCCGGGCCGGAGGAGCGACGCGCGAATCCCCGCTCCACCAGCGCCAAGCTGCGGTGGGCGAAGGTTCCCGGCGGGCAGCTTTCCGGGGCGTGAAGCTTGCGATAGGGTGGTCGGATATGAGCCACCCCACCGCGTCCTCTCCCTTCCGCACGGCGGTCCTCTGGACCCTCGCCGTGTTGCTCATGGCCGCCACGGTGATCTACCAGCGGCGCACGGGCCCCACCCATCCCCTGCGAGGCACGGTGACCGTCGGCGGGAAGGCCGTCGCCTTCAAGCTCATCCGCAGCGAAGAGACCGTGCGCGACGCCCGGGTGGCCCTGCCCGATCCCGGCGTGCCCGCCACCCTGGTGTGGCGACGCTTCCCGTTGCAGGAGGCCTGGACCCGCCAGGCCATGGTTCGAGAGGAAAAGAATGGCGGCGCCGAGCTGGCGGGCTACCTGCCACGGCAGCTGGCGGCGGGCAAGCTGGAGTACACCGTGGAGGTGGACGGGCCCGGCGCGGTCCAGCGCATCCCTGCCGCGGATCCCATCGTCCTGCGCTACAAGGGGCCCGTGTCCACGCCCCTGCTCGTCGCGCACCTCTCCATGATGTTCATGGCGGTGCTCGCGGGGTTGCGGGCAGGTCTGGGCGCCCTCGTCGGCCCCCAGGCTCCCCGTCGCCTGCTGTGGATCACCCTGGGCTGCATGACCCTCGGCGGGCTCATCCTCGGCCCCTTCGTGCAGAAGGCCGCCTTCGGGCACTACTGGACCGGCTTTCCCTGGGGCTACGACCTGACCGACAACAAGACTCTGCTCATGTGGGGCGTCTGGGTGCTGGCCGCCTTCGTGGCCGGGCCGAGGCCGCGCCGCCGCGAAGGCTGGGCCCGCGCCGCGGTGCTGGCAGCCACCCTGGCCATGGCCGTGGTCTATCTGATTCCCCACAGCCTGCGGGGCAGCCAGCTGGACTACGGCAAGGTGAATACCGGCGCCGACGCCAAGGATGCGGTGATCACCGGGCGTTAGGCACCGTTCCCGCGAGGCGTCCCAGTTCCAGCGCGAAGCGAACCTGCTGCAGGAGGCCCGCGAGGTTCCAGGCGGGATCGTAGCGGTCCGTGGGCCGGTGGTAGTGGTTCAGGAAATCCGCCGCCTTGGCCTGGGCCGCGGCCTTGTCGCCCAGGTAGTCCCAGCCGCCGTCCAGCGAAAAGCCCGGCGAAAGCGCCGGCACGCCCGCCTTCATGAAGGGGAAGTGATCGGAGCGGAAGCAGAGCCCCGCGGGGTCGGCCTTGGCCGGGGTGATCACCAGGCCCGCGGCCGCCGCGGCCTGCTCGCAGAGGGCCCGGAGCCGCGGCTCCTTCGAGCCCAGCAGGCCGATGTCCCGGGTGGGGCCCACCACGTTGAGGCTCTCCAGGTTCACGTTCAGCACGGTGCGATCGAGGGGCCACAGCGGCGCGGCCACGTAGGCCGAGGCGCCCAGCAGGCCCTGCTCCTCGGCGCAGGGGAAGAAGAACATCACGCTGCGCTTCAGGGGCCGGTGCGCCAGCGCCTGGGCCAGGGCCAGCACCGCGGCGCAGCCCGTGCCGTTGTCCACGGCGCCGGCGTAGATGGCGCCGTCCGCGCCCTTGCCGAAGTGATCCCAGTGGGCCGAGTAGATCACCAGCTCCTTCCGCAGGTCCGCATCGGTGCCGGGAAGGAGGCCCGCCACGTTCCACTGTTCCAGCCGGCGCACCGTCGAGGCGAGCTGGCCCTTGGCCCGGATGGAGAGGGGCACGGGGCGGAAGGCCAGGCTGTCCGCGCCCATCGCCAGGGCCTTGAAATCGAGGCCGGAACGGGCGAAGAGCCGCGCGGCCAGTCCTTCGGTGATCCACCCCTGAACCGCGCCGGGATGCCCGGCGCCCTCCCGCTGGAACCGCTCCTGCACCCAACCGTTCCGCACCACGGGCCAGCCGTAGCCCGCGGACGCCGTGGTGTGCACCAGCAGAGCCCCGGCCGCGCCACGGCGACGGGCCTCCTCGAACTTGTACGTCCACCTTCCGTAGAGGTTCTCCGGCTCGCAGCAGAGGGGCATGGGCGGTCCTTCGTGACGGTCGCCCACCAGCATCACCAGCACCTTGCCGCGAACGTCCAGGCCCTTGTAATCGTCGCGGCTGCCATCCTGCGCCGTGATGCCATGCCCCACGAAAACCAGGGGCGCATCCACAGCCACCGCCGACTCCGCCGCCGCCGCACCCAAGACCAGGTCCGTGCCCAGCTCCGGTGACAGAACCCCGGAGGCGCTTTCGAAGCGCACCGCACTGCCGGCTGCGTCGAGGCGGATGCCCGCGAGCCGCACCGTCTGCCGGTAGCTGGCGCCGTTGGCGGGCTGGAGGCCCATCACCTGAAGCTGCGTCTCCAGGTAGCGCACGGCCAGTTCGCCGCCCCGCTGCCCCGTGCCCCGACCCTCCAGCACGTCGTCGGCCAGGAAGGCCAGGTGGGCGCGGAGGGCGTTCTCGTCCACTGCCGGGCCCTGCGCGAAGAGCGCGCCGCCGAGGAACACGGGGCTCGGCGAGCCAGGCGACGCCCACGGAGATGGCGTAGAGGCCCAGCAGCACCACGCTGAAGAAGATGGTGGTGACCACGACATCGCCCGGCGTGAAGAAGGCGCTGAAGATCAGGATGGCCAGGGTGGCGTGGCGCCAGTACTTCAGCATGAGGCGCGAAGTCACGATGCGGAACTTCGCCAGGAAGAAGAACAGCACGGGCAGCTCGAACATCACGCCGGTGATGAGGGTGGTGGAGATGAAGAGGTCGAGGTAGTCCGAGGCGTGGAGGTTGGCGCGGAGGCCCGCCGAGGCCGCTTCCTGGAAGAGGATGTCGCCCAGGAACTTGAAGGCCTGGGTGTAGGCGAAGGCCGCGCCGGCCAGGAAGCAGCCCGAGGTCACGAACACGAAGGGGATGACGAGGCGGCGCTCTTTCGGCAGCAGGCCGGGCCGGATGAAGGCCCAGAGCTGGTAGAAGAGGAAGGGGGCGCAGAGCACGGCGGCGGACCAGAGCGAGAGCCGCATCATGCTGAAGAAGGGTTCGGTCAGGTCGGTGAAGGCGAAGGGATCGAGCGGAAGGCGTAGGTGACGGCAAAGCCCACCGCCACGATGAGCAGGGAGCGCACGATGCGCACCCGCAGTTCCTGCAGGTGTTCCCAGAAGCTCATCTTCTCGGGCGGCGTGGCCGGAATCGCCATGGTCCTCGATCGCTGAAAGGGGCCGGCCTCCCCAGGAACGCCAAGTCGATGGGGAGGCCGGTCGGTGGGAGTCGCGGAGCTACTTCTTGTCCTTGTCCACGGCCACGTCTTCCTTCACGGAATCCGTCAGCTCGCGGCTGGCCTTCTTGAACTCCTGGATGCCCTTGCCCAGGCTCTTGCCCAGCTCGGGCAGCCGGGAGGGGCCGAAGAAGATCAGCAGGGCGATGCCGATCAGCAGGATTTCCATCATTCCGAGGTTGCCCATGGGGGTGCTCCAGTGCGGGTGGGTGCGGGGTCAGGGTTTCAGGTCCGCCAGCGACTGGCCGGCGGGAAGGTCGAGTTCCATTCTAAGCAGGGCCTGGCCGTGGGTCTTGCCCTGGGCATCGGTTTTCACGCTCTCGCTGCCGCCGCCACCGAGGGAATCGTGAAGGATAAAGTTGATTGCCTTGAGGTTAGGAACCTCGAAACGCTCAACACCACCTTTGCATATGGTTGAAAAGTGATCCTTCACGCGCTCGGTGGTGAGCACTTCTCGAAGCAGCTGGTAGCCGGCCTCGGTGTAGGCGATGACGCCCACGTTCGAGCCGTCCCCCTTGTCGCCGCTGCGGGCGTGGGCGATGTCCTCCAGGCGGATCCTCATTTCGCCTCCACGGCGCGGCGCCCCAGGGAGTGGTAGGTCCAGCCCTTGGCTTCCATGGCTTCGGGGCGGAAGAGGTTGCGGCCGTCGAAGATGCGGCGGGCCTTGAGGGCCTTGGCCACGGCCTCGAGGTCCGCCTCGCGGTATTCGGACCATTCCGTGGCGATGAGCAGGGCGTCGGCGCCTTCGCAGGCCTCCAGGGGCGACCCGGCGTAGCGGACCTTGTCGCCGATCTTCGCCCGCACCGCGTCCATGGCGGCGAAGTCGTGGGCCACCACCTCGGCGCCGAGGTTCACCAGGCCCTCGATGAGCTCCAGGGCCATGCTCTCGCGGATGTCATCGGTATTGGCCTTGAAGGCCAGGCCCCACAGGGCGAAGCGGCGGCCCTTCAGCGGCGCGGGCACGCCGCCCTTCACGCCGAAGTGGGCCTTCACCTTCCGGAGGAGCACCTGCTTCTGGTGCCGGTTGGCCTCCACGGTGGCCGACAGGGTCATCAGGGGATGGCCCTGCTCGCGGCCGACCTTGAGCAGCGCCTGCAGGTCCTTGGGGAAGCAGGAACCGCCGAAGCCCGGGCCGGGGTTCAGGAAGGCGGGGCCGATGCGGTGGTCGGCGCCGATGGCGACCTTCACGTGGTCCACGTCGGCGCCCACGGCCTCCGCCAGGTTGGCGATCTCGTTGATGAAGCTGATGCGCAGGGCCAGCATGGCGTTGGC
>JAFJUR010000211.1 GCA_017859995.1 Holophagaceae bacterium | reverse complement strand
GCAGACCGGACCCCCTGTGAGCGTCAGCAAGGCCGGAAGCAGGCTCAGCCTGCGGAGGCCGCGGGGGCTCCGGGGGTGTAGGTCGCAGACCGGACCCCCGGACAACATAAGGCATGTGCACACCCTCGACCTGCCGGCCGTCCGCCAGCTCGAAGACATGCTTGGTGGAGCCGTCCGAGGAGGGCTGGCTCTGGAGGATCGCCGGCCAGGCCAGATCCACCTCCGCCTCCAGCCGGACCCGCAGCGCCTGCGAGAGGGTGGAGAACTGCTCCCAGCGCGTCCAGCGCTGGCGCAGCAGGCCGGAGAAGACCTGCTTTCCGCGCCAGGCGGGCTCGCCCAGGCGGGCGAGGAGGGCGCCGAGCTCGGCCCGACCCAGCCCCGCCGCATTGAGTCGCCCGGCCGAACCGGCTTCGGGGGCCGGGAGATCCCAGGGCGCCGCCATGGCCTAGTCCATCCTGATCTTGAAGGACTTCATCAGGCGCAGGTCGTCCTCGGAAAAGGGCAGGTGCGAATCGGAATCTTCCGGGTCGGACGCTTCCCTGGGCCCCATGCTCAGGGGAGAGGCCTCCAGGATCAGCATCAGGCCGTAGCCTTTGGCCTGGATCTGGAAAGCCTCGTCCTCCGCCAGGGCCTTCACGAGGGAATCGCCCAGTTCGCTCACCAGGTGGTGCAGGTGCTCTGGCAAGTCCATGGACCCTCCTGCCTCAAGGATATCAGTGGTGTCTGCGGTGACCGTGTGTCGGGAACGATCAATCAGGAGGGCGGGGTCAAGCCAAACCACGCGCGCACCTGCCGGGCCCACTGGAGGCGGCGGCCTTCTCTGGGGACGGGTTCTCCGGGTACTTCGTGGCTCCGCTGGTCCATCAGGTCTACCAGCTGTTCCAGGAGCTCCGGCTCCCGCTGGAGGGAGGTTTCGAAGGCGGCCTTCGGCAGTTCGAGCACCTCGGCTTCCGTGAGTGCCACCACCGTGGCGTTGCGAGGGGCGCCGGTGAGGAGGCTGGCCTCGCCGAACCACTGGCCGGGCCCCAGCTGCGCCAGCGGCTTCCAGAAGAGGCCGGTGTAGGGCTCCTCCCGCGCCTCGGGATGCACCACTTGCAGCTCGCCGCGGTGGACCGCGAACAGGGAATCACCCGGGTCGCCCTCGCGGATCACGCCTTCGCCCGGGGCCAGGAGGCGCCGCCGCAGGTGGGGGCGAAGCTCCTCGGCCCAGCGGTCCGGCAGCCCCAGCTGCCGGACGACCTCCGCCACGAGGGGCGCGTCAGTCGCACTGTCGGGGCTGTCCACCAGCGGCGTGGGCCCGTGCGGACCCATGAGGCGGAACCCTTCACGGGGCAGGACGGTGGCCGCGAGGCGGGTGGCCTGGAACGTGCCCTGGCGGCCGTGGCGGAAGCCCAGGGCCCAGAAGCGCATCTCCAGTACCGCGCCGCCCAGGTCGGAGCTGTGCACCACCACCTCGGGCCGGTGGTGGGCCGGATGGGGCAGGCCCGCCAAGGCGAGGGCGAGCTTGTCCACCGCCACGTGCAGGTCGGGCCGGGGCTCGACGATGATCCTGGCGGTGCGACGGTGGAAGCCCGAGGGCACGTAGAGGTTGGTCACCACGGCCTGGGCGATGACGCGGTTGGGGAGGATGTCCGTGTCCCCGTTCTCGGTGCGCAGCTGCACCGTTCGCCAGGTCATGGCCCCCACCTGCCCGATGAGCGTCTCCCGCCCGGGTCCGCCGCGGAGGTTGCCCGTGATCTCCACCCAGTCCCCCTCCTGGAAGGCCGGATCCAGGTGCAGGGAGATGCCCGCGAACAGGTTGCCCAGCACCTCCTGGAGGCTGAGGCCCACCACGGCCGCGGCGATGGCGCCGGTGCCGAGCAGCTGCCCCAGGCTCACCTGCATGACCTCGCGCAGGATGCCGCCGGCGGCCACCAGGTAGAGCGCCACCACCAGGAGGTCCCGCGCGAAGCCCGGCGTGGCGGACTTCCGCTGGCTCAGCAGGGGGTCGAGGAGCAGAAACGAGACCAGCCGGATGGCGAGGTAGGCCAGGACGGACCAGAGGATCACATCGGCCGCGCGCTGCGCCGCGGGGTGGGGCGTCATGCGGGGCAGCACGAAGGCCGCGGCGCCCAGCAGCACGGCGAGCAGGATCCAGGCCGCCACGCGGCGCGGCGCGCTGACTTTCGCCCTCAGGTCTCGGAACATGGACAGAAGGATACGCTTAACACTCGCGGAATTTCGCCACGGCCCCCGCTGGATCGCCGGACCAGAAGGGGCGGATGGCCGCGAGGCCGGACAGCCGTGGATGCCGCAGCCGGGCGGCGCGGTCTGGGTCGACGCCGCCCAGCGCCAGGAGGCGCGGGCCCTCGGTTGGCAGACCATCCAGAAAGCGGTGCAGGCGGTCGATGCCCCAGGGGGCGCCCTTGCCGGGACTCGCGAATACGGGGGAGATCAGCAGCTGGTCGGCGCCGCACCGCCCCTCCCACTGGGCCTCGTCGTGCAGGGGCCGGGAGAGCGGCACCAGCCCGCCGTCCACCTCGGGATGGGCCTCCGGGGCGTGCAGCCCGCAGCCCGCGGCGAAGGCCACGTCGAGCCGACCCGCCACCCAGACCGCCACCTCGGGGGCCCTGTCCTGGCACCAGCGGGCCGCGTCCAGCAGCGCCCTGGCGGGCAGTGCCTTCTCGCGGATGAGCAGGGCGTCCACGCCGGAGCGCAGCACGGGCTCCCACCGGACACGGTCGAAGCCGAGGCCCGGCGTGATGGCGAGCAGGATCATCGGAAGAGCCCGGCCAGGAGGTCGGTCGCCACCTTCGGGAGGCCCATCACGGGCGCATTCTCGGCCACGTGCTCGGGGCGGCCCATGCCGCAGAGCGCCACGGTGACACCGGGGCAGGAACGGGTGAACTGGAGGGCGGCCTGGGCCGGCGTGGCGCCGCCCAGCGCCGCCACCAGGTCCGCCGGCAGCTGGTGGAGGATGCGGGCCTGCATCATCGAGGCGGAGGTCTGCACGGACAGTCCCAGGTCCTGGGCTGCCTGCAACGGCGTGACCCTCGCGCCGCCCAGGATCTGCGTGGGGGCGAGGAAGGCCTCGGGGAGGGCCAGGTTGAGGGGCAGCTGGATCCACCGGAAATGGTGCGCCTTGCCGCCGGCGGCCTCGGCGGCGGCCACCACCCGTTCGAGGCTGAGGTGGTCGGCCTTGCCCGGAGGCACCCGGAAGCCGTTCCAGGTGGCCACGCCGTAAGCCCGGATCCGGCCCTCCACGACGAAGCTCTCAAAGGCCTCGAAGGCCCGGGTGAGGGACGCGTAGAAGGCCTCGGGGCCGAGGGCCGGCAGCTGCTGTTCCGGGTTGTGCAGGTGGAAGAGGTCGAGGGTGTCGAGGCCCAGCGCCGCCCGGCTGACCTCCAGCTGGTGGGAGAGATAGCGGGGCGTCATGGCGTGGCAGCCATCCACCACGTCGTCGGGCGTCAGGATGCCCGGCCCCTCCAGCACGCGCTGGAACCAGTCCCGGGGGGGCTCGGCGGTGATCCCGTCCCCCATGGGCAGGTAGCCCGCCTTCGTGGAGACGAAGCGGGGCGCGGCGGCCCGGGCGGCGAAGGCCCGACCCAGGGCCCGTTCCGACCGGCCCGCCCGGTAGTTGGCTGCGGTGTCGAAGACAGTGCCGCCCGCCTCGGCGAAGGCCGCCGCGGCGCGGACGTAGCCGTCATCCGCCGCCGCGTCCGGCTCACCGAGGTAGGTGCCGAGGCCGAGGCTGCTCAGCTCCACGAGACCTCCAGATCGAAATCATAAGGCCGGGACGGGTTCAGCCCGGCGCGGCCGCGGGGGCCCGGGGGTGTGCGCGCAGCACGGACCATAGATCCAGGCAATGCATGCATTGCCTGGGAACCCCCGGACAACACTAACTGTCGAGCTCTTCCTTCACGCCGCTGGTGCCCATGGTGACCAGGCGGTCGGCGGCGCGACGGGCCCACTCGGAGCCTGGGTAGCTCTCCACCAGCTTCTGGTAGTAGCTTTTCGCCTCAGCCCGGTAGCCCGAGATCTTCTCCTTGCTGAAGGCCTCGAAGTCCTTGCCGTACTGCGTCAGCTGCTCCTTGTTGAGGTCTTTGAGGTCGGGCTTCTGCAGCTTGACCGCGTAGTCCTTGTTGAACTGGGACAGCTCCTCGTCGGCCAGAAGGCGCTGCCGCATGGCCTCGCCCAGGTAGAAATAGGCCCGCTCCCGGTCCACATAATCGGGGTACGTCTCCAGCAGGGCCTTCAGCCGGTGCTCGGCGCCGGGGTAGAAGTAGGTGTTCACGTAGAACACCCCGACGATCAGTTCGTGCTCGGCGATGCGCCGCCAGCACTGGAGGATCTTGGCCCGGGTCTCGCCGGCCTTCCGGGTCTCGGCCTGGTCGCGCTCGGCGCTCTCGATGGAGGAGAAGTGGCAGAGGGCCCGGTGGTACAGGGCGTAGTCCCGCAGCTCATGGCGCGGGAAGTAGTTCAGGAAGCTCGCGTATTCGACCTCGGCCTCGGGGTAGCTGGGGCTCGTCTGGAAGAAGAAGCTGTCGCCCAGCATCAGCTTGGCCTTGGGGAACTCCGGGGAGCCGGGCAGGTACTGCTCCAGGTGCCGCAGGGTGAGGCGGGCCTCGTTGAACTTGCCCTGCTTCATCTGCTTGTCCGCCGTGGCCAGCAGTTCGGAGGCCTGCACCCCCTTGTCCATGGCCTTGGGCTTGCGGCAGCCCAGGCCCAGTCCCGCCAGGGCGGCGAGCAGGGTGAGGGCGGTGAGGATGCGCTTCATGCGGACTCCGGAGACAACACTTCAGTCATGG
>JAFJUR010000210.1 GCA_017859995.1 Holophagaceae bacterium | reverse complement strand
GGCCGCGAAGAGCAGGCCCGTCAGCAGCTCCACCAGCGGATAGCGCACAGGGATGGGCCACCCGCAGGCGGCGCACTTCCCCCGCAGCCACAGCCAACCAAACAGGGGCACGTTATGCCAGGGCTTGATCTTCGCCTTGCACCCGGGGCAGTGGCTGGCCTTGGTGATGACGTTGCGCTCGGCGGGATCCTCCTGGGGCAGGCGGTGGATCAGCACATTGCCGAAAGATCCCACCACGAGCCCGAAGGGGGCCAGCAGGAGGGCGAGCATCCAGGGGGGCAGATCGAGGAAGGGCATGCACCACGATACCCCAGGGCAGGCTGCGGTTCCGGCGCTGGGGACTTCCCGGCCTTTCGCGGCAGAATGAAGTGTCCAACCGTGCTGCTCGCCCCGTGTCGCCCGTCCAGGTGGAGTGCCCATGCGTCCATTCATCCTGATGGCAGTGCTGTGCGGTGTCCTCGCCGGCCAGACCGCGACCATCGCCCTGCGGAGGCCGGACAAGGAACCCGAAACCCTCGCGCAGCTCGCCCGCAAGCTGAAACGGGACCGCACCGCCACCTGGGTGCTGCTGGAGGGCGCCCGCTCCGAGTGGGTGCCGGGGTTCCGGAAGGCCCTGGCCGCCGACGACGAACTGAGCACGGTCGGGCTGCCTGTGCTCAGCCTGGGGTCGAAATCACCGCTCGCTTCGGAGTTGCGGATCCAGCAGGGCTGGGGCACGGAGGCGCGCTGGGTGCTGATGGCCCCCGACGGAAGGAGCCTCGAGAGCGAAGCGGGCCCCGCCAATCCCAAGCGTTTGGCAGACCTGCTCGCGGGCCATGGCATCCAGGGCCGGATCCGGGAGCTGGAGGTGTTCCTGGCGAAGCATCCGGGCCACCTCCAGGCCCAGGAGACCCTGCTCGGCCTCTATCTCCGAACGGCCCTTGTCCGCACCGGCCAGGCGCCCAGCCCGCCCCCTCCCAAGGAGGCTGACGGCGGGGCCAAGAAGGCCGACTCTGAACAATTCCTCCCGGAGGCGGAGGATCAGGCGATCTGGGGAAAGGCCGCAAGGCTCCTGGAGCGCGTGATCCAGAGCGGCGACTGGCGCCTGGGCCCCATGTGGACCTGGGCGGCCATGCGCTACCCCACCGGACGCCTCTCGCCCTTGATGCAGGAGGCGAGCCGCCGAGCCCTCCCCGTCGTCGAGGAGGCCCTGCGGCAACATCCCGGCCACTACCAGGCCTGGGCGGTCTGGGCCCAGCTGGCGGAAAACGCCGGGGGCAGGTCCCTCCGGAACCTGATGGATTCCATCACGCCGGTGCCGGGCGATGCGGAGTTCGTCCCCGAATCGATCCTGACCGGCTACATCCAGGGCGCCCGGAGCCGGGGGGACTGGGCGAGCGTGGTGGACCTGCTGGGGCCCCGCTGGGAACAGAAGCAGGAGGGGGATTACAAGATCGTCGCCATCGATGAGGACGGCCTGAAGGTGGATGCCCTGAAGGGGCAGTGGGACAGTTTCCTCAAGCCTCTCGTGGAAGCCCACCTCCGCCTCGGAAGCACCCAGGAGGCCGACCGGATCGTGCGCGAGGTGATGGCCTGGATGCCCTCCAAGGGCCTTCCTGGCTGGGCCTCCGCCCTGGCGGCGAACTGCGGCCAGCCGGCGCTGGCGGCGCAGTGGGCGACCCTCGCCGTTCCCAAGGGCTGAAACGCGGACCTGGCAGGCCATTCAATCCGGCACCGGACACAGACCCCGGCTCCGGTTACCTTCAAGACTTCAACACTCCGGAGTTCCCGTGATCCGCGCTCTGATTTGTTCCCTGGCCCTGCTGCTGCCGCTGGGCGCCCAGGCCCCCGTGCCGCAAGCCCCGGTCGTCCAGCCCGCGGCTCCTGTCCCCGCGCCCGCCGCCAAGCCGCGCGTCCAGCTGCTCACCAGCTACGGCCCAGTGGTGGTGGAGCTGGAACCGGAACTGGCGCCCAAGACCGTGGCGAACTTCCTGCAGTACGTGAAGGACGGCCACTACAAGGGCACCATCTTCCATCGGGTCATCGAGGGCTTCATGGTGCAGGGCGGTGGACTGCTCGAGAGCATGGAGGAGAAGCCGGGCCGCGAGCCGATCCTCAACGAGGCGCCCCAGACCTTCCGGGCCGGACTCAAGAACACCCGGGGCACCCTCGCCATGGCACGCACGAGCCTGCCCCACAGCGCGTCGGCCCAGTTCTACATCAACGTGGCGGACAACCCGCGGCTGGATCACCGCGACATGAGCGAGGACGGCTATGGGTACTGCGTCTTCGGGCGCGTGGTCGAGGGGATGGACGCGGTGGACAAGATCTCCCGGGTGAAGACGGAGTGGCGCCGGGGCATGAGCGACGTGCCGCAGTTCGCCGTGCGCCTCCGGGATGCCGTCCTGCTGCCGCCGCAGTAGGCGATGCCCAGGCGCCCCTTCCTCCGCCCGGCCCTGGTCTGGCTCTTCGGCGGGCTGGCGCTGGCGCTGTCGGTCTGCCTCTGCTTCCTTCTGGCGCCCTTCATGGGGGGGCGCCGGGCCTTCTGGCGCGTGGCGCCGTGGTACATCCGGGGCACGGCCTGGGCCTTCGGCATCCGCCGCCGCCTCTCGGGCTGGGAGGCGCTGCCCGAAGACGTGCGCAGCGGCCAGCGCCCGGCCGTCTTCATCGGCAACCACACCTCCCTGTTCGATCCGCCCCTGATGATCTCCACGCTGCCTTGCCACCCCGTGTTCGTGGCCAAGCGCGAGCTGGCCCAGGTCCCCTTCCTCGGGTGGGTGATCTGGCTGGCGGGCTTCATCTTCATCGACCGGCGCAACCAGGCCTCCGCTCGCGGGAGCCTTCACCGGGCCGCCGAGCGCATCCGTGAGGGGCAGGCCATCGTGGCCTTTCCCGAAGGCACCCGCAGCCTGGACGGCCGCCTGCTGCCCTTCAAGATGGGCGCGTTCGCCCTGGCCTTCGAGGCCGGCGTTCCGGTGGTTCCCTTCGCCATCCAGGGCGGCCCCGGCATCCTGCCCAAGGGCACCTGGCAGGTCCAGGGCGGCCCGTACCACATCCGCATGGGCACCCTGCTCGAATCGAGCGCCTTTGACAGCCCGAACGCGCTCAGGCTGGCCGCGGAGGCCGCGGTGGTCGCGCTGCTGGCCTGAGGGCGATTCCCACCGTCAGTTGATGATCTTGATGGGCGGCGGCGGGCCCTGGGGACGCTGCCGGTCCTTGGGGATGAAGATGGCGCCAAGGATGGAGGCGACGACGCTCGACACCAGGGCGCCGAAGACGCCGGCCCAGAAGCCGCTCACGGTGAAGTTCAGGCCCAGCTTCGAGGACAACCCGCCGGCCAGCCAGAAGATCAGGCCGTTGATGACCAGGCTGAAGCAGCCGAAGGAGCAGGCCATGGGCACGATGGCGATGAGCTTGAGGAAGGTGCCCAGGGTGGCGTTCAGGGCGCCGAGGATCACGGCCACGATCAGCAGATCCAGGAAGGTCCCATGGCCGAGGCCGGGCACCACGGAGCAGGCCACCAGCAGCCCGATGGCGGAGAAGAGGAAGCGGAGCAGGGTGGTCACGAGGGCATCCCGTCCTTCTCGTTGGCCTGAGTGATCACGCTGCCGGGCGGCACGCTGCGGGTGAGCCACACGTTGCCGCCGATGGCGGAGCCCTTTCCGAGGGTGACGCGGCCCAGCACCGTGGCGTTGGAGTAGATGATGACGTCATCCTCCACCACGGGATGGCGGGGGACGCCCTTGACCGGGTGGCCCTCGGCGTCCAGCGGAAAGCTCTTGGCGCCCAGCGTCACGCCCTGATAGATGCGCACGTTGCGGCCGATGACGCAGGTCTCGCCGATGACCACGCCGGTGCCGTGGTCGATGAAGAACCGCTCGCCGATCTGGGCGCCGGGGTGG
>JAFJUR010000104.1 GCA_017859995.1 Holophagaceae bacterium | reverse complement strand
GTGGGTGTGGATCTGGCTGATGGTGATGCGCACGTCGCGCTCCTCGCTGGGGCACACGAAGAGCAGGGGGTAGTTCGAGAACCGCGTCTCCACCAGCTCCGGCCAGGCCTGCAGGGATTCGAGCCCGCCGGCGAAGGGGCGGCCGTCGCGCTGCTTTTCGTAGACTTCCAGCAGGCCCGCCAGGTCCTGGATGGAGAACAGCGTGTTCTTCCCGAGGATGGTGTTGGGGCCGTGCTTGAACTCGGCGGCGTCGTAGCCCTCCGCGTGGTTCAGCACCACCTCGCGGATCTTCAGGGCTCCTTCCCGGGCCAGGCCGATGAGGCCGGTACCCAGGATGTGCAGGGAAGGCTCGAGGTACAGCCGCTGGGCGGCTTCCTCCACATCGCCTTCGCAGAGGCGCAGGGTGTCGGCGATGAGGTCCTTCGCGCGCTCGAGGTTCGCGGCGATCTTGCGCTCGGTGAGCGAGAAGGAGGCCGCCAGCACGTAGAGGATCGCCACCTGGTTGATGAAGCTCTTGGTGGCGGCCACGGCGATCTCGGGGCCGCAAAGGATGGGCAGGTAGAACTCGGTGAGCTCCTGGGGGATGCGGCTGTTCTCGTTGTTCACGAGGGCGATGCGGCGCAGGCCGGGCACCCGGGTGCGCACGTCCTGGAAGATGTCCACCAGGTCCTTGGTCTCGCCGGACTGCGTGATGCCGACAAGCAGATCCCGCGCCTGCAGCGTGTTCATGTACATCGAGCGGAACATGCCGGGGTTGCAGGGGAACACGGCCACGCCGGCGAGGTTGTTGAAGAACGTGGCGGCCACCAGGGCGGCGTGGTACGACGTGCCGGAGGCCACCAGGAAGACGCGTCCGCCTTCTTTCTGGGTTTCCCGGATGGCCTGCACCAGCTCCATGAGGTGGCGGGTCACGCGACGGCGCTTCTTCCAGACGAAGAGCAGGTCGAAGAGGGCGATGGCCTCCTGGGCCTGGGGATCGAGGCGCGCCAGGTCGGCGAGCAGCTGCCGCTCATCGGAGAACGGATGCCCCCGGTGGGCGTGGAGCACGTCGCCGTGGGGCTTCACCCGGGTGGCCAGCTCGCGGTGGACGGGATCGGCGAGCACCGCTTGGAAAGCCGCGGCCAAGGCCGTTTCATTGGGTGCTTCGTAGAGGGCCAGCACCTTGTCTACGAGGGCCTTGCAGAGGTCTTTCCGGTCCTCGAAGGCGGCGAAGAGGCCTTCCGTCTCTGGGGCCCGGAAATAGTAGCGAAGCACCTCGTCCAGGTTGTCCGGCGAGGAGGCGATCTCCTGCTCCATGAAGTAGCGGAAGGGCGCGCGGAGGCCCGTGTCGCGCACATTGAGCTTGGACCGCTTGGGGCGGGGCACGGAGAAGGCGAGGTCCTTGCCCAAACTGAAGACAAGGTACTCCCGCTCCGTGAACCAGATGCCTTCGCCTTCGGACAAGGGGATGAGCATGCGGGTCTTCGACAGCACGGACGTCAGGTCGCTGGACACCACCACGAAGTCGCCGTGGGCGTCGGTGCCGATGCCCGCGTAGAGCGAGGATCCCGATTTCACGGCCACGACGCCGGGCACCTTGGGGTCCGCGAAGGCGGCGGCGTACGAACCCTCGGCGCGGGCGTCGGCCTTGCGGGCCGCATCCAGCAGCAGGAACGCGCCATCGGGGACCTGGCCCCGCAGACCCGCCGCGGCATAGGCGGCGCGGCAGGCGGCGAGGGCCGGCGCGGGGTCCAGCCGGTTGGCCGCGTAGGCGTCCTCGGTGAGATGGGTGATCATCTCGCCGTCGTTGTCCGAAACCACCGCGTGGCCCTCGGCGCCGAGCGCGGGCTTGAGGGCGTCTGTGTTCGAGATGTTGCCGTTGTGGGCCCCCACGATCTCCACCTTGCAGCGCACGTGGTGGGGCTGGCTGTTCACGTCGGTCACCGCGCCGTACGTGGCCCAGCGCACCTGGCCGATGAAGCGCTGGCCTGCCCGGTGGTCAATGCCCAGCTCGGGCACCACCTTGCTGGGAGCCCCGACCTTCTTCAACAACTGGATGGCGCCGTCATCGCCGATGAAGGAGGCTCCGGTGGAATCGTAGCCCCGGTACTCGAGCCGCTTGAGCAGCTCGCCCGCCTCATGTCCCATCGCGGCGACGTTAGACCCATAGCAAAGCGACACGATTCCGCACATGGTGATCCTCTCGATGGGCCGTTTGGAACGGGCACCACCTTCCATCCTGGGATAGGTCGGTTGTTTATGGAATCGGATCCAGGCCGCCCCGGGTCAGGGGCGAGCAGCGGAGCAAGCGCCAGGTGGTGAGCAGGCCGCCCCGCAGCGTGCCGTACCGCTGGATGCAGCCGAGCCCATAGTGGCTGCAGGTGGGGGTGAACTTGCACTGGGTGGGCAGGTGGCTCGACAGGGTGGCCTGGTAGGCCCGGATGGCGCCGCGGCACACCCAGGCCGTGGGCTGGAAGCGCACGGGGAGGAAGGCCTCCAGCACGAGAAACAGCCCGATGGCGGCCAAGGGGTGGGCCAGGAGTTGGGCCATGAGCCTAGACCTTCGCCGCATCCGCCTCGGCCTTGACCTTGCGGGCCTCCTCCAGGAAGGCGGGGACCAGGTCCTCCTCCTTCACCTTCCGGATCAGTTCACCCTTGCGGTAGATGAGTCCCTCGCCGGCGCCGCCCGCCACGCCGAGGTCGGCATCCTTGGCTTCGCCGGGGCCGTTCACCACGCAGCCCATGACGGCGTACGTGATGTTCTCGTGGTTGATGAGCTTCAGGCCTTCCTCGATCTCATTGGCCACCCGGTTGAGGTCGATCTGCACGCGGCCGCAGCTGGGGCAGCTCACCATGCGGAACCCCCCCGAACGCAGCGCCAGCGAACGCAGCATCTCGTGGCCCACGCGGCACTCGTCCTCGCCTTCGCCCGTGAGCGAGACGCGGATGGTGTCGCCGAGCCCTTCCGCCAGCAGGATGCCCATGCCCACGCTCGAGCGGATGGTGCCGCCGAAGGGCGTGCCGGCTTCGGTGATGCCCAGGTGGAAGGGGTAGTCCACCTGCTTCGCCAGCAGGCGGTAGGCCTGCACGGTGCGGATGACGTCACTGGCCTTCAGGCTGATCTTGATGTCGCGGAAGCCTTCGCGCTCGAGCACCTCGATGTGGCGCAGGGCGCTCTCCACCATGGCCTCAGGCGTGGCGGTGCCGAACTTCTCCAGCAGGTCCTTCTCCAGGCTGCCGCCGTTCACGCCGATGCGGATGGGGATGCCCTTGGCGCCGGCCTTCTCCACCACGGCCTTCACGCGATCCTGGCCGCCGATGTTGCCGGGATTGATGCGCAGGCAGGCGGCGCCGCCATCGGCGGCCACCAGGGCCAGGCGGTAGTCAAAGTGGATGTCGGCCACCACGGGGATGGGGCTGCGGTCGCAGATCTCGTGGAAGACCTCGCCGGCCTTCTTGGTGGGCACGCTCACCCGGACGATCTCGCAGCCGGCATTGGCGTAGCCGTAGATCTGGTTGACGGTGGCCTCCACATCCCGGGTGTCCGTCTTGGTCATGCTCTGGACGGAAATGGGCGCATCTCCGCCCACCGGCACCTTGCCCACCATGATCTGGCGGGTCTTGCGTCGGGGCGAGAGGGGCAGGATCTCCTGATCGGACATGGGGCCTCGGTCAAAGGCTCCAGTGTATCCGTGTCAGGACCGGGAAGGATCGGGACCGCCCTCGCCCCCGCTGCTCTGGGCGATGTCCAGGATCTGGCCCGTGGCGTAGGGCTTGGTCACGTAGGACTGCAGGTGCTGGATCTGGTGGAGGATGCCGGCGGTCTGGCCGAGGAAGCTCCTCAACTGCTGGATCTGTTCGGCGGTGGCGGGCGCATTCTGCTTGGCGAGCTGGTCGGCGAGGATCTGGGCGGAGGCCAGGGGCTGGGACAGCTCATGGGCCGCGCCGCCGGCGACCTCCAGCAGGGCCCGCTGCCGCTCGCCGGCCATCAGGGCCTCGTTCTGGCGGGACAGGCGGACCATCATGCGCAGCTTGGCCAGCAGCTCCGGGAAGGAGTAGGGCTTGGTGAGGTAATCCATGCCGCCCGCCTCCAGGCCCTGGGTGATCCAGTCCTCGCCCACGCGCATGGCGCTGAGGAAGATGAGCGGGGTCCGCTGGTTGCGGCCCGACTGGCGGAGGCGGCGGCAGACCTCGATGCCATCCATCTCCGGCAGGCTCACATCCATGAGGATGCCTTCGAAGGTCTCCTCGGCGCCGCGTTCCAGGGCCTCCCGGGCGGAGTCCACGCAGGTGAGCAGGAAGGGATGGCGTTTCAGCTCCAGGCTGAGCACCCGCAGGTTGTCCCGCTGGTCGTCCACCACCAGGATGCGTCCGGGAGCCTCGGGCGTGGGCAGGTAGGCGGGGGACATCCCGGCAGTGTACGCGGAAGCGGGGCCCCGGGGGGGGCCGCGCTTCCGGGGTCAAGGCGGGATTACCGCTTGAGGTTCAGGGTTTCCTGCAGCAGCTCGTCGGTGGTGGTGACGATGCGGGAATTGGCCTGGTAGCCGCGCTGGCTGAGGATCAGCTTGGTGAACTCGCCCGCCACATCCACGTTCGAGAGCTCGAGGTTGGAGCCCAGCACGCCGCCGCGGCCGCCCTGGTTGGCGAGGCCGATGGTGGGTGATCCGGAGGCCAGGCTCTGGCCCCAGTGGTTGTTGCCGGTCTGCACCAGGCCGTTCATGTTGTTGAAGCTGGAGATGGCCACCTGCGACAGGGCGATGACCTGACCGTTGGTGAAGGTGCCGCTGATGATGCCGTTCTGATCGACCATCAGGTCGCGCAGGGAGCCGGCGCCGTAGCCATCCTGGAAGCTGCTGTTGGTGCTGCTCACCGCGCTCAGCTGGGTGATGTTGGAGCTGGCATCAGCGTTGATCAGGTTGAGGGAGATGGGGCTGATGGCCGTGCCGTTGTTCCAGTTGATGCTCAGGGCCGGGTTGGTCACCGTGCCCGAGCCGTTCTGGGGGAAGGGGCTGGCCAGCGGCAGGTAGTCGGTGCTGATCAGGGTGCCCGTGTCGGAGAAGCTGAGCCGGCCGGCGTTCTGACCGCCCACCACCGCGCCAGTGGGGCCGGTGACGACGAAATCCCAGGTGTTGAGGAGGGGCGCGCCGACCTTGGTGTAGGTCACGTTGAGGGTCTGCACGTTGCCCTGGCTGTCGTAGACCTGGACGGGCGTGGTGAGCGTGGCGCCGGCGGCGGCCGAAGAGCTCAGGTTGACGCCCATGCGGATGTTCCGGGTGGCGAAGGCGGCCGAGGTGGTGCCCGTGTCGATGCGGACGGGGGCCGGCGAGGCCGAGGTGTTCACCATGCCCGAGGCGTCGCGGTTCCAGCCCATCACGGAAGAGCCGTCGCTGGCCACGAGGTAGCCGTCGTTGTTGCGGGTGAAGTTGCCGGCGCGGCTGAAGACCTGGCGGCCCTCAATGGTCTGCAGCGTGAAGAAGCCGTTGCCCTGGATGGCCATGTCCAGCGCGTTGCCCGTGCCCTGGAAGGCGGACTGCGAGAAGTCCTGGCTCACGCTGTTGGTCTGCACGCCCAGGCCGAACTGGATGGGGTTGCCGTTGCCCTGCGTGGAGACGCCGCCGAGGCTGGTGCTGAAGATGTCCCGGAAGGTCATGGCTGAGCCCTTGAAGCCGACCGTGTTGATGTTCGACAGGTTGTTGCCGATCACGTTGAGGGCGTTGGCGTTGGTGGAGAGGCCGGAGAGGCCGGAGTAGAAGGCGGAGTAGAGGCTCATGGGGGCTCCTGGACTTGGAAGGGGCGTGGGAAGGGTTGGGAATCAGGCGGAGATTTCGAGGACGTCGGCCAGCGAGAAGATGTTGCCTCCCGAAGCCAGGTAGATGCCGCCGTCCTTGAAGGTCACGGCGTCCACTTTCATGGTCAGGCTGGTGCGGAACGCCGCGGCCTTGCCGTCGTCGCCGGTGGCGGTGACTTCCACCTTGTAGGCGCCATCGGGCATCACGTTCCCGGCGGTGTCGCGCCCGTCCCAGTTCAGGGCCGTCACGCCGCGGGGCAGGGTCCCCTGCGGCAGGATGGCCACCACCTTGCCGTTGGCATCCTTCACGGTGACGGTGACCTTGGCAGCCGCGCCCAGCTCGAGGTTCATGGTGGCGGCGCCGGCTTTCAGGTTGAAGCCCGACCCGTCCACCTTCACGTTCTTGCCGACGAGGGAGGCCGTCTGCGCCTGGAACAGGCCCGAGGTCTGAGCCTGCAGCCCCTGCAGCAGGGTGTTGGTCTGCTGGCTCTGCTCCAGGCTCGAGAAGCTGGTGAGCTGCTGGACCATCTGGTTGGGATCCTGGCCGGCTCCGGTCGGGTCCTGGTTCTTCAGCTGGGCCACGAGGAGCTTGAGGAAGCCGTCCTTGTCGAGGGAGTTCTTGGCGGTGGTGGCGCTGGTCGCGGTGGCGGCGGTGGTCGCGCTGATCATGCCGGTTTCCATGGAGACCTCCTTGAATGGGTGAAAACAGGAAGCGTGCCGATCACGCGTAGAGCTCGACGTGGTGCGGGGTCAGGATGGAAGGCACGAGCGGGGCGGGTGCTTCTTGCCGGGCGATGGGGAGGGTTCCGCCAGCGGGTTCCCGGAGGGCGGGCGCGCCGGGGGCCTCCTGGAAGGGGCGGTGCCCCTGCTGGAGATCGAAGCTGCCCAGCTGGAGGCCCTGCTCCCGGAGCGACTGCTCCAGGTGCGGACGGCCCTCCTGCACCGCCTGCACGGAGGCGGGTTCGGTGATCCAGAGGCGGGCATGCACCTCGCCGCCCTCCACCTTGAGATGGATGGTGACCTGGCCGAGGGATTCGGGATGGAGCTGGAGCTTGGCCTCCTGGGCCCCGCCCTTGAGCATCCAGCGCAGGCTGCCTTCCACCTGGGCCATGGGCGCGTTGGGGGGCGGTCCGGCGGGGACGGGCGGCGGAGCCGCGGCCGTGGCGGGCGCCGGGGCGGCGGGGACTGCCCGGGCCGTCATGGCGACGAGGGACGAGCCGGCCTCGGGCTGGTGGACGCCCGGAGCGGTGAGGGCGGGCTGGAGTTTCGGTGCCGCGCCCTCGATGCCGAAGGGCAGGCCTTCGGTCGCGGGGGTGCTTGGCGCGGCCCCCGGTGCGGAGGCACGCTCGAGCAGCGGGCCGAGGTCGACGGTGGGCGCTTCGGCGCGGGGCGCGGTGGCCTGGGGTTCTGCGGCGTGGGGTTCTGCGGCGTGGGGGCCTGCGAATGGGATCCTGGGCGCCTCGGCTTGGACCTGGGCCCGGATGGGCGTCGGGTGGGGACCGGCGGCCGCGAGAGGCTCCGCTTCCTTGAGGGCCGCGGTGGTGTCGGAGGGCATCCGCGCCACCCGGCCTTCGGCAAGGGAGGCCTTGAATGGATTGACCTTGGCATCGGCTTCGGCAAGGACTGCCTGGACAAGGCCAGGGGCTGCCAGGGGCGCCGCATCCGAGTCCGAGGGCGCCAGCCCCGTATCGGACTGGATGACCGTGGTGACGGTGGTTTGCACGGGGCCGGTCGGGGCGGAGGCCCCACCCTCGGAGGCCGCGGCCTTGGCTGGAAGGTTCTTGGCCGCCGTCGCCGCGAGAGCCGCCGAGGCGGTTGTTGGGGATGGGACCTGGGCGGGCAAGGGCAGGGGCGTCGAAGGGGTGCCCTGGGGGGAAGCTGGCTCTGAGGGTTCGGCTGGAGTCCGGGTGGAGGCCTGCGTTCCATCCTGGGGTGCCTTTGCGGCGGGCGCGGTCCCCGGACTCGACTCGGTGGGGCGGGTGTCAGCCTTCGGTTCGCGGTCGCCACGCGCCGTCTGCGCCTGGTCGGCACTGGCCGCTGTCTGCGCCTGGGCGGCGCCGGCCGCCGCCTGTGTCTGGGCGGCATTGGCCGCCGCCAGGGCGGTCTCCGTGGGGGACGGCTCCTCCTTGGAGGGGGCCTCCTTGGGAAGCGCATGACGGGGTTCGGGCCGCGGCGCCGGCTTGATCTGGGCCATCAGGCCCGCGAACTGGCCCCCCGGGGCCTCGGCGCCCTTGGTGTCCGGGCGTTCCGCCAGGGGCCGGTCGGGCACCGCGAGAACGGCTGTGGGGCTGGCTGGGGCCATGGGAACCTCGCCTCCGGATCATTCCGGTGAGGGTCCCAGCGCCAGGATCGTGCCGCGGCCGTTAGGCAGAAAGGTTCAGGCGGCGGGATCCTTCGGCTTGCTCAAGCCCACGCGCTCGGACAGGCGCCCGGCCAGCTTCGCATCCAGGGGTGCCAGCTGATCCATGAGCTTGGCGGCCTTCTTCGGCACCATTCCGGCCAGCAGCGCGACGGCCACGTCCATGTTCTGGCCCGCCAGCTCCTTCATGGCCTGGGCGCCCGCCGCGGGGTCCATGGCCTCGAAGGTGCGGATGATCTGGGGATCGATGACAGGCCGGAGCTTCAGGTTCTCCAGCTTGGCCAGCGCGTCCTGCACTGCTTTCTCCCGGGAAGCGAGGTCCCCGCGGTCGCGGTCGAGGGTGGCCTGCAGGGTGTTGAGGCGCTGCTCCAGCTGGCGTAGGTCCGCCTCCTTCTGGGCGATGGCCTTCTCCCGGTTCTGGAGCTGGGAGGCCAATTCGGCCACCTTCACGCCCTCGGCGGCGGGGTTCCTGGCCTCGCCCTTGGGCTCCTGGGCCGACAACCAGAGGACGCCCGCGGACAGCGCCAGGGGGGCTGAAATCCAAAGCAGGTAGCGGCCGTTCATGGGGGACTCCTGAGGCTTAGGCGCTCTGGCGCTGATGGCGGAGGACGGCCAGCTCGTCCATCTCCAAGGCCTCGCGCAGAGCCTGTTCATGCTCGTGCTGCAGGGCGCGGCGCTCCTTGAGGCGGACGAGCATCAAGTGGTTCCGATGGGCGAGGGCGAGGGCCTCCCGGGCGAGGGCCACCTTGGCGACGGCCTCCCGCAGGCGCTCGTAGCCTTCCAGCTGGCGGCGCTCCAGCACCACCAGGAACCGCTCCCCGGCCCGCCACAGCTCAAGGTCGAGGATCTGGCCCGAGGCGAGCCGGCGGGATTCGAAGATGGCCAGGCGCTGGGCGGCCAGGGACTCGAGGTAGGTTCGCACCTCGCGCTCGGCCTGGAGCGCCCGGGCCAGGCCGCGCTCGGCCTCGCGCTCCAGCGCCTCGCGCAGCTTGCGCACGGGCTCGAGGCGGAAGCGGAACCGGGTGGCCATCAGGCGCGCGCCTTCAGGAAGGGCGTGAGGTCGATGCCGAAGATCTGGCCCATGGCCAGCATGGCCTGGTGGTGATCCGACGCCTCGGCGGTGGCCTGGCGCAGGAAGGACTGGATGGCGGGCTGGAACTGGATGGCCTGGTCGATGGCCGTGCTGGAGCCCTTGGTGTAGGCGCCGATCTGGATGAGGTCCTCGGCGTCCTGGTAGGTGGCCATCAGGTCGCGCAGCTTGCTGGCGAGCTGCTTCTGCTCGGGCGGCGCGAGGGCGCTGAAGAGGCGGGAGAGGCTGGCGAGCACGTCGATGGCGGGGAAGTGGTTCTTCGAGCCCAGCTTCCGCGAGAGCACCACGTGGCCGTCCAGGATGCCGCGCACGGAATCGCTGATGGGCTCGTTCATGTCATCGCCTTCCACCAGCACGGTGTAGATGCCGGTGATGGAGCCCATGCCCTCGAAGGTGCCCGCCCGCTCCATGAGCCGCGGCAGCAGCGCGAACACCGAGGGCGTGTAGCCCCGGGAGCTGGGCGGTTCGCCGGCGCTGAGGCCCACCTCGCGCTGGGCCATGGCGAAGCGGGTGACGCTGTCCATCATCAGCAGCACGTCTTTGCCCTGCCGCATGAAGTATTCGGCCACAGTGGTCCCGGCCATGGCGCAGCGCAGGCGGAGCAAGGGGCTCTGATCGCTGGTGGAGACCACCACGACACTGCGCTTCAGCCCGGCCTCGCCCAGGTCGTTCTCGATGAACTCCCGCAGCTCGCGGCCCCGCTCACCGACCAGCGTGATCACGTTCACTTCCGCCGAGGTGTTGCGCGCCACCATGCCCAGCAGGGTGGACTTGCCCACGCCGGAGCCCGAGAAGATGCCCACCCGCTGGCCCTTGCCCAGGGTGAGCAGGCCGTCAATGGCCCGCACGCCGGTAGAAAGCACCTCATTGATGCGCTTGCGCCGCATGGGATTGGGCGGCGGACCCTGCAGGGGCAGGTGGCTGGTGGCCTCGATGGGCGGACCGCCATCCAGGGGGCGGCCGAGGGGATCGATCACCCGGCCCAGCAGCGCGTCCGCCAGCGGCAGCTCCGACTGGTGGCCCGTGCTCTCCACCCAGAGGCCCGGGCGGATGCCCTCGGTCTCTTCGATGGGCATAAGCAGCACCCGCTGCCCCGCGAACCCCACCACC
>JAFJUR010000103.1 GCA_017859995.1 Holophagaceae bacterium | reverse complement strand
TCCACCAGCACCTTGCCGGTGGGGAGGTCGATGGCGTAGGTGGCCCGGTCGTAGAAGAGCTGCAGGGTGTCGTCGTCGGGCTGGAAGGCGCTCTTGAAGCGGCCCTCGGGCCGCAGCTCCGCCTGGGCCTTCTGGATCAGCGACCCGGCGGGTTCCGCCCTGTCCAGGGGCGCGATCTGGCGCGCTTCCTGGGTCTTCACGTAGTTGGGGTTCCAGCTGGCGATGTGGTTCACGGCCAGCCCGGAGATGGCGTAGGCCAGCGTGAGCGCGACTGAAACGTAGCCGACGTCCCGGTGGACGGCGGCGTTCCAGCGGCGCCAGGGAAGGGCCCCGCGGGCAGGTTCCTGGGCCATGGTGGGGCCTACAGGATCTCGGCGCCGAGGCCCTCGATGCGCACGATGGTCTTCGGGCCGGCGACCTTGCTGTAGTCGGCCTTCTTGTTCAGGGCCTTGGCCTCCTTCTCGCACATGGCCTTCTGCTGCTCGACGGTGAGCACCCGCTTGGACACGGTGCCCTCCGCCACCACCGCGCCGCCCTTGGCGGACACGGGGAAGGCGATGACGCCGTCTTCCACCTTGAACATGATCTCCTGCTTGTCGGCGCCGATCTTGATCCAGCAGCCGCGCTCTTCGCAGACATCGGTCACCAGGCCCTTCACGCGCACCTTCTTGCCGGCGTACTGGTCGGGGTTGGCGAGGATTTCGGAGACCTTCACCTCCTCCTTGAGGGTGAGGGGCTTGCCGTATTTCTTGGCATCGGCCGCGTGGACGCAGGCCGGAAGCAGGATCAAGACGGTGAGGGCATGGCGCAGCCGCATGGAATCTCCCGGATCGGAAGCTTCAAGGATACCCGCTTCGCCCTGGAGGCTGCCGCCGCGCGATCCTGCGACTGGAACCGCGTCTCCGGGTACCATCGGCCTCACCCAGCGAAGGAGCTCCGGATGGTCATGGCGTTTCTCCTCATGGCCTTCGTCATCGGCCTCATCGTCCCGTTGCAGTCCACGGTGAACAATGCCCTCCGCACGACCCTGGGCAGCGGCACCCTTCTGGCGGCCTTCGTGTCCTTTGCGGTGGGGACCCTGTCCCTGCTGATCCTGGGCGTGGCCACCAGCCAGCCCTTCGCCACGCTGGGCGGCCTTCCGAGAGCGCCCTGGTGGCAGTGGACGGGCGGCGTGATGGGCGCGTTCTTCGTGTTCGGCACCACCCTGCTCGCGCCGCGGATTGGCCTGGCGGCCATGGTGTCGCTGATCGTCGCCGGGCAGGTGGCATCGTCCCTGCTCTTTGACCGCTTCGGCATCCTGGGGCTGCCGGTGCGGGAGATCTCGTGGGTCCGCGTCGGGGGGGCCTTGTTCATCCTCGCGGGCGCCTTGCTGGTGAACTTCGGGGACCGCTGGTTCGCGCGGTCCTGATCAGACCCGGGCGGGGGAGGGGAACAGATGGGCGAGGACCTGGGCCGGTCGGGCGGTCCTGCGTTCCCAGGTGCGGTCTGGGGAGGGCCTTCGCGGCGGGGTGCTGGTCGCCATGCCCAGCTCCGGGAATTCCAGCGACTCTTCGAACCAGGGCGCCATCCAGGACTGCGGGAAGACCCAGAGGCCATCGCCGCGAGCGCCTTCATCGCGGCGGCCCAGGAGGCAGCGCAGGTGGCCGTAGAGCGGACCAGGGGTCTCCGCGTGCAGGTTGACGATGGCCGTGGCGCGCAGGTCGGCCAGCAGGTCGCCGCGCTCGAGCAGGGCGGAGACGAGCCCGCGGCCATCCAGCGACACCAGGTCGAAGCCCGCGGCGCGCTCCGGCAGGCGCGGGCGCAGGTGCAGGTCCATGCGCGCGCCCACCAGCCCAAGCTGGCGCGCGAAGAAGGCCTCGGCCCTGGGCCAGACGGACGCGTCCTCCTCCACGAACAGGATCTGCACCACAAGGCCCCGGCTCATCGCGCCCCCAGGAAAGGCCGTCGGGATCGGCCCCCCCAGCCTAGCGCCGTTTTGGGGTGATGCCTTGTTTTTCCGAGTGGGAATTCAGCCCTTCCGGGTCCGCTCCGCCACCTTGTCGAGCATGTCCCAGATCTGGTGGCAGTCCTCGCAGGAGGAGCGGGGGTCCCCGCAGGGGAAGCCCTCGATGCCGATCCCCTGGCACTTGGGGGTGCGGAAGAAGAAGAGGAGCTCCCGCATCGAGGCCTGCATGCGGGTCCGGAGAGCCTCGTCCGGCAGGCTTCGCAGCTCCTGGATGAGCGTCCACTCCGCGGCGGTCAGTTCGGGACGGTCTTGGGTCGGCGACATGGCAGCTCCGAAGGGCTGAGTATACAAGCCTCCCCGCGCCATCGCGCTGGGCCGGCACAAGCGGAACCCGGGAAGCGGAAAGGTTCATCCGGCTTCCCCCGCGAAATGCACGGGTGGCGTGTCTCCTGGTGGACTCACCTTTAAACGCTGGCAGTCATCGTGGTTGGGTTCGAGGTTTTCGGAGCGGTTCAATCCTCGGAGGCGCCCATGAGACAGCCCTTCTCCACCTTCGGTCGCCTGGCGACCCTTCTCGTCGCGGGTGGCACCGTGCTGCTGGCCCAGGGCACGCAGACCTCCGGGCTGACGGCCACCATCGTGGACCGGGACGGCCGGCCCGTCCTGGGCGCCCAGGTGCGCCTGGCTTCGCCCAGCCTGCAGGGCGAGCGCATTCTGGTCTCGGATGAGTCCGGTCGCGCCGTGGCCCGCCTCCTGCCCCCGGGTCAGTACCGCATCACGGTTTCCAAGGCCGGGTTCCAGACGGCGGTCCTGAACGAGCGGCTGGGCCTGGAGCAGACCTTCAGTCCGAAGGTAACCCTGGCCTCCGAGGCGGGCGTGGTGGTGGAGGTGACGGCCAGCAACGCGGCCACGGACAAGGCCAAGGTGGAGGCCTCCACCAACTTCAGCCTGAAGGACATCGAGCAGCTGCCCACGATCCGCTCAAAGGTGCAGGACATCATCCTTCTGGCGCCTGGCGTGACGGATGGCGTCAACGGCCCGCAGGTTCGCGGCTCCCAGAGCACGGGGAACCTCTACCTCGTGGACGGCGTGAACTACGCCGACAACAGCTACGCCTTCCCGCGCATCAACCTCCTCTTCGATGCCATCGAGGAGACCCAGGTCATCACCGGGGCCATCTCGGCGGAGTACGGGGACGTGGACGGCGGCGTGATCAACAGCATCACAAAGTCCGGCAGCAATGAGTTCACGGGCCAGGTCCGGTGGGACCTGAGCAACCCAGCCTGGAACGCCAGGAGACCCTTCGAAGATCCTGCCGACAACCTGCTGAGCGAGGAGAAGACCTACTCCGCCGGCGGGTACTTCATCAAGGACCGGCTGTGGTTCCACGCCTCGTACTTCCAGAAGGAGGGCGGGCCGAGCCGGACCCTGGGCGGGCAGGCGGCCATCGGCATCGGGCCCTCCGCCTACGTCGAGAGCGCCAAGGACATCCGCAAGAACATCAAGGTGACCTGGGCAGTGACGCCGGACCACACCCTCGTGGGTTCCTATTTCGCCCAGCACAAGAGCGAGGTTCATGACTACGGCGCGGGCGATCTTTCGGCCCTGAACACGCGCACCGAGGCTTCGAAGATCTACAGCCTCCAGTTGCGCTCCATCTTCGGCCAGCACGTGGCCTTCTCCGCCCGCCTCGGCGCCAAGCGTTGGCAGGTGGTGGTGGGCGGTGGCGACCCGGGCGGAACCCCGCCCATCCTCAACTACGACGATTTCCTGATCTACAACAACGCGATTTTCGACGGCACCCCCACCGACCGGGACATGGACACGGCCAACGCCAAACTGAGCCTCTTCTGGAACGGCGCAGGCTCCCACGAAACCGACCTGGGGCTCGACCTCTATCGGGGCACCGTGCAGGGGATGGGCGGCCAGAGCCTCTTCAGCTGGAACATCAATGGACGGATGCAGCAGGTGTGGGTCGATGTCACGAACCTGGACCTCCAGGCCCAGACCGCGACGCCGAACTCCATCTCCACTTTCTTCGGAGTGGCGGGCGCGAAGGCGCGCGTGTTTTCCGAGGGGCTCTATGTCAACGACAAGTGGACCGTCAATGGGCACCTGAACGTCCAGCTGGGGTTGCGCTACGATCGCTTCCGGGGCGAGGACGAGCAGGGGCGGGAGACGGTGCAGGGGTCGGGGCTTGCCCCCCGGCTGGGGCTGAAGTACGACCTGATCGGGGACGCCACCTGGGTGTTCGGCCTGAGCTACGGCCGCTACAACCAGCGGCCCCTCGATGTGGTGCTCAACCGGAACACCTACGCGGACAACCCTGGCGAAATCGACTACGCCGCCGTCTCAACCCTTCCCGCGGTCGTCCCTCTGGCGACCCTCTTCAATCCCGCCAGCTACGACACCACCGCCATCGTCTTCTACGCGGATCCCAAGCTGAACACGCTCATTGACCCCAACCTGAAGCCGCAGCACACGGACGAAATCCAGGCCAGCGCCACGCACACCTTCCGCTGGGGAGAGCGCACGGGGTTCCTGCGGGCCACCTTCGTGAGCAAAAAATGGCGGGACATCATCGACACCACCACCGGCGATGACGGCACCCTCGTGGATCCTTCCGGCAGCCTGGTCTACAACGTGAGAACCTACAACAACCCGCTGGCCCGGCGCGACTACCGCGGGCTGGAGCTGGATGGGAACCTCGGCTCGAAGGTCTGGAGCCTGGGTGGGAGCATCACGTGGAGCCGCCTGGAAGGCAACTTCGTGGGCGAGGCCACGTCCCGGCCCGGCATCGGCAGCCTCCTGGCGACCTTCTCCAGCGTCGGCGGCGTCCGCATGTTCGAGCCCGAGACGGTGAGCCCGTACGGGCCACTGCAGACAGACAACCCTCTGCGGATGCGGCTGAACGCCACCTACACCACCACGGGCGTCTTCGGTGTCACCACCTGGGCCCTGCTCTACCGCTTCGACAGCGGACAGCGCCTGAGCGCCACCCGGCAGGTGCCGCGGGCGCTGCTCAACCCGGCCCTGCCCAGCCAGTTTGGCCAGACCTGGGCCCAGTACCAGGACAACCGCCGGGGCACGATCATCATGCCGTCCACGGCCTTCCTGGATCTGGCCATCAACCACGAGGTGGCCTTGACCGAGGCGCGGTTGCAGGGCCAGGAACGGCCGGTCATGGCCTTCTTCCGGGTGGCCGTCCAGAACCTGTTCAACCATCAACAACCCTCGAACCTGGGAGCCTACAACGTCCTGTTTGAGGGGGAGACGGGCAGCCTCTCGGCACCTTTTGTGCGGGATGGTTCGTACGGATCGAACGGGAACGCGTCGTACTGGGCCCCGCCGAGGACCTACACCCTGTCGGCTGGGGTCCGGTTCTAGGCGGACAAGGGCGGCGGCCGGGGTTTCGGAGGGGCCTAAACCCCCTCCGAAACCCTTCGTATCCGACGCACGATCTCTGACATCACAGGAGGATTCCATGGCCTTCGTCCGACCTCTCGCCGCGGCCTTCGCCGCCGCCATCATCTGCGCCTCGCTCGCGGCGCAGACCCAGGTGATCCAGCCCGCCAAGGCGGAGAAGACCACCGAGACCCGCACCGTGGCCCTGGCCTCCGGATCCACCCTCAAGGTGAAGAACGTGAACGGGTTCGTCCACGTGGAAGCCTGGGACCGGGAAGAGGTGCAGTTCACGGGCGAGTTCAAGCCCAGCAGCAAGGACGAGCAGGTGAAGGTGGTGCTTGAGTCGGGGAATCACGCCTTGGAGATCCGCGGCGAATACCCCAAGCACAACGGTTGGGGCTTCTACCAGGGGCCCCAGTGCCAGATGACCCTCAAGGTGCCCCGCCGCGTCCTGCCCACGGTGGAGACGGTGAACGGTGAAGTCACCCTCAGCGGCACCCAGGGCAAGGCCGTGGTCAACACCGTCAACGGAAGCATCCGCGTCACGAGCCTGGATGAGTCCCTGAAGGCCGAGACGGTGAATGGCGGCATCCACCTCGACAAGGTGAAGGGCAGCCTCACCCTGCAGACCGTGAACGGGGCCATCAAGGGCTCCGCCCTGGACGGGCAGGGCCAGGGCATCAAGGCCGAGACGGTCAACGGCTCCATCCACCTCCAGCTGGGCGGCATGAAGGGCCGGCTCAAGGCCACCACCGTCAACGGCGGCATCTCCTTCAACGCCAAGGGCGCCGAGCAGGTGGAAGTGAAGAAGCATCGCGTCACGGCCGTCTTCCCGGGCAGCGACCAGGGCATCGACCTGGATACGGTGAACGGCGCGATCACGCTGGAGTAGGTTCATCGGAGGGCGGTGCCCCATCAGCGGACCGCCTTGAAAATCGCGACAATTGAACCATTCTGAGGGGCCGGCTTTGCCGGCCCCTCATTCTTTTACTATAAATAGGTCATTTAAATTCAGGATTGACGTGTCCTGATTTTGTTTCATGCTTTCCCTCGTGCCAGGCCGGTGCCAGGTACCTCGAATGGATGCCCCCGTGAGTGGAAAGCGCCGACTCCTCTTCTTCAGCCTGGCCGCCAGCGTCTTCCTGGGTGTGTTCCTGGGCTCGGGTGCCTACACCTTCGTGTCGGCCCACGGCACGTCGTACCTGTCCAACGACCCCAGGGTCTGCGTGAACTGCCACATCATGCGCGAGGACTTCGACGGCTGGCAGCACGCCTCCCATCACGCGGTGGCCACCTGCAACGACTGCCATCTGCCCCACGACAACGTGGTGAACAAGTTCTTCGTGAAGGCCAGCAACGGCTACCACCACTCGAAGGCCTTCACCCTCCTGAATTTCGCCGAACCCATCCGCATCAAGCCCAGCAACGCGAAGGTGCTGGAGGACAACTGCCTGCGCTGCCACGGCGAGCTGACGGATGAGATCACCGCCCACGGCACCCTGGGCGTTCCCACCGACCCCACGATGAAGGCCGACCTCTACGGCTGTGTCCGCTGCCACCAGGGCGTGGGCCACGGACCGACGCGGTGATTCGTTCTTCCATTCTGCTGATGCTTCATTTCCCGACCCCCCAACCCGATGATGCGTGCCCCCACGCAGGAGGATCCCTCCGATGACCGACCAACCGACCCCGCTGCTTTCCCGCCCCTGGGCGCGCATGGGACTTCTCGCGGCCGGTGCCGCCCTGGCCACGGTGCTGGTGATGAGCCTCTACGCGAGCATCTCCAGCCGCAAGGCGGAGGCCCGGCAGACCAGCTTCAAGCTGGTGGACATTGATGAGAAGACGGTGGATCCCGCCACGTGGGGGAAGAACTTCCCCAAGCAGTACGACGCCTACATGCGCACCGCCGAGAAGTACAGCACCAAGTACGGCGGCGCGGGCAGCGAGGGCATGCCCAAGAGCCGCATCAAGGAGGATCCGCGCCTGGTGTCGATCTTCGACGGCTACGCGTTCGCCATTGACTTCAACCAGCGCCAGGGCCATGCCTACATGCTGGATGACCAGCGCCTCACCAAGCGCGTCACCGAGCGCAAGCAGCCGGGCGCCTGCCTCCACTGCCACGCCTCCAACACGGTGGCGTTCCGGGAGGTGGGTTTGAAGGGCGGCGCGCCGGGCACGCTGGACGAGGCCTTCACCAGCCCCAACGCGCAGGCCCAGCTGATGGCCGGCTTCGAGGCCGTCTGCAAGATGCCCTACGGCGAAGCCACCAAGCTCGTGAAGCATCCCGTGGCGTGCATCGACTGCCACGACCCCAAGAACATGGCCCTGCGCGTCACCAAGCCCGGCTTCATCCGCGGCATCGTCGCGCTGGCGAAGAGCACGGAACCTGTGCCGCACCTGCCTTCCATCGAGAAGTGGCGCAAGGGCGACCGCGCCGTGGCCTACGATGCCAACCGCGACGCCTCCCGCCAGGAGATGCGCTCCATGGTCTGCGGCCAGTGCCACGTGGAGTACTACTGCGGCCCCAAGGTCACCCTGTTCTTCCCCTGGGACAACGGCCTGAAGGTCGAGCAGATCGAGGCCACCTACGACGCCTACAAGTTCCCCGATGGCGGCCGCTTCTTCGACTGGAAGCACGCCAAGACCGGCGCCGAGGTGCTCAAGGCCCAGCATCCCGAGTTCGAGATGTGGAGCCAGGGCATCCACGCCCGCTCCGGCGTCTCCTGCGCCGACTGCCACATGCCCTACAAGCGCGAAGGCGCTGTGAAGATCAGTGACCACCAGGTGCGCAGCCCGCTGCTCGACATCTCCCGCGCCTGCCAGACCTGCCACCGGTTCCCTGAGGAGGAGCTGAAGGCCCGCGTCACCGCCATCCAGGACCGCACCAAGGCCCTGATGGACCGCGCCGAAGATGCCGTGGTGAACCTCATCACCGACATCGAGGCCGCCAAGAAGGCCGGCGTGGACGACGCGAAGCTCAAGCCCATCTATGAGCTGCAGCGCAAGGCCCAGTGGCGCGTGGATTTCGTCAACGCCGAGAACTCCATGGGCTTCCACGCCCCCCAGGAGGCGGCGCGCATCCTCGGCGAGGCCATCGACTTCGGCCGCCAGGGCCAGGTGGCGCTCCGCGACCTGGGCGTCGGCAAGGTCGCCAAGAAGTAGCTCAGATCAGCGGATTCACCCGAGAGGGGCCGGCATCGCCGGCCCCTCTTTTCGTTCCGCGCTTGACGGGAGCCCCTGGGATGTCGAGGCTGGAGTCCATTCCGCCCTATCCACCGGAGGCTCCCATGCCCACGCCGCTCCCCGCCCCGGCCCTGCTGCGCCTGATTTCCGAAGGCCGGCTCTTCAAACAGTCGTTCGCGTGGCTGCTGCGGCTCCTGTGCGTGGCGGCCCTGGTCGAGGGCGTCTGGGTGTCCATCGAACTCTGGCGCGGCGGCGGCACCAGCACCCAGGCCGTGTTCGGGCAGCTGATCTTCCAGGCGGCCCTGGCCCTGGCCGCCTACCTGGTGGCCCACCTTGCCTGGCTGCGGGCCCAGGATGTGGCGGCGATGCCGCAGACCGGCGGCGAGGTGATCATCCCCCTCTCCCGCCTGCTCCTGCGCCTGGCGGGCGAGCTCTACGCCAGCCTCATGGTGGCGCTGGGCGCCGGCGGGGCGGTCATGGTCTGGATCAGCGCTGGCGATGCGCGGGTGGATCAGGCCCTGCTGCGCCTGCTGCTGCCGGGTTTCGGCGGCGATCCCTTCCCGGCGGGCCTCAACCTGCTCCTCACGGGGCTGGGCTGTGGGGCGCTGAGCCTGCTGGCGGGCTACCTGGCCTCCGAGCTGCTGGGGCTGCTCTGCGCCATCGAGAGCAACACGCGGAGCGTCAAGCTGGACTGAAGCTCAACGGTACCGGGCGGCCATGGCCTTCAGGGTGGCGGCGAGATGCGTGCGCAGCGCCTTGGGCTCGAGTACTTCCGCGTCCGCGCCGAACTGCAGCACGTAGCGGGTTGGGCCGGAGAGCTCGGTGGCCTGGAAGCTCAGCAGCACGGTGCCGCCCTTCTCCTTGCGCACCTCCACGCCGGGCAGGGCGGGCGGGGCGTCCAGGAGGGCCTGGGGCCAGTTGGTGCCCGAGACGCGCGCCTGGACCCGCATCGGGGCCTCCAGCCGGAACCAGCCGCCGATCTGCAGCTCCCGGGCCTGCTCCAGGGGGCGCTTGTCGGGGATCAGCCCGCGCTTCGCCAGGGCTTTCGCCTCGAGGATGCGGGCCAGGCGGAAGTGCCGGGGCTCCTGCTTGGCGGCGTCCCAGGCCAGCAGGAAGGCCCCGCCGGAAAAGACATCGTGGGTGAGCGTGAAGGGCACCACGGTGCGGGCGCTGGTGCGGCCCGTGGAGGCGGCGGCGTAGGTGAGCTCCAGCTCGCGGGGGCCTTCGGGATGGCCGAGCGCGAGGAGCACCTGGGTGAGCGTCCGCGTGTCGAGGGCCTGCTGGTCGTCGGCGCCGCCCCGCACGCAGACGTGCTCCTGCAGGGCGCGGAACAGGTCGCGGTCGCGGGTGCTGAGGTGACTGTCCGCCAGGGTGCGGAGTCCCTCCAGCTGGTCGTACCAGAGCTCCGTGGCGGTGCCTTCGAGGGCCATGAGCGCCACCTCCAGCGCCATGCGGGCGTGGGGCGTGATGCGGCTGTCCCAGTCCGGGGCCTTCTCCAGGGTGAAGTGGATCACCGCCGGCCGGCCTTCCCGCAGCTTGCCGAACCGGGCGCCCTGTTCCTCCAGCAGCTGCACGGCGCGGTCCACGGTGCGCATGGCGACGCCGCCCAGTTTGCGGACGAGCCCGGCCTTGGTGATCCCCCGCTCCCCGGCGTCGCGGATGGCCTCCAGCACCACCTGGAGCCGCTCGGGCTTCACAAGGTGGCCGCCGTCGGGACGGGGGGATTCGAGGGCCTTGCGGGATGCGGGACGGGCCATGGCGACCTCCAGCCCAAGGATTGGTCAGTGACTGTCCAAT
>JAFJUR010000102.1 GCA_017859995.1 Holophagaceae bacterium | reverse complement strand
CCTCGATCACATCGGCAGCTGGAGCAACACCGAACTGGGCCGCAACTTCACCCTCTACGGCGAGACCTGGACCGGCGCCTTCGCCCTCTACGTGCTGGTAAGCCACCAGACCCACCACCGCGGCCAGATGACGGTGCTCATGCGGCAGGCGGGCCTGCACCTCCCGAGCCTCTATGGACCCACCAAGGAAGGCTGGGCCGAATTCGGGCTCGAGGCTCCGAAGATCTGACGAAAGGACTCCCGATGCCCTGCCGCGCCGCATTCCTCTGCGCCCTCTCCCTCTGCCTCCAGGCGGCCCCGCCGGCCTTTCTCAAGGCCGGCAAGGGGCCGGGCATCCTGCTGATCCATGGCTTCGGCGGCAACAAGGAGGTCTGGTCCGGCGCCGCCGCGGAGTTGGCGCGGGATCACACGGTGCTGAGCGTGGACCTGCCGGGCAGCGGCGGCAGCCCCGGCCCGGCCGTGATCGATGGACGCGCGGATTTCGGCGTTCTGGCCAGGGACCTGGCGGCGCTGGTCCGCAAGGAGGGCCTCGCGCCGTGCCTGGTGGTCGGCCATTCCATGGGCGGCCCCATCGCCGCCCGGACAGTGCTGGAGGATCCCGGGGCGTTTAGGGGCCTGGTGCTGGTGGACAGCTTCCTGAGCGCCATTCCCCCGGCCTACCTGGAAGGCACCGTGACGGCCCTGGGCAAGGATCCCGGCCCGGCCCTGGAGGCTTTCTTCAAGCCCATGACCGCGGGGCCTGATCAGCTCAAGCGCCTGGTGGTCGATGCCCGGCGCGTACCGCCAGCGGTCCTCCAGGCCTACCTGCGGGCCTTGATGGCGGACCCGCTTTCCGGGCGCCGCGCCCAGCTCGAGCTTCCCGTGCTGCAGATGGCCGCGGGGCCCCGGGAGGCCGATCCCGCGAAGGAGGCAGCCACGCTGGCGCAATTCGGCTTCCAGGGGCTGCCGGCCTTCCGGGCGGTCTACTTCCCGCCGGCGCGGCACTGGGTGATGTGGGACGCGCCTGAAGTGTTCCTCGTGACCCTGCGTGCCTTCGAGGCGGGACTGGGACACTGAGCGGCGGGATCTTCAACGCTCGAGGATGAGGGTCACTGGCCCATCGTTCACCAGCTCGACCGCCATGTGCTCCTGGAAGAAACCCGACTTCACCCGGGGGGTCTGGGCCTTCATCAGGTCGAGGAAGGCGCGGAAGAGGACCCGGGCCTCGGCGGGGTTCATGGCCCGATCGAAGGAGGGCCGGCGGCCCTTGGCGATGCTTCCCGCCAGGGTGAACTGGCTCACCGCGAGGATCTCGCCCCCCACCTCCTCCAGGCCGAGGTTCATCTTCCCGTCGGCGTCCTCGAAGACGCGGAGCGAGGCGATCTTGGCGGCCGCCCAGGCGCAGTCCGCCTCGGTGTCGCCGACCTCCAGGCCCACCAGCACCAGCAGGCCGGGGCCGATGGCCGCCTCGAGGTCGCCGCTGCGGACGGCGGCCCGCGTCACCCGTTGAATGACCGCCTTCATGGATGGCCTCCCGCTCGACTGTGCCATGGCGGGGCGGAATGGGGCAGATCCCCTGGCCGTCACCCTGGAATTCCCGCCGTTCGCCCCCCCGGAGCCTCCGCCGGGCGGTAGTGGATAACCTCTTGGTCGCATTTGGGCGTATCTTCTTTTTCTATCCACCTCTCAAAGGAGCACTGCGCATGAAACGACATGTGTTCTTGTCCTGCCTCCTCGGGCCGGGCTTGGCCCTGGCCCTGGCGCTGCCCATGGCCGCCGAAGGCGCCAAGGCTCCGGCCGCCGCCCCCTCCAAGAAGAGCCAGCCTGTCCCCCTCGTGGACCGGGACAAGTTCTTCGGGAATCCGGAAATCGCCGCGGCGCAGCTGTCGCCGGACGGCCAGTGGATCGCCTTCCTCAAGCCCTACAAGGACACTCGAAATGTCTGGGTGAAGAAGGTCGGCGAGCCCTACAGCAAGGGCCGATTGATCACGGCGGACCCCAAGCGGCCCATCCCCGGCTTCTTCTGGAGTCGGGACAGCAAGCAGATCCTCTTCGTGCAGGACAAGGACGGCGACGAGAACTACAACGTCTACGCCGTGGATCCCGCCGCGAAGCCCGCCGAGGGGAAGGATGCCCCCGAGGCCCGCAACCTGACGGCCGCCAAGGGCGCCCGGGCCATGATCTACGCCGTGCCGAAGGCCGAGCCCGACGTGATCTTCGTGGGCCTCAACGACCGTGACGCCGCGTGGCACGACGTCTACAAGGTGAAGATCTCCACCGGCGAGCGGACGCTGATCCGCAAGAACACCGAGCGCATCGCCGGCTGGGTGTTCGACAAGCACGCCAACCTTCGGCTCGCGGTACGCACCACCGAGAAGGGGGATACCGAGATCCTCCGGGTGGATCCAACGGGCTTCACCAAGGTCTACGAGTGCACGGTGTTCGAATCCGCCGGCCCTGTGAACTTCCACAAGGACGGCAAGCGCGTCTACCTCGAAACCAACAAGGGTAACCGTGACCTGACGGAGCTGGTGCTGTTCGATCCCGCCACGGGCAAGGAGGAGAAGCTGGAGTCCGACCCCATGAACCGTGTGGATTTCGGCAACGCCACCTTCTCCGACCTCACCGACGAGCTGCTCGCCACCAGTTATGAGGATGACCGCACCCGCGTCTACTGGAAGAACAAGGCGTGGGAAGCCGACTACAAGCTGATCCAGAAGAAGCTGCCGGGCCAGGAGATCGCCCTGGCCTCCATGACCGCCGACGAGCAACTGGTGATGGTGGCCACCTACAGCGACCGGGACCCGGGCGCCCGCTACCTCTTCGACCGCCGCACCAAGAAGCTCACCCTTGAGTACGTCTCCCGCGAGAACCTGCCCCGCGAGCCGCTGGTGTCGATGCGGCCCATCCGCTACAAGTCCAGCGACGGCCTGGAGATTCCGGCCTACCTGACCCTGCCCAAGGGCGTGGCGGCGAAGAACCTGCCCCTGATCGTCTTCCCCCACGGCGGCCCCTGGGCCCGCGACCGCTGGGGCTTCAGCAGCTTCGCGCAGTTCCTGGCCAACCGCGGCTACGCGGTGCTGTCGCCCAATTTCCGCGGCTCCACCGGCTACGGGAAGAAGTTCCTCAACGCGGGCAACAAGCAGTGGGGCGACCTCATGCAGGACGACATCACCTGGGGCGTGAAGCACCTGGTGTCCCAGGGCATCGCCGATCCCAAGCGCGTGGGCATCATGGGCGGTTCCTACGGCGGCTACGCCACGTTGGCCGGTGTGGCCTTCACGCCTGATGTCTACGCCGCGGCGGTGTCCATCGTGGGTCCCTCCAACCTGCTCACCCTGCTCGAAACCATTCCCCCGTACTGGGAGGCCGGCCGCATCATCTTCCACGAACGCATGGGCGACCCCAACACGCCCGAAGGCAAGAAGCAGCTGGAACGGCAGTCTCCCCTGAATTCCGTGGCCAAGATCAAGACGCCGCTCCTCGTGGTGCAGGGCGCCAACGATCCCCGGGTGAAGAAGGCCGAGAGCGAGCAGATCGTCGTCGCCCTGCGCGACCGGGGCTTCCCGGTGGAGTACATCTGCGCCCCTGACGAGGGCCACGGCTTCGCGCGCCCCGTGAACAACATGGCGATGATGGCCGCCGCCGAAGCCTTCTTCGCCAAGCACCTGAAGGGCCGGCACCAGGAGGGCGGCACGCCCGACGTCATGAAGCGCCTGCCGGAGATCACCGTGGATCCCAAGTCCGTGGTGCTCGCCAAGAAGGTGGATCTGGCCGCGGTGACCGTGCCCGCGCCCGTGGCCCAGCCCACGGCGGGCACCTACACCTACGGGGGCACCATCGTGATGGGCACCCAGAGCCTCGCCATCTCCATGATCCGGACGGTGAAGCATGAGGGTGGCGCCTGGGTGATCATCGACGCCGCGAAGCTGCCCATGGGCGAGGCGGTGGACACCACCACCATGGCCGAGAGCACGCTGGTGCCCCTGAAGCGCCAGGTGAAGCAGGGCCCCGTCACGGTAGAGATCGCCTACGCCGGCACCAAGGCCAACGGCACCATGGCCATGGGCGGCGACCCCAAGCCCTTCAGCGTCGAGCTGGGCGGCGGCGCCTACGCCGACGGCTCGGGTTCCCAGGATGCGCTCGCCTGCCTGCCGCTGGCCCAGGGCTACACGGTCCTCTTCCGCAACCTCGACCTGCAGAAGCAGAAGGTCCAGCTCAAGCAGGCCAAGGTCGTGGCCCTGGAAGAGGTGAAGGTGCCCGCCGGCAGCTTCAAGGCCTGGAAGGTGGAGATCGCCTCCGCCCAGGGCGATGCCGGTCTCACCCTCATGTGGGTGGATGCCGCCAGCCGCAAGGTGGTGAAGACCGTGTCGACCCTGCCCCAGATGGGCGGCGCCGTGGTGACTGTCGAACTGCAGAACTGATCCGGGCTTTCCGGGTCACGCGCCAGGAGACGGCCGGGCCTGCCCGGCCGTCTCCCTGTCTGGAGCGCCTCGGCGCGGGCCATCCCGGGGCGGATGGGATAAACTGATGCCTTCCATGCACTGGAACGGGGCTGAACCATCGGTCCGCGGCGGGAACTGGACCTTCGAGGCGGATTCGATGAATGCAGAACAGGCCTGGTGGTCCCGCTATCCGGCGGGGGTGGGACGCGCGGCGGAGCCCATGCCCTTCCGGAATCTGGGCGAGCTCGTGCGCCACGCGGCGGAGCGCTACGGCGACCACCCCGCTGAGACCCTGGTGCTGCCCAACGGCATGGAAGCCTCCCTCAGCTTCAAGCAGGTGGACCACCTCTCGGACGCCTTCGCCGCCTACCTGCACCATGGGTTGAAACTGGCGGTGGGCACGCGCGTCGCGATCCTGCTGCCCAACGCGCTGGCCTACCCCGTATGCGCCTTCGGGGCGCTCAAGGCGGGCTGCGTGGTGGTGAACACCAACCCGCTCTACACGCCGCGGGAATTGGAGCTGCAGCTCCAGGACAGCGGCGCCGAGGTGCTGGTGGTGCTCGACCACTTCGGGGACAAGGTGGCCTCCGTGGTGCCCAACACCCGGGTGAAGACCATCGTGGTGGCGGGCATCGCCGATTTCTTCCCCCTGGTCGCGCGGAGCCTCATCTGGGCCAAGCTGAAGCTGTCCGGCATGCTGCCGGCCCTGGGCCTGCCCACAGTCCGCCTGCCCCGGGCCCTGCACCAGGGCTCCCTCCACCTGGCGAAGGAACACCTCCTGCCCGAGGCGGTGACCGCCGCGGCGATCACCCGCGACAGCCTGGCGCTGCTGCAGTACACCGGGGGCACCACGGGCACCAGCAAGGGCGCCATGCTGACCCACGGCAACCTCCTGGCCAACCTCGAGCAGATCGCCGAGATCACGCGGATCTACCTCACCCACGGCGAGGAGACGGTGCTCACCGTGCTGCCGATGTACCACGTCATCGCGTTCACCATCAACCTGCTCTTCGGCTTCCACAGCGGCAGCCACAGCATCCTGGTGCCCAATCCCAGGCCCCTCAAGAACCTCGAGCCGGCGTTCCGGAAGCACGAGATCACCTGGATGACCGCGGTGAACACGCTGCTCAAGGCGCTGCCGGCCGAGCCCTGGTTCCGCCCGGAGATGACCCGGAAGATGCTCGGCGCCTTCGCGGGCGGCATGCAGACCCACCCCTCCGTGCTGCAGGCCTGGGAAGCCTTCACCGGCTGCCTGGTGATCGAGGGCTTCGGCCTCAGCGAGGCCAGCCCCCTGGTCACCTACAACGCCGCTGTGAAGGACGGCACCCGCCTGCGGCGCACCATGGCGCAGGTGGGCGGCGTGGGCCTGCCCCTTCCCGGAACGCAGGTCCGCATCGTGGATGACGAGGGGCGCGACCTGGCCCCCGGCGAGCACGGCGAGATCGTGGTGCAGGGCCCCCAGGTGATGCGGGGCTACTGGAACCAGCCCGAAGAGACGGCGCGGACCCTGCGCGGGGGCTGGCTGCACACCGGCGACATCGGCTGCTTCGACGCCGAGGGCTACCTGCAGGTCACGGACCGCAAGAAGGACATGATCATCGTCAGCGGCTTCAACGTCTTTCCCAACGAGGTGGAGGCCTGCATCGCGCTGCATCCGGATGTGGCGGACGTGGCGGTGGTGGGCGTTCCCCACGAGGACACAGGCGAAGCCGTGCGCGCCTACGTGGTGCTGCGCAAGGAGCTGTCGGTCGAGGAGATCCGCGCCCACTGCCGGCGCCTGCTCGTGAACTACAAGGTGCCCACCAGCTTCAGCTTTTTGACGGAGATCCCCAAGAACGCCGTGGGCAAGGCCCTCCGGCGGGAGCTGCGGACCGCCGCGGCGCCCGAGAGCTGAGCCGCCGCCTCAGGCTCCGCCGAACAGCTTGCGCCGCACCTTCGAGGCCAAATCCCGGGCCTCGGGATGCCCGAGCGCCGCGGCGGCGACGCCGTAGATCCCCGCGCAGAGCGCCACCAGCGGCAGGAGCCGCAGGGCCAGGGCCAGGCGGCTGAAGGCGTGGGGCGCGTCCAGGCCGAGGCCCCGCGCGCCGCCCCAGGCCAGCAGGCCCATGAGGAGGCAGGCGCCCAGGGCCCGGCCCGTGGCGTTCAGGAGGGGACGCAGATCCATGCCGGGCAGGCGGGGACGGAGGCGGAGCAGCACGCCCGCCAGACCTGCCAGGCTGGCGAGGCCGTTGGCGAGGGCGAGCCCGCCCGTGCCCAGGGGTTTCAGCAGCGCGAGGCTGAGGGCCACGTTCAGCACGAGGGTGAAGCCCGCGAGGGCGGCCGGGCCGCGGTAGTCCTTCAGCGCGTAGAGTGCCTGATTGCCCAGGCGCTGCGCCGCCACGAAAACCAGGCCCAGGGACTGGAACACCAGGGTGAGGGCTGTCCAGTCCGAGGCCGCGGGATCGTAGGCCCCGGTGCGGAAGAGCAGGGCGCAGATGGGCGCGGCCAGCACCGCCAGCCCCGCCGAGGCGGGCAGCACCAGCAGGGCCGAGGCCGAGATGGATTGGGTGAGGCTGCGGTTCAGGGCGGGCCAGTCCCGGGCCTCGGCCTGCCGCGAGAGCGTGGGCAGGCTCGCGGTGGCCAGGCTCATGGCGAAGAGGCCCAGCACCATCTCGCCCATCATGCCGCTGTTGTAGAGCACCATCTGGGCGCCGTTCGGCAGCATGGAGGCCAGCATGGCGCTGATGAGCGCGTTGATGGGGTAGATGCCGGCGGCCAGCAGGCCCGGGCCCATGCGGCGGAGGGCCTTGCGCACCCAGGGGTCGCCCAGGTGCAGGCCGAAGGCGAGGCCGAAGCCCTCCTTCCGCATGGCGGGGAGCACCACCAGCAGCTGGAGGACGCCGCCCGCGAGCACGGCGACCGCGCACACCGTGGCGACGGTCTCGAGGGGGACGGTGCCCTTCCGTTCCAGCATCCGCAGGGCGGTCCAGCCGAAGGCGATGAAGGCGAGGTTCCAGAAGACCGAGACGGAAGCCGCCAGGGCGAAGCGGTGGCGCAGGTTCAGCAGGCCCGTGAAGCCCGCCGTGAGGCTCACCAGGGCCAGGTAGGGGAACATGATGCGGCCCAGCAGGGTGGTGAGCGCGCCCTGGGCGTCGGGTCGGCCCAGCGTGAGCAGGCCGGCCAGGGGGCCCATGAAGAGCAGGACCAGGGCCACGCCCAGCAGCAGGATGGCGAGCAGGGTGCCCAGGAACCGCGCCGCCACGGCCTTCACGGCGGCCTCGCCCTCGGCGGCCTCGGCCTCGGCCAGCGTGGGCAGGAAGGCCGCGGTCATGGTGCCCTCCGCCGTGAAGCGGCGCAGCAGGTTGGGCAGCCGGAAGGCCACGGCGTAGGCGTCCGCCGCCGAGCCGGCGCCCAGCACGTGGCTGAGGAAGAAGGTCTGCAGCAGCCCCGTGAGGCGGCTCAGCAGCGTCATCACCCCGACCACGCCGGCCGAGCGGAGGAGACTGGGGCGGGCGGGGGAGGATTGGCTCACGGGCGGTTCGGGTCGGAAAGGTCCATGAGGGTCCCAAAGGGTTGGAGCCGCTAGTCGGAATTGAACCAACGACCATCCGCTTACAAGGCGGGCGCTCTACCAACTGAGCTATAGCGGCACGGCCTCCAGTCTAGCGGATTCCGCGGCCGCTCGTCCGGGCCGGGCCGGGGCGGGGGTACGAAATCCAACTTACATCTTTTGCCACGCCACTCTGTCCATAATCACGGGCTGCATGGTTGTGCTGACAGGAAACGGAGGTCCCGAATGTTCAAGTCCCTCAAGATCGGTCGCCGGCTGGCCCTCGCCTTCGGGTTCGTGCTGGCCCTCCTGATCCTGGCCATGGGCGTCGCCCTGGTCCAGCTGCGATCCATGGGTGAGAACCTCGCCCGCATCGTCACGGTCTACGCCCGCGAAGAGAGTCTGGCTTCGAGCATGCAGGTCCAGACCCAGTCGGTTCAGCGGTACCTCCGCACGGCCCTGTTGGCCGAGGATCCGGGGCTGCTGGACTCCAACCAGAAGCTGCTGGAGGCGGCCCGGACCACCTACGACAAGGACGCCGCGGAGCTGAAGCAGCTGCTGCTGTCCGAACAGGCCAGGGCGATCTTCGGCCAGATCGAGGAGGTCCGGACCCGGGCGAGGGCCGCGAACGAGCAGGTGCTCGCGCTGGCGGCGCAGGGCCGCCGGAGGGAGGCGGCCGCCCGGCTCTTCGGGGAGGCCCGGGGGGACAACGACCTGTGGATGACGCACCTCGAAACCATGGAGCGGTTCACGGCCGATCAATCCGCCAAGGCTTTCGAGGCCGCCAACGGCGCCCACCGCAAGGCGACCCTCTTCCTGGGGCTGCTGGCCCTCGCGGCCGTGGCCGCGGGCGTGGGCGCGGCCATGGCCATCACCCGGAGCATCACCCGGCCCGTCGAAACCTTCAAGGGGGTGCTCGCCGGCGTGGCGGGCGGCGACCTGAGGCTGGAGGCTCCCGCGGACGGCTTGGACGAGATCAGTGACCTGGGCCGTTCCCTGAATGCGATGCTTCGTCAGCTGCGCCAGACGATCTCACAGATGGCCGACGCCTCCGCGGCGGTGGCCAGCGGAGCCACGCAGCTGTCCGCTTCCTCCGAGCAGATGTCGGCCACCACGGACCAGATCGCCCGGGGCAGCGAGACCGTCCACGCCACCACCGAGCAGGTCGCCGCGGCCATTCTGGAGCTCTCCACCAGCGTCCAGCAGGTGGCCTCCAACGTGAAGACCTCGGTGGACCAGGCCACCCTGGCGGTATCCGCCACGGAGGAGGGGCAGAGGGGTGGTGAGGAAGTGGCCCGGGGCATGGACCGGATCCGCCAGGCCACGGCGAGCATCGCCAAGGCCGTGGGGGTGATCCAGGAGATCGCCCGGCAGACCAACCTGCTGTCCCTCAACGCCGCGATCGAGGCCGCCAAGGCCGGCGCGAACGGCAAGGGCTTCGCGGTGGTGGCCGAAGAGGTGCGGAAGCTCGCGGAGCGCAGCCGGCAGGCCTCCGCGGAGATCGAGGGGCTCATCGAGGAGACCCACTCCGCCGTGGAGGCGGGCACGGATGTGGTGGCCACCACCCTGCGCCTGATGGTGCGGATCAACGAGTCCATCGGCACCATGGAGGGCATGATGCAGCAGATCGGCGTGGCCACCGAGGAGCAGGCCAGCACCTCGGCCGAGGTGGCGCGCCGGGTGGACGAAACCTCGCGGGAGGTGGGCCAGAACGCCACGGCCACCCACGAGCTGTCCGCCACGGTGCAGGAAGTCAGCCGCACGGCGATGGAGCTGGCGCGGGTGTCGGAGGGCCTGGCCAGGGACGTGTCCCAGTTCCGGATCTGACCGGGGGGGCTCAGAGCAGGGTCTGTTCCCGCTTCATCTCTTCCATGAAGGTCTCCATCCACTTGGTGGAGAAGGTGCCGGCGATGAAGTCGGGGTGGTCCATGATGCGGCGGTGCAGGGGGGCGGTGGTCTTGATGCCCTCGATGACCAGGGTGTCGAGCGCTCGGCGCATGCGGGCGATGGCTTCAGGGCGGTTGGCGCCGTAGGCGATGAGCTTGGCCACCATGGAGTCGTAGTGGGGCGGGATCACCGCGTCCTGGTGCATGGCGGTGTCCACGCGGATGCCGGGGCCGCCGGGGAAGTGCAGGGCGGTGATGCGGCCGGGGCTGGGGGTGAACTTGAAGGGATCCTCGGCGTTGATGCGGCACTCGATGGCGTGGCCCTTCTGGACGACATCCTCCTGGGTGAAGCTCAGCTTCTGCCCGGCGGCGATGCGCAGCTGCTCTTTCACGATGTCGATGCCCGTGACCAGCTCGGTGACGGGGTGCTCCACCTGCACGCGGGTGTTCATCTCCATGAAGAAGAAGTCGCCGCGCTTGTCGAGCAGGAACTCGATGGTGCCCGCGTTG
>JAFJUR010000101.1 GCA_017859995.1 Holophagaceae bacterium | reverse complement strand
GGCAAGTGCTTCGTCCATGAGGGCGTGGACCACATGGTGGACGCCCGCGTGGTGCAGGACCGCCTGATCCTCCAGGAGGATGGCGTGGTGTTCGCCACGCTGCTGGTGGATTCCCAAACCGGCGATCTGGCGGCGGAACCCACCATCCTGAGCCGGGGCTTCGTGATGCTGTCCGATGACGAGGCCTACGCCGAGCTGCTGGCCGGCGTCGCCCGCAAGGCCTACGAGGAGGCTCCGTCGGAAGTCCGGAAGGACGACGCGGCGCTGCGGGACACCCTGCGGCTGGCCCTGCGGCGCATCATCCGCAAGACCACCCAGTCCAGGCCCCTGGTCATCCCCGTGATCCTGGAAGCCCCGACGACCTGATGCGGATCAGCGGAACCCCCGGCGGCCGCCCAGGCCGGGCCGGAGGCCCCCCGGCCGGTTCTCGAACCCTTCCTTGAGGGCCTCGACGACGCGGCGCTGCATCTCCTCGACCTGGAGGATGAGGCGCACCTGCTGGGCCGGGCTGAGCTTGGCCCGGATGTCGTCCTCGAAGCGGAACTTCAGGTCGGCCTGCTGCCGCCGCAGCTCCACGAACCGCTCGAGGAGAGGCCGCACCTTGGCGTTCTTGTCCTCCTCCGTGCCGGGGCCCAGCAGGATGTCGTTGAAGCGGCGGCGGAGCTGGCGGATCTGCTGCGTCTTGTCGAACTGCTCGCGATCGTACCTGGACCAGCGCTCCACCACGGCCCGGGCCTGGTCCTCGGGCAGGCCGACGGTCTGCTGGAGCTGCTCCATGCGGAACCGGACCAGCGGACGGTTATCGTCCGCCTGGGCCCGGGCCGGGAGGGCGATGGCAAGGGACAGGGACAGGAGCAGGGCAGGGCGGAACATGGCTACCTCGGGGTGGTCGGGGGCGGATCCAGCCGCTTCAGGAGGGCCTTCATCTCCTCGGGCGTGAGGGCCTGGACCTGGGCGGCGTCCTCCTCCCCATCATGGAACGGCGTGTCGGAGAGGGAGACGTTCGATTCCACCGTCTCGGCGGGGCGGGGCAGGGTGGCCTCCACCAGCGGGGTGCGGTTGGCCCGGCCGGCCCAGAAGGCGCCGGCGCCGACCGCCATGAGCAGGGCGGCGGCCGCGGCCCAGGCCAGGGGCCCGAGCCGGTGCTGCAGGCGCGGGCGGGCCGGGAGCTTGCGCAGGATGCGGTCGGGCAGGCGCTCGTGGTAGCCCGCGGGCGCGAGGGGCTCGGGCACCTCCTCCTGGGCGAGGTAGGCCACCCGGGCTTCCGCGCAGGCGCGGCAAACCTGGAGATGCATCTCCGCCTCGACGCCTGGGTCGAGGGGATCGGCCTGGATGGCCGCGAGCGCCGGGGTACAGGCATCAGGCATCGGAAGGGGCTGGCTCATGCGCGGCCTCCTTTCACGTGGCGGGTCAGGTTCTGGATGGCGTGGAAGATGTGGGCCTTCACGCTGCCCACCGAGGTGCCCATCTCCTGGGCGATCTGCTCGTACTTCCAGTCGTGCTGGAGCTTCAGCGTGAGGGCCTGCTTCTGCCGCCTGGGCAGCTTCGGCATGGCCTCCTGGAGCAGCCGCCGGGCCTCCTGGTCCAGAAGCGAGGCGATCTGGGTCTCCTCCACGCGGAGGGCCGGGTGCTCCAGGTTGCCGTCGGCGTCATCCAGGCTGTCGTGCTCCCGGGTCACCCGTTCCCGGAAGTTCAGGGCCTGGCGGGTGGCGATGGTGATGAGCCAGGTGCGGAAGGAGGACTCGAAGCGGAAGCCGGGCAGGGCGCGGAAGACCCGGATGAACGTCTCCTGGACCACATCGTCGGCGTCCTGGTGGTTCTTCACGATGGAGAAGGCCTTGCCGTAGACATCGCGGGAGAAGAGGCGGACCAGGGCGCTGAACGCGACCTGATCGCCCTGCTGGGCCTCTTGCACCCAGGCCAGCACCTCGGGGGTGTGGTACGGCGAGCCCGGATCGGGAGACCGATCGGCGGTCGGGGTGGCCGTCTGGGTCATCAGGGGCTCGCTCAAGGTGGCTGACGCCATCATGTTAGGCTCCGGCGGCCGCGATCAAGGAGAATCCGCCGTCAGAGGATGGACCCGGCTGGGCTACCTGGGGTTGAATGGACTAGGCGTTAAGTGTTCATCCGCCCCCAGGAGCCCGCATGCGCGACCGCGTCACCCCTCTGCTGTCCGAGGCCCAGATCCGAGCCCGGGTCCAGGAGCTGGGGGCCCAGATCGCAAAGGACTACGCGGGAAAGGACCTCGTGGTGGTGGGCCTGCTCAACGGCGTGTTCCCCTTCTTCGCCGATCTCGTGCGGGCCATGGACCTCGAGCTCGAGGTGGGCTTCATGCAGGTGGCCAGCTATGGCGGCGGCATGGAGAGCACGGGCGAGGTCCACATCCTGAAGGACCTCGACAAGAGCATCCAGGGCCGGCACGCCCTGGTGGTGGAAGACATCGTGGACACGGGGCTCACCCTGTTCAAGGTGCGGAACCTGCTCACGGACCGCGAGCCCGCCAGCCTGAAGATCTGCACCCTCCTGGACAAGCCCAGCCGCCGGAAGATCGAGGTTCCCGTGGACTACGTGGGCTTCCCCATCGAGGACCACTTCGTCGTGGGCTACGGCCTCGATCTCGATGGCAAGCTCCGCAACCTGCCGTACGTGGGCATCTACCACCCGTGAGGCCCGTGCCCTCCTTGATCCGTTCCCTCCTCGCCGCCTGCCTCCTGCTTGCCTCCGGCTGCGGCTACCACCGCCTCGACCGGCAGCAGCGGGCGGCGGCCTGGGCGAAGCCCGGCGAGACCATCCGCCTGGCGCGGTTCCGCAACCTCACGCCCCGGTTGGGGCTGGAGGACCGCTTCACCAAGGCCCTGGAGAACCGGGTGGTCGCCGCGAGCCCCTGGCGCCTGGTGGCCCAGGGCGAGCCCTCCCGCTGGGTGCTGCAGGGCACCCTCGAGGAGTACAAGTCCCGCCCCATCGGCCTTACCCTTGGAAGTGACAAGGCCACCAAGGCCAGCGCGGGATCCGCCTCCCGCGTGGAGGTGGCGGTGGTGGCCAGCGTCGAGCTGCTGGACGGCCAGACCGGCGCCGTGGTGCTGTCCCGCCGGGGGCTGACCTTCTCCAACCAGTACCGGGTGGACCAGAATTTCGCCAGCTTCGACAGCCGGGAGCTGCAGATCATCGAGAGCCTGGCCGACGACTTCGCCGAGAGCTTCCTCACCCAGCTGCTGGAAGGCTCGGACTGATGGCCGCGCCGGCTGCCTGGGTGGCGCACACCTTCGCGCTGGTCCACGGCGAGGACGGGGACGGGCGCCGGGAGGCCGTGGAGGCCTGGACGCGTGCGCATGTGGATCCCGAGTGGGCGGATTTCTCCCTGACCACCTGCACGGAAGGCTGTCCCTGGGCCGAGGTGCACGCTGCCATGCAGGAGGCCACGCCCCTGGGGGCCGCGGCCCGCACGGTCATCGTGCCCGCGGCGGACAACCTGTTCACCCGCGCCAAGGAATTGCCGGCAGCGGTGAAGGCGATCCTGGACAAGCCCCTGCCGGACGTGAACCTGCTGCTGGTGGCGTGGACGGCCTTGCCCGCGGCCCCTGGCAAGGCGCTGGGCGCCAAGCCATGGACCGACTGGACCAAGGCGGGCCGCATCCTGAAGGTGGGCGCGCTGGAGGCGATGGAGATCCCGGCGTTCATCGAGGCGGAAGCCCGGCGCCTGGGCCTCGCGTTCCAGGGTGCCGCCGCCACCCTGCTCGCCCAGCGGCAGGGGGGGCACCCGGGCCTCCTGAAGCGGGCCATCGAGGTGCTGGATCTCCTCGCGGAGGATCGGCGCGTTACGGAGGCCATGGTGGACCAGGTCACCTTCCGCCTGGCGGGACAGCGGGCGTTCGCCTGGTCCGGGGCCTGGCAGAAGGGGGACGCGGCGGGTGCGTTGAAGGCGCTCCGCACCGCGCTGGAGGACGGGGACGAACCCCTGATGATGCTCGGGCAGGTCCGTCGCGAGGTGGACCGTCTGCTGCGACTGGCCGAGGCTGAGGCCGCCGGGCTGAAGGGCGCGGAGGTGCTTGGGGCCCTCGGCCTCTCGCCCAAGCAGGCCTTCCTGCTCGATGGCTACCGCGGCGCGCTCGCCAAGTTGAAGCCCCGGGGGGTCAAGGCCCTGCTGACCCGGGTCAACCAGTGCGAGAAGGACCTCAAGGGCATGGCCCTCACCCGGAGCGAGGCGCCCCTGCTCGACCTCACTCTGGCTTTGTGCCGGGCGTGGGGCCGGTAGGCGGCGGGGCGGGCTGCTCGGCGAGGGGCACGGCGGCCAGGTTGGTGAGGTGAACGGTGTTCTGGTAGTTCCCGTTCCACACGAGGATGGTGTAGGTGCCCGTGGTGCCATTCGCCGTGAAGACGGGCGCGAGGGCTTCGCCGTGGCCGTCCGTCACCACGGAGGCCTCCTGGGGATATAAACCGCTGAAGGTGCCGCTGGCCCCCGTGGTGGGGGCCGTGAACAGGATCAGGTGGCCGCCCAGGGACATGCCGTTCTTGTGGAAGCGCACCCGGATCTGGGTCGGGAAGGCGGAGTTCACGGGCGCGGACTGGTTGTCGCCCGCCAGGATGTCCACCCGGGGGGTCAGCTCCTCCGGGGACTGGGTGTAGCCCGCGTGGTCGCCGCAACCCACCAGGAGGAGGCACGCCACGGCGGCCAGCGGCCAGGAACGGGACAGACGGGGGCTCATGGGATACCTCAAGGGCTTGGGATGGGATTCCCCATGGTGATCCCCCCTCGCCGTGAGCGGAAGGGGGAACCCGGCGCGAACCGGACATTGATCACTTGAGCGTAAGCTTCGCGGGGCGGATCATGGATGACCGACTCCCGGAGGGCCCATGTCCGAATGCGTCATTCCCACCCTGACCTCCCCCGAGGTGGTGGCGTCCAAGTCTGTGCTGCCGGCGGGCTGGAAGGCCGACCTCTCGAACCTGAAGGCCCTCGACCTGACCCTCCCGACGACCGAACTGCTGCGCCGCACGACGACCCGGCTGCCGCAGGACGTGATCGACGCCATCGTCAAGGGGCGCGACGCCGAAGAAGAAGGCAGCCGCGCCTACAACACCCTCAACGACATGGTGCGCAACATCACCCTGGCGGACGGCCAGGTGACGCCCCTCTGCCAGGACACGGGCTCCATCATCGTGTGGGTGCGCCATCCCTTCGGCCTGAGCCAGCGCGCGGCCAAGCAGCAGATCCGGGCGGCCGTGGCGGAAGCCACCAAGCGCTCCTGGCTCCGGCCCAACTGCGTGGAATCCCTGTCGGGCAAGAACACCGGCACCAACATGGATCCCTTCCATGAGCACCACCCCGCCATCCACTTCGAGGAGTGGGACAAGCCCGAGGTCGAGATCTCCGTCATGCAGAAGGGCGGCGGCTGCGAGAACGTGGGCGCCCAGTACCGCCTGCCGGACGCGAGCATCGGGGCAGGCCGCGACATCAAGGGCGTGCGCAAGTGCATCATCGACGCCGTGGTGAAGGCCCAGGGCCAGGGCTGCAGCCCCGGCATTCTCGGCGTGGCCATCGGCGGCGATCGCGTCACCGGCTACGAGAAGAGCAAGGAGCTGATCCTCCGAAAGCTCGGCACCAAGAACCCGGTTCCCGCCATGGACACCTTCGAGAAGGAGATCACGAACGATCTCAACACCCTGGGCATCGGCCCCATGGGCTACGGCGGCAACACCACCGTGCTCGGCGTGATGGTGGAGGAGATGTACCGGCATCCAGCCAGCTTCTACGTGAGCATCAGCTACATGTGCTGGAGCAGCCGCCGCGGCACGCTGACGTTCAAGACCAACGGCGAACTGTCCTTCGACTGAACCGCGACGACGAGGCTTCCCATGATCCGACTCACCACCCCCATCACCGAAGACCAGATCCGCCAGCTCAAGGTCGGCGACGAGGTGCTGCTCAACGGTCGCGTCGTCCTCAGCCGCGACATGGGCCACAAGTTCATGAAGGAGCAGAAGCCCGAGTGGCTGAAGCCCATCCTCGAGAACATGGTCATCTACCACTGCGGCCCCGTCGTGAAGAAGAACGCCGACGGCACCTGGTCCTTCGTGGCCGCCGGCCCCACCACCAGCATCCGGGAGGAGCCCTACCAGGCCGATGTCATCGAGACTTACAAGGTCCGCGGCGTCATCGGCAAGGGCGGCATGGGCAAGAAGACCAGCGAGGGCCTGCAGAAGACCGGGGCCGTCTACCTCCACGCCACTGGCGGCGCCGGCAGTCTGCTGGCCGAGCGGGTGAAGCGCGTGGTGGACGTGAAGATGCTCGAGGAGTTCGGCAGTCCCGAGGCCTTCTGGATCATCGAAGTGGAGGACTTCCCCCTGGTGGTCACCATGGACAGCCACGGCGGCAGCCTGCACGAGATCGTGGCCCAGCAGAGCCAGGAGCGCGCCAAGGCTTTGATGGCCTGATGTTCTCCGGGGGTGCCGTGCGCAGCACGGAACCCCGCGCCTCGGCCCGGCCGGAGCCGGGCCGGGGCTTCACCAGGATTGGCGTTCGAGGTCTGCTTCTCCCACGCTAGGCTGGAGGGATGGCCCAGACCTACCATCAGCTCCGCCTCGACCTGGCCGCGGCCCTGGCCCTGTTCCTGGATCCGGAAGAAGCCCACGCGGAGTGCGTCCTCTGGTTCGAGGAGGGGCTCGGCCTCTCCCGAAGCTGGATGGTGGCCCATGGCACTGAGCAGGTGCCTGCCGAGGTGCGGCGTCGCATCAGCGGCTGGGTGCGCCGCCGGAAGAAGGGCGAGCCCTGGGCCTACATCCTGGGTTCCAGCGCCTTCCGCGGACGCCGGTTCAAGGTCAGCCCCGACACGCTGATCCCCCGGCCCGAGACGGAACTGCTGGTGGAGGCCGCCCTGGACGTGGGCCATCGACTGAAGGTCGATCGCTGCGTGGACGTGGGCACCGGCAGCGGGATCATCGCCGTGAGTCTGGCCCTGGAGACAGACTGGCAGGTGTCGGCGTCGGATGTGAGTCTCGGCGCCCTGGCCACGGCCCGCGAGAACGCCAGCACTCTGGGCGCGACTGTCCAATTCCATGAAGGGCACCTGCTGGACCCGGTGCCCGACCCGTTGGGAATGGTGGTGGCGAACCTGCCCTACGTGGATCCCGCCGACCAGCCCACCCTTCAGCGGGAGCTGGCCTTCGAGCCAGCTTCGGCCCTGTTCGCGCCAGACCGGGGCCTGGCCCTGTCCGACGCGCTGCTCCGCCAGGCCCGCGCCCGGCAGGCACCGGCCTGCCTGCTGGAGATCGGGGCGGGCCAGGGGGGCGAGTTATGCCGCCGAGCTATGGGCATGGGTTGGCATAAGGCCATGGTTCATCAGGATTTTGCGGGACACGACCGGATTCTGATCGCCCTCATGTAAGACCTTGGCACCATCCTCGCCCTGTTCAGGAGCGGAGGTGTCCAATGAGGAAAATGCTGCCCATCATCCTGGTGCTCCTGGGAGTCGGCTGCTCCATTCCCCGGCGCCATGACCCGAACCTGGTGAAGAAGCCCGCCATCCCCCTCGTGGAGGAGGCCCCGGCGGCGCAGCCCCTCAATGAAGGCAGCCTCTGGCGGGACCGTCCCCTGGTGGCAGACCTCCGCGCCTACCGGGTAAATGACCTGGTCACCCTGAAGATCAGCGAGAGCACCAACGCCATCAGCAAGGCGGATGTGACCACCAACCGGGCCGGCAGCAACAAGCTGAGCAGCCCCAATCTCTTCGGAGCCCTGGCCGGCTTCGGCATCGGCAGCAGCACCGCCGACAAGGCCACCTCCAACACCAACAAGTTCGCCGGCACCGGCACCACGGGCCGCAGCGCCACCTTCACCACCACCATCACGGCCCGGGTCGTGAAGGTGATCGGCAACGGCAACCTCATCGTGGAAGGCTTCCGGGACATCCAGCTGAACAACGAGACCCAGCGACTCTATGTGGCCGGCATGATCGACCCCAACCGGCTGGATGGCACCAACACCATCACCTCGGGCCAGGTGGCCGAGCTGCGCATCGGCTACGGCGGCGAGGGCGTGGTGGACGAGACCCTGAAGCCCGGCTACATCAGCCGCCTCCTCAACTACATCTGGCCCTTCTAGGAGGCATCCATGCGCTTCACGGCTCTCTTCCTGGCGGCCCTGCTCCTCCCGTCCACCTCCCTGGTGGGGGCGGACGCGGCGAAACCCGAGAAGAAGATCGAAGTCCGCCTGAAGGAAGTGGCGCGGCTCCAGGGCGTGCGTTCCAACCAGCTGCTGGGCTACGGCGTGGTCGTGGGCCTGGACGGCAGCGGCGACAAGGATCAGACCAAGTTCACGGTCCAGTCCCTCATGAACCTCATGGCCCGGCAGGGTCTGACCGTCAACCCTGCCACCGTGAAGGTGAAGAACGTGGCCGCGGTGATGGTGACGGCGGAACTGCCGCCCTTCGCGCGCGCCGGTTCGCGCATCGACGTGACGGTCTCCAGCACGGGCGACGCCAAGTCCCTGGCCGGTGGCGTCCTGCTGATGACCGCCCTCCAGGGGCCGGACAGCCAGGTCTACGCTGTGGCCCAGGGGCCGCTGCTGGTGGGTGGCTTCAGCGCCGCCGCCGGTGGGGCCTCCGTCACGAAGAACCACCCGACCGTGGGCCGCGTGCCCGAGGGCGCCCTCATCGAGCGCGAGGTCGGCGGAAGCTTCAACGCCCGGGCCACCCTGCGCTACAGCCTGATGGAAGAGGACTTCACCACGGCCGTGCGCGTGGTGCACGCCATCAATGAGGAACTGGGCGAGCAGCTGGCCCAGCCCCTGGATTCCCGCACCGTGGAACTGCAGATTCCCAAGGCCTTCCAGGGTCGCGCCGTGGAGCTGGTGGCCCGCCTGGAGAACCTGAGTGTGCAGCTGCAGACCAAGGCCCGGGTGGTGGTGAACGAGCGTACGGGCACGGTGATCCTGGGCTCCGACGTCCGCATCGGCGCCGTGAGCATCGTGCAGGGCGGCCTGAGCATCGTGGTCAGTTCCACGCCGCTGGTGAGCCAGCCGGCGCCCTTCAGCCAGGGCAAGACGGTCACGGCCACCAAGAAGGACGTGACGGCCCAGGAGGAAAAGCCCAAGACCGTCAGCGTGGAACCCGGGGTCAGCGTGGGCAAGCTGGCGGAAATGCTGAACGGAATGGGCGTCACCCCCCGCGACCTGGTGGCGATCCTGCAGGCCATCAAGGAAGCCGGCGCCCTGCAGGCGGAGCTGAGGGTCCTGTGATCGCCCAAGGACTTCCCTCCGTCGACGCCCTGACCCAGGCCCGGGCGGCCGAGGTCACGCCGGAGGCCTCGGATAAGACGGAGAAGGCCGCCCGACAGTTCGAAGGCCTCCTGATGGGCCTGCTCTTCCAGACCATGCGCAAGACCGTGGAACCCTCAGGTCTGCTTGGGGATTCAGGCCAGTCCCGGGCCACGTATGAATACCTGATGGACCAGGCTGTGGTCGACCGGGCCGTGACTTCCGGCCGCGGCTGGGGTCTGGCGGATCGCCTGAAAGCCGCCTGGAGCCAATCCGGCGAGCCGACCTCGAAAAAGGACCCCCAGGGGGTTGAAGGTTCTTGGCAAACTGCCGATAGAGCCTTGTCGAGGTAAATCATGCGCATCAGTGGCAAACCAGGAAGTGTCGGCAGTGCCCAGGGTGTCTCGGGGGGCAAGCCCCCTGCCACGCCAGGTGCCGGGCCCGTCAGTTCCGCGCCCGCCACCGATGCCGTGCAGGTGTCCTCCGCCGCGCGGCTCGTGGCCGTGGCGCAGGAGGCCCTGGCCGTGGTGCCTGACATCCGGATGGAGAAGGTGGAAGCCATCAAGAACCAGCTGGATGCGGATGCCTACGACCCCGACGGAGAGGCCGTGGCCGAAGGGCTCATCAAGGAACACCTGGCGCGAAGCCACCGTTCCTAGCCCCGAGGTCCTCGTCGTGAGGACATGATCAGCCCCCTGGGACAACGCCAGATCCTGCAGACCGCCGCCGTCGAGACGGTGCGGCAGGCCATGGAGGGCGGGTTCCAGGTGCAGCGGGAGCAGGCCCGCCGCCAGGCCTTCGACGCCAAGCTGGCCGAGGCCATGGAGGACGTGGCGGACGTGTCCGAGACCGATGTCCTGAAGCTGACCGAGCATCAGGAAGGAAGGCAGGGCGCCGAGCAGGGGAAGGGGGCCTCCGAGGACCTGCCCGCCGAAGACGCCGACGGGACCCCGGCAGAGGGTGCCGGGCCGCACCTGGACCTCTTGGCCTGAGCCTTGCCGGAAAGGGCCGTAGGAGGTCTTCCATGCTGCATGCGGTGCCCGAACTCCTGGACGCGCTCGAGACCAGGCTGCTCGAGGGCGAGGATCCAGCGGAGCTCCTGTCCAACATCCGGTGGTC
>JAFJUR010000100.1 GCA_017859995.1 Holophagaceae bacterium | reverse complement strand
ATGGCCTCGTCGGGCTCGTCCTGCTCCACGTAGTAGGCGCCGATGTCGTTGTAGGGGTTGCCGAATTCGGGATCGAGGTCGATGGCGCGGTGGCAGTCCTCGATGGCCGAGGCGTAGTCCTTCTCGAAGGACCGCGCCCAACCCCGGAACGTGTAGGCCTCCGCCGTGGGGTGGATCTCGATGGACTTGGTGTAGAGGGCGATGGCCTTCTCGACCTCGCCCTTCATGTGGAGCTGGTAGGCCTTGCCCACCCACTCCATGGCTTCCTGGCGTTTGTCCTGGCTGTCCTGCGCTTCGCTCATCGGACGTTCCTTGAGGGCCCCAGGATAAAACCTTCAGCCACCCGGGGCCACCATACCCTCTATCCTGGTTCCATGGCCAACGATCTGCCCGGTTCCTACTGCCAGAACTGCCTTTCCTGGAACCCCGGGGACCGGGAGACCTGCGTGAAGTGCGGCACGCGGCTGCTCATCCTGCCCGGGGACCAGACCTGGGAAGACGAACCCGACGAGACCGACGGCGGCGAGGACCTTGAGGAGCACCTCCTGGAGCGCATCACCGGCCTGGAGGAGACCCTCCGGCGGGTGGAGACCTACCTGGAGACTGTCTCCGACCAGCTGGGCAAGCTGGAGCGCAGCGAGGTGATGCTGCGTAACGGCCTCATGGCCCTGGTGCAGGAGATGGAGCAGAACCGCCAGCTGGACGCCCATGCCTTCTCCGAGCGCTGGGAACACCTGGTGGAGGAGAACCTGCACCTCATCAGCGCCCGGGAGCTCTTCACCCGCTACCGGGCCCGCATCCTGCCCATCGCCCGCCCCAAATCCATGTCCCAGCTCAAGCGGGCCCTCCTGGAGACCACCGCCCTCCTGGAATCCGCCGACCTGCCCGGCGCCGCCCAGCGCCTGGGCCAGGCCCTGCCCCTGGACCCCAAGAACTACGAGCTGATCTTCACCGCCGCCTCCCTCCACGAGGCCGCCCAGAACTTCGAGGAGGCCGAGGGCCTCGCCCGCAAGGCGGTGGGCCTGAGCCCCCGGCACTTCGAGGCCTGGATGCTGCTGGCCAAGCTCCTCCAGGAGCTGCCCGACCAGGCCGACCAGGCCATCGAGGCCCTGCACCAAGCCTCGGACCTGCGGCCCGATGATCCCGAACCCCGCATGATGCTGGCCGAGCTGCTCCTCGACCAGGAGGACCATCAGGGCGCCCTGGAGGCCGCCACGGAGGCGGTGGCCCGCCGGAAGGACGGCGAGACCCTGCTGCTGCTGGGCCAGGTGCACCTCGCGCGCGGTGAAAGCGCCCAGGCTGTCCCCGTGCTCAAGGAAGCCAGCGCCTACCTGCCCGGCGAACTGCACGTGCGCGAGGCCCTGGCCGAGGCCTACCTGCTGCAGGACGAACGGGCCAAGTCCTTCACCATCCTCCAGGAGCTGCTGCTTCAGAACCCAGGGGACCCCCACCTGCTGCTCATGGTGGACGCCGAGAACCATCCCCAGCTGCGGGAGGCCCGCGACGGCAAGGCCGGCACCCAGCTCATGCTCGACGAGGTGGAGGCCCTGCTCGATGAGCACCAGCCCGAGGGGGCCGAGGTGCTGCTCAAGCGGGTGCGGCGGAAGGGCCGCAGCCAGCGCTCCGACTGGCTGGACCTGCGCTTGGCCTTCATGAAGGACCCCGAGCGCCAGCTCAAGGCCACCTACGACTTCGCCTGCTCGGACCGCCACCCGCGGCTCTGCTTCCTGGCCCTGCGCCTGGCGCTGGAGCACCTCATGGAACAGAAGCGCGAGCCCGAGATCGCCCGGGCCCTGGACGCCTTCCTGACCCGCCACCCCAAGAGCACCGGCGCCTGGGAGGCGGCCCTCATGCGCCTGGCCTACCGGCTCATGAACGGCCAGATCACCGACCAGGACCTGGCGGAGGTCCGACGCCTCCATGCCCACCCCCTCCCCGGCCTGGAACCCCGCGCCCGGACCCTGCTGGGCCAGTACCTCCTGGCCCTCAAGCGCCACCAGGAGGTGCTCGACCTGATCGACCCCCTCATCGAAAAGGATCCGACCCTCATCAACCACTTCCAGCTGGGCGCCGCCCTGGCGGGCCTGGGCGAGCGGGAGCAGGCCCGGGCCCTGCTCAAGGCCGGCCTGGACGCCGATCCCGGCGACCTCAACGACACCCAGGCCAAGGGGGTGAAGTCCCAGATCCGGGGCCTCATGAAAGAGCTGGACGAGGCCGGCCAGGACTCGTGACCGGAGCCACAGCCTATTAAGTTGACAATTTTAGTCGAGATTCCAGAATGGAAGACTCGGGAGGCGTGGATGAGTTCCACCTTGAACGTGGTCACCAGCCAGGAATACAAGTACGGGTTCGTGACGGACATCGAGGCGGACAGCGTCGCGCCCGGACTAAGCGAGGACGTGATCCGCTTCATTTCGGCCAAGAAGGGGGAACCTGACTGGCTGCTGGAGTTCCGTCTCAAGGCCTACCGGCACTGGCTCACCATGACCGAGCCCGAGTGGGCCAAGGTCGACTATCCCCGGCCCGACTTCCAGAAGATCGTCTACTACAGCGCTCCGCGGGCCAAGGCTCCCAAGTACGCCTCCATGGATGAGGTGGACCCTGAACTGAAGCGCACCTTCGAGAAGCTCGGCGTGCCCATCAACGAGCAGGCAGCCCTGGCCGGCGTGGCCGTGGACGTGGTCTTCGACTCCGTCAGCGTGACCACCACCTACAAGGAGAAGTTGGCCGGCGTCGGCATCATCTTCTGCAGCTTCAGCGAAGCGGTGAAGGAACACCCCGAGCTGATCAAGAAGTACCTGGGCAGCGTGGTGCCCGCCGCGGACAACTTCTACGCGGCCCTCAACAGCGCCGTGTTCACCGACGGCAGCTTCGTGTTCATTCCCAAGGGCGTCGCCTGCCCCATGGACCTGAGCACCTACTTCCGCATCAACAACAAGGAATCGGGCCAGTTCGAGCGCACCCTCATCGTGGCCGAGGAAGGCGCCAGCGTGAGCTACCTGGAGGGCTGCACCGCCCCCCAGTTCGACACCAACCAGCTGCACGCGGCGGTGGTGGAGCTGGTGGCCCTCGACAACGCCTCCATCAAATACAGCACCGTGCAGAACTGGTACGCCGGCGACAAGAACGGCGTGGGCGGCATCTTCAACTTCGTCACCAAGCGCGGCCTCTGCAAAGGCAAGGCCTCGCACATCAGCTGGACCCAGGTGGAGACCGGCAGCGCCATCACCTGGAAGTACCCCAGCTGCATCCTGCTGGGCGACGACAGCGTGGGCGAGTTCTACAGCGTGGCCCTCACCAACCACAAGCAGCAGGCCGACACCGGCACCAAGATGGTGCACATCGGGCGCAACACGAAGAGCACCATCATCAGCAAGGGCATCAGTGCCGGTGACAGCTCCAACAGCTACCGCGGCCTGGTGAAGGTGCAGCCGAAGGCCGAGGGTGCGCGGAACTTCAGCCAGTGCGACTCCATGCTCATCGGGCAGACCAGCAGCGCCAGCACCTTCCCCTACATCGAGGTGCAGAACCGCAGCGCCAAGGTGGAGCACGAGGCCACCACCAGCAAGATCGGCGAGGAGCAGCTCTTCTACTTCCAGCAGCGCGGCATCCCCGCCGAGGAAGCCATCAGCATGATCATCAACGGCTTCTGCAAGGACGTCTTCCGCGAGCTCCCCATGGAGTTCGCCGTGGAGGCCACCAAGCTGCTTTCCCTCAAGCTCGAAGGCAGCGTGGGTTAATGGAATTGAAGTTGAAACCGCAGATGGCGCAGATAAAACTCCCCTTCCCTGTCTTTTGCTTTTCATCTGCGGCCATCTGCGTCATCTGCGGTTAAAAATCTGGAGTTGAAATGCTTTCCATAAAGAACCTCACCGCCTCCATCAACGGCACGCCGGTGCTGAAGGGCATCGACCTGCAGATCAACGCGGGCGAGGTCCACGCCATCATGGGGCCCAACGGCTCCGGCAAGTCCACGCTGGGCAAGGTGCTGGCGGGCCATCCTTCCTACGAGGTGACCGGCGGCGAGGTGCTGTTCGAGGGCCAGAACCTCTTCGACCTCGAGCCCGACGCCCGGGCCCGGGCCGGGATCTTCATGGGCTTCCAGCACCCCATCGAGGTGCCGGGGGTGAGCAACGCCTCCTTCCTGCGCCTGGCCTACAACAAGAAGGCCGAGGCCGATGGCCGGGACGAGCTGGATCCCCTCGAGTTCGACGACTTCATCCACGAGAAGATCAAGCTGGTGGCCATGCGCGAGGAATTCCTCGACCGCAGCCTCAACGAGGGCTTTTCGGGAGGCGAGAAGAAGCGCAACGAGATCCTCCAGATGGCCGTGCTCGAACCGAAGCTCGCCATCCTGGACGAGCTGGACAGCGGCCTCGACATTGACGCCCTGCGGGTGCTGGGCGATGCCGTGAACCGCCTGCAGCGCGCCGACCGCGCTCTGCTGATCATCACCCACTTCCCCCGCATCCTCGAGACCATCCAGCCGCAGTTCGTGCATGTGCTTTCCGGCGGCCGGATCCTCAAGAGCGCCGGGAAGGAGCTCGCCCTCGAGCTCGAGGAACGCGGCTACGACTGGGTGCTGGAAGAGGCGGCCGCCGGAGGCGCGCGATGAGCACGGCCACCGCCAGCGGCCTGGCCCAGCACGACCTGCTTGGCACCCTGCTCGCCACGCCCCGGCCCCCTGAGTGGGCCGACCTCCGCGCCGCGGCCGAGGCGCGGCTGGCGGGCCAGGGCCTGCCCGCCGCGCACAGCGAGGACTGGAAGTACACCGACCTGAAGGCCCTCCAGCAGATCGCCTTCGGACCCGCGCCCCAGGCGAAGGTGGACGTCAGCGCCCTTCTCCTGCCCGAGATGGTGGGCACCCGCCAGGTCTTCGTGAACGGCCATCACGCCCCCCACACCAGCTGCACCTCGGCCGTTCCCGCCGGCGTGCGGTTCCTTCCGCTTTCCACCGCCAGCGAAGCCTGCCACGCCCTGGGCACCGTGGGTCCCGACTCGGCCAGCCCCTTCGAGGACCTGAACAGCGCCCGCTTCCAGGATGGCGCCGTCATCCTCGTGCCCAAGAACCTCAAGGTGGCCCTGCCCCTCCACCTGCTGTTCATCACGAAAGCAGAGGGCCCCGTGGCCGTCTTCCCCCGCCTGATGGTGGTGCTGGAGCGCGGGGCCGAACTGGAGCTGGTCGAAGAGCACCACGGCGAGGGCACCTACCTGACCGCCCCGGTGGTCGAGGTCCGCATCGCCGAGGGCGCCATCCTGCGCCATGAGCGGGTACAGCGGGACGACGCCGCGGCCTTCCACCTGGGCACCCTGAAGGCTGAGGTCGCCAAGGGCGGCCAGTACCACTCCCGCACCCTCAGCTTCGGCGCGCGCCTCTCCCGCCAGCAGCCCTGGGTGCGCCTGGCCGAAGGGGCCGAGGCATCCCTGGACGGCCTGGCCCTCCTTGAAGGCAGCCAGGTGGCGGACACACACAGCTTCATGTTCCACGCCGAGCCCCACGGCACCAGCCACCAGCTGCACAAGTGCATCGTGGACGGCCAGGCCCGCGCCATCTTCAACGGCCAGGTGCTCGTGGCGCCCCGCGCCCAGGGCACGGACGCCAAGCAGCAGAGCCGCAACCTCCTGCTCTCGGAAAGCGCCCGGGTCGACACCAAGCCCCAGCTGGAGATCTACGCCGACGACGTGAAGTGCAGCCACGGCGCCACCGTGGGCGCGCTGGATCCCGAGGAGCTCTTCTACTTGCAGAGCCGCGGCCTGAACGCCGACGACGCCCGCAATCTGCTTACCTACGGCTTCGCGGCGGACGTGCTCACCCACGTCCCCGTAGCCAGCCTGCGCCGCGCCCTCCGCCAGCTCGTCATGGCGCGCACCCAGGCCGTCTCGCTGGGAGACTTATCATGACCGAGGGGGACCGCCTGCTCGCTTTCACTCGCGATGTCCCCCCCGGGACCCCCCGCACGATGCCAGGGCAAAGCCCTGTCATCGCGCCAGTCGGGAGCACCACCCTCCAGCCCCTCGACGTCGCCGCCGTCCGCCGGGATTTCCCCCTGCTGTCCCGGGTGTTCCACGGCAAGCCCGTGACCTACCTCGACAGCGCCGTGAGCGGCCAGATGCCCCTGCCGGTCATCGAGCGCATGGCGAAGTACGAGCGCGACGAGCACACCAATGTCCACCGTGGCGTGAGCACCCTCAGCCAGGAGGCCACCGACCACTTCGAGGCCGCCCGCGAAAAGGTGCGCCGCTACATCGGCGCCGGGTCCATCCGCGAGATCGTCTGGACCCGCGGCACCACCGAGGCCATCAACCTCGTGGCCCAGACCTACGGCCGTACCCATGTGAACGCCGGCGACGAGATCCTGCTGTCGGCCATGGAGCACCACGCCAACATCGTGCCCTGGCAGCTGCTGGCTGAGGAGAAGGGCGCCACCCTCAAGGTCATTCCCATGACCGATGCGGGCGAGCTGATCCTGGAATCTCTCGACACACTCATCACGGACCGCACCAAGCTCGTCGGCGTCGTGCATGTCAGCAACGTGCTGGGCACCGTGAACCCGGTGAAGGAGATCATCGCCAGGGCCCACGCCAAGGGCGTTCCCGTGCTGGTGGATGGCGCCCAGGCCGTGCCCCACCTCGCCGTGGACGTGCAGGACCTCGACGCGGACTTCTACGCCTTCAGCGGCCACAAGCTCTCGGGCCCCACGGGCATCGGCGTGCTCTACGGCAAGCTGGCCCACCTGGAGGCCATGCCCCCCTGGCACGGCGGCGGCAACATGATCCGCTCCGTCAGCTGGGAGAAGACCACGTACATGGCCGCGCCGGGCAAGTTCGAGGCGGGCACCCCGCCCATCGCCGCCGCCATCGGCCTGGGCGCGGCCCTGGACTACGTCACCGCCCTGGGGCTGGAGCGCATCGCGGCCCACGAGCACGACCTGCTGGTCTACGCCACCGAGCGCCTTTCCGCCATTCCGGGCCTGCGCATCCTGGGCAACGCGAAAGAGAAGGCCAGCGTCATCTCCTTCGTGGTGGAGGGCATCCATCCCCACGACATGGGCAGCCTGCTGGATGGCGAAGGCATCGTGGTCCGCGCCGGCCACCACTGCGCCCAGCCCGTCATGACCCGCTTCAACGTCCCCGCCACCACCCGGGCCTCCTTCGCCTACTTCAACACCCGCGAAGAAGTGGACCTGCTGGCCACCGCCGTGCTTCATGCCATCGAGTTGTTCAAATGAAAACGGATTACCGCCAAGACGCCAAGACGCCAAGAAAGAAAAAAGCTCTTCTTGGTTTTTCTTGGCGTCTTGGCGTCTTGGCGGTGAATCTTTTGTCTGTTGGATACGACCAATGAGCGACCCACGCGAGCTGTACCAGCAGGTGATCCTGGAGCACAACAAGAAGCCCCGGAACTTCGGGAAGCTGGAGGCCTGCACCCACCACGCCGAAGGCCACAATCCTCTCTGCGGCGACCAGCTGGATGTGACGCTGGTGATCGAGGACGGCCTGGTTCGGGACATCAAGTTCCAGGGCAGCGGCTGCGCCATTGATGTCGCCAGCGCCAGCCTCATGACGGGCGCGGTGAAGGGCAAGTCCGTGGCCGAAGCCGAGGCCATGGCCGAGCAGTTCCGCGGCATGGTGCGCGGCGAGCTCAATCCCGAGACGGAAGCCCCCCTGCTGGGCAAGCTCACCCTCTTCAGCGGCGTGAAGAACCTCCCCAGCCGCGTGAAGTGCGCCGTGCTCCCCTGGGCCACCCTCCACGCCGCGCTCAAGGGCGAGGCCGAGGCATCCACAGAATGAAAACCTATCCACAGATTTCACAGATTTCACAGATTCAAAAAAATCTGTGTGAATCTGCGGAATCTGTGGACAAAAAAGGCTTTTGAAAATGCCCAAAATCGCCGAGATCGAATACACCCCCAATCCCAACGCCGTGAAGTTCGTGCTGAAGGAAGCCGTGGCCGTGGGCTTCCCCAAGTCCTTCCCCAACGCCGAGACCGCCGAGCATGACGAGCTGGCGAAGAACCTCTTCGCCGTGGGGAATGTCACCTCGGTCTTCATGCAGGACAAGTTCCTCACCGTCACCAAGACCGACGACAAGGGCTGGCCGGAGATGCTGCCCCTGCTGGCCGCGCCCATCCGTGCCGCCGCCGGCATCGGCGGCGGCACGGGCGCCCCGGCGGCCCCCCGGGTGTTCTCCAAGGTGGAAGACGAGAACGATCCCCTGCTGAAAGACATCCGCATGGTGCTGGAGAGCGCCATCCTGCCTGCCCTGGCGGCGGATGGCGGCGGCCTGGAGCTGGTGGGCCGGCACGAGAAGCAGGTGATGATCCGCTACGTGGGCGCCTGCGGCAGCTGCCCCGCCAGCCTCACGGGCACCCTCGTGGCCATCGAGGGCATGCTCCAGAAGGAAGTGGATCCCGAACTCGTGGTGATCAGCGTCTGATCCGCCCTCCATCCGGCGCAGATCAGCCGGGAGGCGCGGCGCCCTTCGCCAGCACGGCCGCCAGGGCCTGCATCTGCACGGGCTTGGGGAGGTAGTCATCCATCCCAGCGGCGAGGCAGCGTTCTCGATCTCCCGCCATGGCGTTCGCCGTGAGCGCGACCACCCGCACGCGAGGGTCCAGCGCGCCGGCAGCGGGATCCCTCAGGCGCCGCGTGGCCTCAAAGCCGTCCATCTCCGGCATCTGGCAGTCCATGAGGACCAGGTCGTACGGCCGCTCGCCAAGGGCCGCCAGGGCCTCAAGCCCATTGCCCGCCACATCCGCCCGGTGCCCCAGCTTCTCGATCATCCGGGTGACCACCCGCTGGTTGATGGCGTTGTCTTCCACCACCAGCACGCGGAGGTGTCCGGGGACCGCGACGGGCTCCCACTCCTCCAGCGTCGCCACCGCCGTCGAAGGGAGGTCTGCCGTGGGGAGCGAGAGCTTGATCCGGAACTGGGAGCCCACGCCTTCTTCACTGGTGGCCGTCAGGGCGCCCCCCATCAGTTCCACCAGACGCTTGGAGATGCTGAGGCCGAGCCCCGTGCCGCCGAATCGGCGCGCCATGGAGGCGTCTCCCTGGATGAAGGGATTGAACAGATCAGGCAGCCGGTCGGCGGGGATGCCGATGCCCGTGTCCTCCACCTCGAAGAGCAGGTCCGCCTGCCCCGCCCTTCCCCCGGTCCTCGAGACTCGGAGGACCACCTGGCCACTCTGGGTGAACTTGACCGCGTTGCCGCCCAGGTTGATGAGCACCTGACGGAGCCGCCCGGGATCCCCAACCACCCCGGCCGGCGTGGAGGGATCCACCACCACGGTCAGGCCCAATCCCTTGGCTCCCGCCTGAAAGGCCAGGAGTTCGGTCACTTCGGTCACCAAGGCCCTCAGGTCGAAGGTCAGGGATTCCAGTTCGAGCCTCCCCGACTCCACGCGGGAAAAATCCAGGATGTCGTTGATGATGGCCAGGAGCGCGTCGGCGCTGTGCTGGATGGTGGCGGCGTAGCTGCGCTGCTCGCCTTCCAGGCCTGAATCCAGCAGCAGGCCTGCCATTCCGATCACGCCGTTCATGGGCGTGCGGATCTCATGGCTCATGGTGGCCAGGAATTCGCTCTTGGCCCGGCTGGCCTCCAAGGCCTGGTCGCGGGCAGCGAGAAGCGCCTCGTTCATGAGCTGCTGCTCGTGGCCCAGGCGGATGGCCTCCGCCATCACCCTGGCGAAGCGTCGGGAGCTGCGAAACACGGCCGGCAGGAAGATGCCGCTGGCCGCGGCGATGGCCCAGCCGGTGATGTCCCGGGCCTGCAGCAGCGCACACAGGAAGACCGCCCCCACGGCGGGCACGGCGAAGGCCAGGAAGGCGGCAGGCACGGCGCCCAGGGCTGCCACCGCCCCGGCGACCATCCCCGCCACCACCAGGGCGGTCAGGGATTGCTGCGCCAGGGGGGCGCCCCCCATGAACAGCACAGCGCCCCCAGCCCACAGCAGACCGGACGCCGCCACCCCCGCGATGGCCCGGCGCCGCCAGACGGGATCGTCCTGCCGGCTGGTGTCCCGGGTTCGGAAGCCCCGGGCCAGGAGCACGCGAACCAGGGCGTGCGCCAGCACGGCAGCCACCCAGGCCGCGGCGGCCGCCGGATGCCTTCCCCCGCAGGCCACGGCCAGGAGGATCGCCAGAACCGCGGCGACCCCCTGGGCCAAGGCCACGTTCTCGTACAGCAGGGCGGTGGTGCGGGCCTCGACCGCGTCCGAGATCCACGGGCTGGCGGCTTCCATGAGCGGGGAGGGGGCGGGCCGGGTTCCGGCCGGGAAGGGGGTCATCCACCCTGATTCGGCGCGTTCCGGGCCATTCCTGAGCCCTGCCGCGTGAATCAGGGTCTTTTCCCTGGTTCACCAGGGGTTTCCTCGATACCCTGTTCGTTCTGCCGGACTTCGTGTGCCGGGATTCCAGCCCACCACCAGAGCGTGGGGGCAAACCAAAGAGGTGGACTTC
>JAFJUR010000099.1 GCA_017859995.1 Holophagaceae bacterium | reverse complement strand
GGGGATCGTCCTTCAGCGCCGCATCAAGCACCGCGTCGGAAATCTGATCCGCCATCTTGTCGGGATGCCCCTCGGTGACGCTTTCGGATGTGAAAAGGTGACGCCCCTGGGTGGCCATGCAGAACTCCTAGGAACCCCTCCAAAGACCTTTCGGAGGAATCGCTGAGTATATCAGTCCTTACACCTTTCGGATGACGCGGGAAACCTTGCCATGACCTAGCCTGGAGGTCTAAGGTGGGGAGTTCCCCGTCCCTGCAGCGCCCACCTCACCGCCCCCCCGTGGAGGACCTTATGAACCCGTTCCGACGCCCGACGCTGGCTCTGGCCCTGATGGCCGCGTCCATCCTGATGGTGTCCACCGCGTGCAAGCGCGAGGACCCCCAGATCCGCGAGCTGACCCAGAAGGCCGCCGAGGCCGACAAGGCCAATCAGCAGCTGAACCAGGCCGGCACCGAGCAGCAGAAGAAGCTGGCCCAGGCCGGCGTGAATGACATCCGGCCCAACGCCGAGACCCTCCAGCTCTCCGACGAGCAGAAGAAGGCCCTCGAAGAGCGCATCAAGAACGAAAAGAACAGCTCCTACCAGGCCCTGCTCCAGGAGGTCCTGGACAAGGACAAGGAGATCAAGGACCTCAATTCCAAGGTCGCCAAGCTGAAGGCCGACCTGCCCAAGCCTGACCTGGCCAAGATGAACGACAGCCACTACGGCATGGCCATGCGTTTCCTCAAGAAGAAGGGCGTGCCCGAGGCCGAGGCCAAGAAGCTCGTGAGCCGCGTGGCCATCATGGAGAAGCTCGCGCCGGGCTTCGAGGTCTACCACTTCTACGCCAACGGCACCTACGGCACCTGGGTCGCCCAGGGCAAGTCCAAGATCACCCCCAACGACCTGATGCGCCAGGAGCGCGAGAAGGTCGAGGGCGAGCGCGACGAGGCCGTGGCCCAGAACGAGAAGCTGCAGGAGGAGGTCCTCGACCTCGAGAGCCAGAAGAAGAAGATCACCGAGGAGATCACCGCCCTGCAGTCCGAGCGCAGCAACCTCATCGAGGAGCGCACCAAGCTGCAGGCGGACAACGCCGGGCAGCTGGCCAAGCTGAACTCCCTCCACTACATCATCGGCAAGCGCGACGCGCTGAAGGCCGAGGGCGTCATCGAGATCCCCGTCTTCGCCAAGGACCGCGCCGGCAAGAACTGGCGTGACGAGGTCTTCACCCAGAGCCTCGACCTCCGGTCGGCCAAGACCGTCACCATCAAGGCGGCCGACCTGGGCCTGAAGAAGATCGGCAAGGTCAACGTGGTGCCCGGCTCCTACATCAAGGACGAGCACTACAAGCTGACCATCAGCGAAGACAAGCAGACCGCCACGGTGGAGCTCATCACCGTGAGCCGCTTTAAGAACGACAAGGTCGTCTTTGCCGTGACCGACTAGGTCATCTGGAGTGCCTGAGGGGCCCCGGCTGGGGCCCCTCTTTTTTGTGGAATTTCGTCTCCGGCCCGCCTATCGTCTGGAGACCCATCCTGGATTTCCCCTAACCACACCCACGAGGTGAAGCAATGCGTGCAAACCTGTGCCAGGCACTCCTTGGCGTGTCCCTGCTGACCATCCTCGGGTGCAGCGGCGGCGGCGACAGCAAGATCCCCTCTCCGCCTTCCGTGGCGCCGCTCACCACGGCCGTCTTCGACCCCAGCACCGGCACCGTCCCCCTGCCGAACATCCTCGCCTCGGCCACGGCACTCGACCCCATCAACAGCTATGTGCCGCCGACCGGCGGCGCCGCCGGTCCCCGCCCGGCGAACACGCCCATGACACCTCCCGAGGCCCTGGCCTACGTGAACCTGCGCGAGATGGGCGGAACCAACGCGGTGGCGGGCATCAACGCGCCGATCTACCTGCGCTTCTCCGGGGCCCTCGACGCCACCACGGTGACGGCCGCCAACATCAAGGTCTTCCAGCTCACCCCCGACGGTGCCGGCACCGAGAGCAACGCGCTCGGCTTCACCGATGTCTCCGGAATGTTCAGCTACCAGTACGCCGCGGGCGGCACGGACCTGTTCCTCTTCCCCAACTTCCCCCTGCTGCCCGGCAGCCGGTACCTCTACGTGGTCACGAACCGCGTGAAGAACGCCGCCGGCGCGGCCATCGGCGGCACCATCTACTTCGAAGCCCTGAAGGCCACCTCGCCCCTCACCGGGCAGTTCGCGGCCCTCGAGGCGGTGCGCGCCAACGTGCTGGTGGATCCCACCCAGCCCCAGGGCCCCGCCAACCCCGTCAAGCTCTCCGGCTACGGCAAGGTCTTTGACGATCTCATCGCCGCCTCCGCCACCACCACCGTCGCCGCCCGCGGCGACGTGGCCCTGATGGGCCGCTTCATCACCACCGGCGCGGGATTCATCGTGCCCGACCCCGCCGCCCCGACCACCCGCGTCCCCGTGGAGGCCACCCTCCGGCAGTTCGCCGCCGGCGCGACCCTCGGCGGCTTGTCGGGCAAGACCTGGTCGAATACCGTCTCCGGCTTCGGCGCCACCACCCTCATGGTGAAGGGCGCCACCGCCCCGGCTCCCACCCCTGACAACTACTGGCAGGCCGTCACCGGCAGCGGCGCCGCCACCGCCCCCGCCAGCGTGGGCCTCGTGGCCCTGGGCACCCTCGCCAGCGGCGACCTGAGCGTGGATCCCGTGGTGGTCAAGGCCAACGCCGCCACCATGAACCTCACCGGCACGACCGGGGCCTACAATCCGGCCGCCGGCGTCACCCAGCCCTTCCGCAACGGCACCGGCCAGCTGACCGGCTACTACCACACCGACCGCACCCTGAACTTCGTCTACATCGCTCCCGATCCCGCCCTCATCACCCGGCCGGCGAACGGCTATCCCGTGGTCATCTACCAGCACGGCATCACCTCCCAGAAGGAGACGGTGATCGCGCTCGCCGGCACCCTGACCTCCCGCGGCTACGCCGTGATCGCCATCGACCTGCCGGTGCATGGGCAGAACGCCGTGCCCACGCACACCACCGGTTCCCAGTGGGGCCAGGACTTCATGGCCATCGGCGCCCCCCTCGCCACCCGCTCCAACCTGCAGCAGGGCGTCGTGAACCTCACCCGCCTTGAGCTCGTTATCAAGACCGGCGGACTCAGCACGGCCCTCGCCACCGCGGGCCTCGCCACCAGCACCCCCGACATCACCACCGCCCCCAGCAACATGAAGTTCGTGGGCGTGAGCCTCGGCGCCATCGTGGGCTCGTATTACCTGGCTTCCAACACGACCCTCGCCCCCGCCGTGCCGCCCTACACCCAGGCCACCCTGAACAACGACATGAAGGGCTTCTTCAACAACCCCGGCGGGCGCACGGCCTACCTGATCCAGAACAGCCCCGCCTTCGGTCCCACCGTGGATGCGGGCCTCGCGGCCGTGGGCATCGCCAAGAACACGCCCACCTACCACAACTTCTTCCAGGTGACCCAGAGCATCGTGGATCCCGCCGACCCCGCCACCATGACCAGTCCCCTCGCCGCCGGCCTGCCCAGCCGCCTGTCGGGTCGCGTCGTGGTCCAGGAGGCCACCTCCACCACCTTTGACGCCACCAATGTCCCCACCAACGGCGACCTGGTCATCACCAACCCCTACACCCGCTACTTCGGCAACGCCCTGGGCGGCCGGGCGGTCCTCGGCGCCGCCGGCGCCCCCGTGGGACCGAACTTCGCCCAGTTGGCCTACACCGCGGCGGGCGCGCACACCGTCACCACCCCCACGGGGGTCGTCGCCACGGCCCATGCCGCCGGCGTGGTGGGCACGCCCTTCATGTACACCCTGAGCCCCGGGTTGGCCCCCAAGGTGGCCAACGCCGCCACCGCGGTGACCGACACCACCCCCAAGGAAGGCTACTTCCAGTTCGACCAGGCGGGCATCGCCCACGCGTTCCTCCTGAACCCGGCGAACCCCGTGGCCGTGGACCTGGGCCAGCGCCAGCTCGTCTACTGGCTCGCCACGGGCCTGGTGGTGGATCCCACGCAGCAGAGCGCCACGCTGCCCATCGCTCAGCCCGTCCAGCTGCCCGAGTCCATGATCTTCCAGGCCCCGGCCCGGATCACCATCCTCGGCCACTGAGCCATCCAGCACGCGAAAAAGGCGGGGCTTCGGCCCCGCCTTTTTCGCGCCCGCCAGTTCAGGCCTCCAACTCCGGGAAGGATGCCAGCAGCTGCCGGCGCGCCTCCAGCAGCTCGGGGACGGCCGGGTCCCCGCGGCGCAGGAAGCCGCGGATGGCCTGCAGGTCCTCCGCGGCCCGCTCGAGGGTGGGAAGACCCAGCCCCACCAGCGCCAGCGCCGCCGGCGGCAGACAGGCCGCCGCGCCACCCCAGCGCAGGCCGGCAAGGACTGAAAGCAGGGCCGCCCAGATCGGGTGGACGAGGATGCCCCCCAGCAGCTTGAGGGTGGCGACCTGGTCCCCCTCGTCAGTGAACCGGCCCGCCAGCCAGCCGATGAGGCGATAGGGCGGCCAGAAGGGCAGGCACAGGGGCAGCAGGAGGGTCGCGGCGGACAAGCGCATCAGGGCCCCGGGGAGCCAGCGGCGCACCTCGGATCCAGCATAGGGGTGGCCCACCTGGTCGGGCCGCAGCCCCTTGGCCCTCAGCCAGGCCTGGGCCGCCCGGACCCGATGCTCCAGGTCGGCGAGCCCGCCCTCGTCGAGGGAGGCCAGGTGGGCCACCAGGGCGCGCACCCGGCTCCGCAGGCGGTCGAGGTCCACCCGGCTGCCAGGACTCTCCGCCAGCAGCCAGGCCACGTCCTGGGCCAGCGCCAGGCGGCGCGCATCGGCGTCATGGAGCGTCAGGGGCTGGAGTCCGGCGCGGATGCGGGCCGTCAGGGCCGTCACCGCGGCGGGTTCCGCCCCCTGCCCCGCCAAGTCCGCGAAGGGGATGGGCGACCCCAGTCGCAGGAGCACGCTGTGGCGGAAGGAGGCGCGATCCCCGTAGACCAGCCCCGCCGGAACGAGGCTGAGGGGTGTCGGACTGGAGAGGACGATGCGGGCCGCGCCGGTCTTGAGGGGGGCGAGGTCCGGCTCGCTGTGGCTCACGCCCTCGGGGAACATGGCCACGCTCCTGCCCCGCGCCAACACCTCATGCACCTTCCGGAAGCTCTGCTGGATGGATTCGGGGGTGGCGCCGCCATCCTTGGGCCGGGTCACCGGAATGGCATGGAAGGCCGACAGGAAGGGGCGGAGGGGGGCGATCTTCCAGAGGGTGGCCTTGGCCAGCCAGCCGGCCCGGCGATCCAGCAGCGCGGCGGCCGCCAGCGGATCCAGCAGACCGTTCGGGTGGTTCAGCAGGATCAGGCAGGGACCGGGCGGCAGGGACGGGCCCTCTCTGCGGCGGGTGCGGAACCAGATCCGCCCCAGGGCCCGCGCCATCCGGCTGCCGGCCACCTCAGGCGGCCCGGCGGGGCTGGCGGGCCCACCAGAGGGCGAGCCCGCTGAGCAGGATCGCGGGCAGGACCAGGGCCAGGGCGCGGGCCAGGGCATCGCCTCCGGCGGAACCGGCCTGATGCAGCAGGTCTGCCCGGCGCCCCACCAGCTCAGGGCTGATGGCGTCCCCCAGCAGGTGGATGAAGAGCACGTTCAGGCCCACGCCCGTGGCCCGCACGCTGGCCGGCAGGCAGCTCACGGTGAGGGCGTTGACGGGGCTGGTGTTCACGAAGAGGAGGAACATGCCCACGAAAAATAGGGCGTAGGCCGTGCCCAGGTGGCCCGTGCTCAGGGTCCAGGCCACCACGGGAACCGCGGCCAGCAGGGTGGCCCCCGAGAGCAGGGCCCCCGCGTCAGGCCAGCGGACCTGCCACCGGTCGGTGAGGTACCCGCCCAGGAAGGTGCCCAGGATGCCCGTCACCACCGCCAGCCCGCCGAAGGCGATGCCCGCCTGGGCGGTGCTCACCGAGAACCGCCGCTGCAAGAGGGTCGGCCCCCACATGCTCAAGCCCCCCATGGCGAAGGTGTAGGCCACGTAGCTGGCGGTGCAGGCCAGCCAGACCCGGTTGAGGAACACGTGCTTCACGCGCGCCAGGTAGGGCCGCGCCGCGTCGGCGTCCGGCAGGGTGTCCATGGCGCCCCGTTCCGGGTCTTTCTGGAACGCCATCCACAGGGCCAGGAACAGACCGGGGAGCCCCGCCACCAGGAAGGCCGCGCGCCATCCCCAGGCATCGGCCACGAGCCCGCCGAGGCCGTAGCCGAAGGCGCTGCCCACGGGAATGGCCAGGTAGAACCAGGTGAACTTCTTCGCCCGCTCCGATTCGGGGAACCCGTCCGCCAGCATGGCGGGCCCCAGGGTCGCGTACGCGGCCTCCCCCACCCCCACCAGGGAGCGGGTCACCAGCAGAGCCGGGTATGTGTGCACGAAGGCGGCGCCGAGGGTGGCGAGGCTCCACAGCACCACGCCACTGGCCACCAGCCGGGGCCGGTGGAACCGGTCCGCCAGGTAGCCGAACAGGGGCGCGGCGCACATGTAGACGACGATGAACACGAAGGTCATGCGCCCGCGCTGGGCGTCGGTCAGGTTCAATTCCCGCCCCAACGGCTCCATGACCGCCGCGACGACGTACCGATCCAGGTAGTTCACCAGGTTGATCCCGGTGAGCAGCAGGAGCAGCCGTCGCGCGGCGGTCATGTCGCGGTTCCCTCGGACCTGGACGGGCCGGGGCTACTTCTTGGGCGCGGGCTTCGCGGCGGCGGGCTTGGGCGCGGCCGGCTTGGCGCCAGCGGCCGCAGCGGCGGGAGCGCCTTCGCCGGCGTCCAGGCGCTTGGCGACCTCGGCAGTGAAGGCCTTCATCCAGACATCATCGGCCCAGGAGAGCACGTTGATGGCCTGGTCGGAGAGCACCAGCTGAAGGTTCTGCTCCTTGGCGAGCTGCTGGACGATGGGAGCCGCCATCTTGGTGATGGCCTCGCCCACCTTCTTCTCCACGCGCTGGTACTCGGCCTGGCTGTCCTCCTGCATCTTCTTCGCTTCGAATTCCAGATCCCGGTACTTCTTGGCCAGGGGTTCCTTCTTCTCGGGGTCGATGCTGGGGGAGTTCAGCTGCTGCTGGAGGGTCTGCAATTCCTGGCCCTTGGCCTGGAGCTTCTCCTGCAAGGTCTTGCCCGTGATTTCGAGTTCAGAGAAGATCGCGCCGGCCTTCTTGGAAGTGCGCACCAACTGGTTGATGCTGAAGAAGGCGAAACGGGGGGCCTCCTGGGCCGCCGCCGGGACGGCGAGGGACGCGGACAGGCAAAGAACGGCCACAGACGGTGCGATCAAGCGCATGGGAGGCTCCAGGGCGAAAGGGGCATTGTATCGCGGATCGGCATTCCGCCATGACTCAGAAGGTGGTTCCGATGGAGAACTGGAAGTCCGTCTTCCCCTCGGTGTCGAAGGGATAGGGGTTGATCTTCCGGGCCCAGATCAGGCGCAGCGGGGCCGGACTGATGGGCAGGAAGAACCGGAACTCCAGACCCGCGGACCGGACCAGGGTGGGGTTACGGAAAGCGTAGACCTGGCCGGTGGTGTAGTCCTTGTAGGCGATGGTGTCGCGGCTGAAGACCTTGGTGCCGCTGCCCCAGGCGTTGCCCGCGTCGTAGAAGGCCACCAGCCGGAACTGGTCGGCGATCTTGAACTGGTATTCGAAGTTCGCCACGAACTGCTTGTTGCCGCCCACCACCACGGCATAGCCGTTGTTGTCGAGCAGGACGGAGCCCACCTGGCCGTACCGGTAGCCGCGGATGCTGTTCTCACCGCCGGGCCGGTAGAGGTCGTAGAGGGGAAGCTCTTCGCGGCCCATGTTCTGCAGATACCCGTAGCTCATGTTCACGGCAAAGATATGGCGCTCGGCCACGTTCATGAACTTGGCGAAATCCCAGGTGGCCCGCAGGAAGGGACGGTCGCCGCCGAACTGCCAGCCGCCGTATTCCAGACCGAAGGCGACCCGGGTGCCGTTGGTGGGCTTGAACTGGTGGTTCACCGTGCTGAAGGCCAGGCTCTGGCTGAAGGTCGAGGTCAGCTGGTTCGGGATGTCGCGGAAGTAGAAGTTCCGGCCGCCCTCGATGCGGATCAGGCGGAAGCTGTAGCCCGTGGAGTAGGTGGTGAACCAGGCCCAGGGCTGCTGGGGCAGCCAGTTGCTGAGGCGGGCACCCACGGAGAGGCCCAGGCTACGGGTGTACTGCTTGTAGGCGTTGGCGATGCCGACCCGGGACGCGTCGTAGTCCGCGGATCCGTTCGAAACGGAGGTCGAGAAGGAGTAAGGCAAGTCGAAGACGAAGGGCTCCGTGAAGCCCACCGAGATGTTCTTCGAGAACTTGCCGCCGTTGTAGCTCACCGAAAGGGTTTCGCCCCCGCCGCCCAGGTTGCGGGTGGAGAAGCTCACGCCCAGGGAGAATCCGAACAGAGACCCGTAGCCGCCCTGGAAGAGCAGTTCGTTGACGCCCGACTCCTCGCCTCGGACGACGATGTCGACCTGTGGCTTGTCCTGCACCAGGTCCACCTTGGGCTCGGAGCCCTTCACGTCGAAGAAGCTCAGCTGGCTGATGCTCAGGAGCGAGTCCTTGAAGCGGTCCGTCTGGAAAAGATCGCCTTCCCGCATGAGCATGCTACGGCGGAGGACCTTGTCCTTGGTGGTGTTGTTCCCCTCGAACTCGATCTTCCGGACGGTGTACTGCTCGCCTTCGTCGAGCTTCAGGGTCGTGTCCACCTTCTTGACGCCGTTCTCCTCGCGGATCTCGAACTTCTTCTCCGCGCGGAACATGACGTAGGCCTGGTTGGAGTAGGCTTCCTTCACCTTTTCCACGGTCTGATTGACCGCGTCCAGATCGAAAGGCACCGGCTTGTCGCCGGGCTTCGGGCCTTCCAGCGAAGGCCTGATGTTGAAGAACTTCTTCAGGAAGGAATGATTGTCCCGCTTCACCTCCGCGTACTTCGCGGGGTAGAAGTTCTCGCGGAAGAGCTTGCCGCCTTCAGTCTTGAAGGTGCCCTCGAAGAACTGCTCGCCTTCCAGGATGGGGATGGTGAGGGTGGCGCGGAGGTCGTACTTGGGAGACTTCGCCTCCTTCAGCCGCTTCTCGTTCTTCTTCTTCTGCTTCTCGGTCGTCTTGTCCACGACCTCGATGAGGGGCTTGCCGATGAAGACATCCTTGTAGCCAAGCTGCCAGTAGGTCTTCTTCAGGTTCTCGAGATCCTCTTCGAGGTTCTTGTCCACCAGCAGGTCGTGGGTGGTGAGCCAGCTGAACGTCCAGTGGCGGCGGGTCTTCTTCATGGCGCTGCGAAGCTGGGCGCTCGTGAAGACCTTGTTGCCCCGGAAGGACACGGCATAGATCTTGGCCTTGCCGCCTTCCTTGACGTCGAAGACAAGTCGCGCGAGACCCGGCCCCATGGGCTCGAGGGTGATGTCCACCACAGGATTTCGGAATCCCTTCTCCCCGGCCTGCTCGACGATCATGTTCTTGATCTTGCGCGCGGCCTCCGGGTCGTAGATCGTTTCCGGATTGATGGTGAGCTTCTTCTCCTTGACCTTGTCCTTGATGTTGGTGAGGCCCACCTCGGTGCCGCCCCGGTAGTCGATCTCCTTGATCAGGGGCCGCTCGCGGATGCGGATGACGAGCTTCTTGCCGCCCTGGGCATCTTCCAGCTCGAGCTTGATGTCATCGAAGGACCCGCTGGCCCAGAGCTTCTCCATCACCGCGCTGAAATCCAGGTTCCGCAGGTCGTCGCCCACCTTCACGCCCGACTTGAAGATCACCGTTTCCGCGGTCTGCTTCTGGGCGCCGATCACCTCGATGGTGACGATGGGCTCGATCTCCTGGGCCACCAGCGGAAACGAGAACCCTGCCACCAGCGCCAGGGGCAGCAGGCCCCTGCACACCCGGGGCCGTACCCGGTTCCAAATCATGTTTTGCTGCGTCATTCAGGCGCTCCGACCAGATGGGTTTCCTGGCCAGTGGCCACGTCTCCGGAATCAGACAAGGTGGGGACAAGCTTCCCGTCCACGAGATCGAAGTTCACCAGCCCCGAAGGCACCGTCTCCTGCCCGACCATCAGCTCGGCAAGGGGATCCTCCACCTGCTTCTGGATGGCGCGCCGCAACGGGCGGGCGCCGTAGGCCCGGTCGCGGAGGGTGGTCTTCACCAGCCAGTCGCAGGCAGCATCCGTGAGGCTGACGGTCAGCTTGTGCTTCAGGAGGGTGACGTTGAGGTCCTCCACCAGCAGGCGGACGATCTTGCGCAGCTCGTCGTCGCCCAGACGGTTGAACACCACGATCTCATCGATGCGGTTGAGGAACTCGGGCGGGAAGGTACGCTTGAGGACCTTCATCGCATCGCCGGACTTGGCGTCGGGACGACCGTCCTGCTCGACGAAGCCGAGGTTCTTCTCTGCCAGCAGCTCCCGGCTGCCCACATTGGACGTCATGATGATGATGGTGTTCTTGAAGTCCACCAGGTTCCCGAAGGCGTCCGAGGCCTG
>JAFJUR010000098.1 GCA_017859995.1 Holophagaceae bacterium | reverse complement strand
CACCGGGTGCTGCGGGAACGCAACGACGGCAGCCGCGTGCTGGCGGTCACCGGAACCAACGGCAAGAGCACCACCACCGACCTGACGGCGCACCTGCTGCGGGCCTCCGGACTGCGGGCCGCGGCCTGCGGCAACCTCGGCACGCCCATGATCGAGGCGGTGCAGGGCGTGGGCCCGGCGGCGCTCCTGGTGGTGGAGCTGAGCAGCTACCAGCTGGAATCGCTGCTGGGCTTCCACGCGGAGGGCGCGGCCTTCCTCAACCTCACCCCCGACCATCTGGCGCGGCACGGCACCATGGAAGCCTACCGCCTCGCCAAGCTGCGGGCCTTCGAGGGCCAGACCCCCGAAGACCTGCGGGTGGTGCCCCTGGCCCACCCCGAGTGGTGGCGGGACGCGCCCGGCGCCGGCCGCACCGCGCGGTTCGGCTGGGCCGAATGCGAGGCCTGGTGCGATGGCGACGGCCTCCTGCGCCTGGAGGGAGAGGCGCTGCTGAACCGCTCGGAGCTGCGCATCCCGGGCACCCACAACGTGGAGAACGCGCTGGCGGCCTGCCTCCTGGCCCGCCAGGGCGGAGCCAGCCTGGAGGGCCTCCGCGCGGGGCTCCGCAGCTATCCCGGGCTGGCCCACCGCATCGCCTTCTGCGGCGAGAAGGGGGGGGTGCGCGCCTACAACGACTCCAAGGGCACCAACGTGGACGCCACGCTGACCGCCATCCGCGCCCTGCCGGGCCCCCTGGTGCTGCTCCTCGGCGGCACGGACAAGGGCGCCAGCTACGAGCCCCTTCGGGCGGCGCTCGACGGGAAGCTGCGGCGCCTGGTGTTCCTGGGCGAGGCCATCCCGCAGCTCGAGCGCGACCTGGGCGACCTGCCCCACGATGTGGTGCCCGGGTTCGACGCCGCCACCCAGGCCGCCCTCGCCCTCGCCCAGGCGGGCGACCAGGTGCTGCTCAGCCCGGCCTGCGCGAGTTTCGACCAGTTCGACAACTTCGAGCAGCGGGGCGAGCGCTTCGAGGCGCTGGTCCGGGCCTGGATCAGCTGAGGACAGGGAGGCCGCCATGCACGAATCCGCCCGAATCGCCGCCGACCTGCGCGCCATGCTGGGCGCGGACGCCGTGCTGACCGAACCGGAGGACCTGGCCCGCTACGAGGCGGGCTGGCGGTACGGCGCCGGGAAGGCCCTGGCGGCCGCCCGCCCAGGCACCACCGCGGAGATCTCGAAGCTCATGGCCTACTGCCAGGCCCGGGGCCTGCGCGTGATGCCCCAGGGGGCCAACACGGGCCTGGTGGGCGCCTCCAACCCCGACGCCAGCGGCGAGATGCTCGTGCTCAGCCTGGAACGCCTGAACAAGCGGCTGGAGGTGGATCCCGTCAACCGCACGGCCCTGGTGGACGGCGGCGTCCTCCTCAGTTCCCTGAACGAGGCCCTCGCTCCGCATGGCCTGCTGTTCCCCATCGACCTGGGTGCGGATCCGACCCTCGGCGGCATGATCGCCACCAACACCGGCGGCACCCGCCTGCTCAAGTACGGCGACGTTCGCCACAACCTCCAGGGCCTCGAGGTGGTGCTGCCCGACGGCACGGTGGTGGATGCGCTCAACCGCCTGCGGAAGAACAACACCGGGCTGGACCTGAAGCAGCTGTTCGTGGGAACGAGCGGCATCTACGGCGTGATCACCGGCGCGGTGGTGCAGGTGGTGCCGGTGCCGCGGCAGCAGGCCACGGCCCTGGTGGGCTGCGTGTCCGGCGAGGCGGTGCTCGCCCTTCTGCAGAGCCTGGAGCGCGACCTGGCGGACGTGTTCACCGCCTTCGAGGTGATCAGCGCCAACGCGCTGGGACCCGTGTTCACCCACCATCCCGACCTGCGGAACCCGTACGGGACAGGCCAGCCGCCCGCCTACACGGCCCTGGTCGAGCTCTCCTCCACCTTGCCCGGCGCCGCCCTCGACCTGGCCGGGGTGCTGGAGGAGCGCCTGGGGGCCTTCGTGGAGGGCGAGGCCGGCGAGGGCCTCACCGATGTCTTCATGGGCAAGCCCGACGAGTTCTGGGCCCTGCGCCACCACATCAGCGAGAGCCTGCGGAGCGAGGGCAAGGTGCTGGCCTTCGACATCAGCGTGCCCCGCAGCCGCATGGCCGCGTTCACTGAGGCGGCGGTGGCGCTGCTGGCCGAGGCGTATCCCTTCATCCGGGCCTGCGATTTCGGGCACTGGGGCGACGGCGGCACCCACCTCAACCTGGTGTGGCGGGAGGCGGACGCTCCCCGGCCCACCGCCGAGGTGGTGGCGGAGCTCCAGACGCGGATCTACGACCTGGCCGTCCGCGGCTTCGAGGGCTCCTACAGCGCCGAGCACGGCGTGGGGCCGCACAACCAGCGCTTCTACGACGCCTATACGCCGGCGCCCGTGAAGGCCGTGAACCAGGCCCTGAAGGACAGGCTGGACCCGGACCGCCTGCTGGGCACCACTCGCCTGGATTGACCGGGCACCGCCTTTCCGACCGAGGAGATTCCATGCGCGCCACCCTGTTCGCGGCCGTCGCCGTCCTATCCCTGGGAGCCCAGGCTCCGGCCGCGGCCCCGAAGGCCGATCCCTTCGCCGCGCTGCGGTTCCTGGCGGGTGAGTGGCGCGGCGAGGGCGAGGGCAAACCCGGCCAATCGACGGGCCAGGCGAGCTTCCGCTTCGACCTGGATGGGAAGGTGCTGGTCCGGCGCAGCCATGCCGACTATCCCGCCGCCAACGGCCGGCCCGTGGCCCGCCATGAGGACCTGATGACCTTCTTCGTGGAGGGCGGGCAGCTGAAGGCCCTCTACCTCGACAACGAGGAACACGTGATCCGCTACCTCGTGACGGAGGCGCCCTCCGGCGTGGCCTTCACGAGCGACGCCGGCCCGGGGCCGCGGTTCCGCCTGACCTACCTGAAGGGCGCCGAGGCCGGCCGGGTGACCCTGCGCTTCGAGATCGCCCCGCCCGGGAAGCCCGAGGCCTTCGCGACCTACCTGGAGGGAGCGATGCGCAAGGTGCCCTGAGGACGGGCTCAGGCCCCAAGAGAAAGGCTCCCGGATGGGAGCCTTTCTCTTGGAGTGGAACCGATCCTAGGCCTTGGCGCCGGGACGCGGCGCCCAGAAGCGGGGCGGGGCGTAGCAGATGCCCATGAAGATGAGCTGGGTGAGCCAGAAGCCCATCAGCCACACAAAGCCGCTGTCGGTGAACCCGTAGGCATGGAGGCCGACGCCCAGGAGGTTCACGCCGAACCAGGAGGCGGCGGTGATGATGTTGCCGAAGATGGCCATCACCATGATGCCGCGGTCCCGCACGTAGCCGGCCATGCGGGCGTGGAGGATGATGGCGTTCCAGAGCACGATCAGCAGCGCGCCGTTCTCCTTGGGGTCCCAGCCCCAGAAGCGGCCCCAGGACTGGTCGGCCCAGATGCCGCCCAGCACGGTGCCCACGAAGCTGAAGAACAGGGCGAAGCAGATGATGCCGTAGGCCATGTCGACGAGGGCCTTGTCCGTCTCCACGTCCGTCTTCACGACGATGTGCTTGCGCAGGGCGTAGGCGATGGCGATGGCGCCGGCGAGGAAGGTGCCGGAGTAGCCGATGGTGATGGTCACCACGTGGGTGGCCAGCCAGAAGTTGGAATCCAGCACGGCGACCATCATGCCCATGGTGTCGCCGTCGGTGCCCAGGTTCTGGGCCACGATGAGGGATGCGAAGCCCGCCATGGAAGCCACCACGGTCCCGAAGCCCTTGCGGTACATCCGCTCGATGATGAGGCCGAGGATGACGGCGGCCCAGCCCACGAAGATGGCTGACGAGTAGAGGTTCGTGACGGGGGGGCGCCCCATGAGGATGATGCGGGCGGCGAGGCCCAGGGTGTGGACGATGGCCCCGGCGAAGAGCAGCGAGTAGGCGGTGGGCCTCAGCAGCTCGGGCTTGTAGATCCACGAGACGCAGAGCACCAGGAAGGCGATGAAATAGATCGTGAGGCCCACGAAGAAGGGCTGGGCCCGGTTGAAGGTGATCTCGTTGGCGGCGTGGCTGAGGGCGCCGGGCTTCAGGGTGGTCACCACGCCCTTCATCTCGGTCAGGGCCTGGTTGAAGGCGGTCGCGTCGTTGGCGACGTAGGCCAGGTTGAGCTTGGCCATGGGCACCAGGCCGGGATGGAGGCCGCTGCCGCTGTTGGCGGCGGTGAGGCCCTCGCCGATGCTCATCCAGGCGTCGGGCCCCGCGCCGGCCGGCGGCGGCAGGATGCGGAAGTGCGCGAGCGAGGTCAGGTCCTGGTGGCGCAGGGCCGCCTCGGGGGTGCCGAGGGACTGCAGCTCCCAGGCGATGCCGGGGGAACCCGCCAGCTGCAGGGTGTTGCGCAGCTTGTAGTAGAGGTACACCCGGTCGAACAGGTTCACGATGGCGCCCTGGAACCGCGTGCGCTTCTGCGGGGGGATGGGCTGGGCCGTCATGGCCTGCTTCTGGATCTCCTCGAGGTGCGAGGAGAGGTCCGCGAAGCTGAAGTAGTTCCGGTTCTTGGTCTGCTTGGCGCCGATGAGGCCCAGCACCTCAAGGTCATCGATGACGAAGATGGGCTGCTGGTCGGCCACCTGGGGCCGGAACATCACGTCGAGGATCCACTCGTCGGGCCCGATGGCGCGGCCCTCGTGGCGGAAGCCCTGGCGGCTGTGGATCACCAGCAGGGAGTTGCGGGCCACGGAATCCAGCGGCTTGACGCGGCCGCCCTCCAGGATGGGCAGGGTGCCGAAGGTGTTGACGTCGAAGCCGCGCACCTTGCCGCCGGGCAGGGCCACGACGAGCGCGATGAGCAGGGCCAGGGCGAAGGCGCCCCAGGGAAGGTACTTGGTCAGGCTCTTCATGTTCAGCCCTCCTTCTGGTCCTGGCGCCGCTTGAGGGAGCGCCGGAGGACGATGGCGAAGTGCACGAGCAGGCCGATGGAGACCAGCACGCAGGACACATACGGGAGCAGCCAACCGGGATTTTCGACCACGGACAGGATGGACAGCGTGTCGTTCTTGCCGAAGCTCGCCTGGTAGAAGGTCTTGCCCTCATACCGCAGCGGCTGGTTCATGTAGATCAGCACTTCCCGGGATTCCTGGCGGGAGGGGTTCACCACCTGGACGAGGCTGGAGAAGTTCTTGGCGATCTGGGTGCCGGGGTACACGTCGTGCCGGAACTGCTTGAGGGTGAACGCGTAGGGTAGGTACTGGCGGCGCAGACGCATGGAGATGGCGTAGGTGCGGCCCTCGTGGGTGAAGGACTGGGGCGCGCCCAGGGCCACGGAGGCCAGCCAGGTGCCGTAGCTGCGGCCGCCCGCCGTGAACTCCACGAAGGCGGAGGTCTGGTTCATCTCGTTGTCGGCGGAGACCACGGGAATCCCCACCACGGACACGCCGGTGCCCACGCCGGCGGTGGCCAGGGAGGGCTCGGCGCCGGGCACCAGGGTGGTGAGCTCGGCGTTGGGGAAGTACTTCTTCACCTTCACCGTGATGGGGGTGCCGGGAATGGCGATGGGATCGCCCTTGGCCAGCAGCGTGTCCGGCACGGAGTAGACCTCGTCCCACTTCGGGTCGGTGACGTCGATGACGGCCAGTTCCATGTTCTTGTAGGCCTGGACGTAGTTGACGGTCTGGCCGACCTCGATGGACATCTGCGTGTCCACCTGCATCATGCCGGCCACGAACTCGCCGGCGAACAGGATGACCAGGCCGGCGTGGACGAGCCACATGCCGGAGCGGCCCCAGCTGAGCTTGATGTCCAGCGTCTTGCCGATGAGGTTGATGGTGAGCAGCAGGCCCACCAGCGCGCCGCCGGGGAAGACCGGCACGCCGAAGGGCACGGAGGCGAAGTGCTTCCAGACGAGGAAGCTGCGCATGTAGGCGTTCACGGCGCCCTGGGTGCCCATCTCCACCTGGGCGAGGGTGCAGAGCACCACCAGCGCCATGAGGAGGGCCAGCAGGACGATGGTCAGCTGGAAGGACTTCAGGAACGACCAGGTTCGGAGGGCGAGTGGCTTAATCAAGGTGAATGCTCTCCAGGATGCGCATGAAGTCGGGGCGTGCCTTGGCCACGGGGTCCGCGTCCCCGGTCATCTTCAGGAACCAGGTGTTCCCGTCGGCCGTGGCGATGTAGCCTGCCACGGTGCGGGACCTGGCCTGGCCATCGCTGGTGAAGTCATAGACGTTCAGCGCGCCGGCCTTGGTCTTCAGAACGGTGCGCGCCTTGGCGAGGCCCGCCTCGTCGAGGGGGGGCAGGCCGATCTGGTTGCGCCAGCGGTTCACGTTGGCGAGCTCACCTCCGGCGGGGCCCGGCAGCACGACCACGGTGGCCTCGAGCTTGCCGGCCACGGGGGACTGGAAGGTGGCATACCGCATGCCACTGCCTCCCTGGGCGCTCCAGCCCTTGGGCAGGGACCACTTCAGGGCGCCCTGTCCGGTGGGGACGGGCGGCGCGGGCAGGTCGGCGCCCGCGGGAGCGGCCATGGACTCCTCGGCGTGGCCCGGGTGGTCGGGATGCGAGGCCGCGGCCTCCTTGGGCACCCGGTAGTGGGCCACCTGGTCGGCCCGGCAGCCGAGGCTCAGGACCGCCACGCCGGCGACGGCGAGGAGGGAGACTGGCAGGGCGTACTTGGAACGGGGGGAGGTCGGCGGGTTCGGCAAGGGACTCCTCGTTGGACGTTACAGAATAACGGACCTTCCAGGGGATGGACAGCTCGGAATCCGCCAAATCTCATAGATCAAAAGGCTTAACTGCTTTGTCAATGGCCTTTGCCAACTGGAAATCCAGGTCCGTGAGGCCCCCGGCATCGTGGGTGGTAAGGACCACCCGGACGTGGCCCCAGCCGAAGGTGATGTCCGGGTGGTGCTGCAGCGCCTCGGCGGGTTCGACCAGGGCGCTGACCAGTCGGAACGAGGTCATGAAATCGGGCGTCCGGAACTCCCGGACGAGGCTGCCATCGGTTTCGATCCAGCTCATCGCGCCACCTCCAGTCCTGATTCCAACTCCGCCAATTCGGCCTGCAGCAACCATTCGTCCGGATGGGCGGACGAGCGGGCGCGGAGCGCCTGGACGTCTGCCGGATCGGGCGAGCCCCCTTCGCGGAGGGCGCGGATGTCCCGGTAGAGCTGTGCCACGTCCTCCGGCAGCGATGAGGCCTTGCGCTCCCGGGCCTGGGCCTCCGCCTCGCCCTCGGCCAGGGAGCCGGGATCACCGAACCACTGGTCCCAGGCGCCGGGGTCCGCCGGTCCACCGGCCACGGAGGGAAGGCCCTCGCTGAGAAGCAGGAGGGCCCAGCTGGGCAGGTCGAGGGGGCGGCCGTCCTGGTGGCCGCGGAGGTTGATCACCTCGTGTTCGCCCACCCGGAACCCCGTGAGGAAGAGGCCGGAGGGCAGGTCGAGGCTGAATTCGCCGCGGCGGGGCAGGTCGGCGGAACCGAAGGCCACGAGGGCCTCGCCGGGCCAGGGCCGGCCTTCCGCCCTGCCGTCACGGGAGAGCAGCACGGGGCCTTCCAGGCGGACCAGGGCCGTGCCGAGGCCGGGCCGCAGCTCGCGCCGGGCGGGCGTGCGGGCGACGACCTTGCCCGTGAGCTCGAGCCCGCCATCCAGGACGAGGTGGTTCACGGTGCGGGCGCGCAGGGCTTCTTCAAGGCCGTGATCGCCGCCCCGCCGCCAGCCCAGGGTGGCCTCGAAGGCCTCGAGCACCTCGAAGAGCTGGTCGAAGTCGCGGGCCACGAAGAGCTGGGGCTGCATGCGGGTGATGTCGTATTCCGTGTCCGCGCAGGCCAGGCTCAGGGGAACCTTCTTCACCGCGTCGGTCAGGCAGTGTTCCGCCTCGCCCAGGCTGCTCAGGAGGCCCGCGCCGTAGAGCTTCGGTTGGGCCAGGTCGCCGACCAGCCCGTACTCCGCCGTCCACCAGTAGAGGCGGCTCGCCCGGGTGCTCTCGCTGACGTAGCGCCGGCTGGCGCCGGCGGCCCGCAGGCGCTCTTCCGCGAGGGTGATCTCCTCGGGCTGGGCCGCGGGGTCCTCCTTTACCACGCTGAGGTTGCGGATGGCCTCGTAGACGGCCTGGTCCTCCACCGAGGCGATGGCCCGGAATCCGGCCTCGCCGCAGCGCTTCAGGTACTTGGCGTAGCGGCGGTCCGCCAGGATCGGCGCGTGGCCGGCGCTTTCGTGCACGATGTCGGGCGCGGGGGTGTAGCCGATGTGCTCGTGGCTGCGGATGTCCGCCGCGATGGCCAGCACGCCGAGGGACTGCAGCTCGGTGAAGACGGCGGGCGGAATGAAGCCGCGGACGCCCACGGCGGACCAGCCCAGGTGCTGCAGCCGTTCGTTCATGTCATCCAGGCTCGGAATCCGCTCCAGCCCGATGCCCGTGGCCGCCAGGCCCGCCAGGTAGCTCTCGTGGGCGGTCGTCGTCAGCCGGTGGGTGAGCCGGGCGAGGATGTGCCGCCAGACAGCCTGATCCCGGGGCGTGTAGGCCCCATAGTCCTGGTCCACCACGTAGCGCCGCAGGTGCGCCGGGAGGCGCTGGATGGCGCGCTGGGTGGGCGAGAAGCCGGGGGCAGGGCTGGCGCTGGTTTTCATCGAGACTCCGCCCTCAAGCCTAATGTCGGAACAAATATGGCGGAAATCGAAAAATAACGAACGATTGATCGAAATATCGACGATAAATACGATGGTCGGGTAAAAAATGCATGACCCCTTGCTCCCATTCATCCTGCCGCTGGCCGCACCCGATAAGACCCGCGGGGTCGCGGCCTGTTCGCACCCCGGGCCGGGAGCGACATGGACTTGCTTCCAAGGTTGTCTGGGATGGTTCTCGCCCTCGGTTTCTCGATGGGTGGGATGGCTTGCCGCCCGGACCTGGCGGAGCGGTACAGTCCCGACTACGCTCCCGCGCCACCCAGCCAGACAGAGTATGTGTTCGCGGTCCATCCCCTCCACAACCCCACGCGGCTGCTCGAGGTCTATGGTCCGATCGTGGACCGGCTCAACGCCCGCATACCGCAGGCCCGTTTTCGGTTCGAGGCGTCCAGGAACTACGCCGAGTTCGAACGGAAGCTGCACCAGCGCCAGATCCACTTCGCGCTGCCCAACCCGTACCAGACCGTCCGGTGCCTCCACAACGGCTATCGCGTGTTCGGGAAGATGGGCGACGACCATCTCTTCCGCGGCATCCTCCTCGTCCGTGCCGACCGCGGCATCCAACGGGTCGCTGACCTGAAGGGCAAGGCCATCAGCTACCCGGCCCCGACGGCCCTGGCGGCCACGCTGATGCCCCAGTTCTACCTGCACACCCACGGCCTCGACGTGAACCACGACGTACAGAGCGTCTACGTCGGCTCCCAGGAATCCTCGATCATGAACGTGCATCTGGGCCTGTCGGCCGCCGGGGCCACCTGGCCGGTGCCCTGGCAGGCGTTTCAGCTGCATCACGCCGACCGGGCGAAGGACCTGAAGGTGCTCTTTGAGACCGAGTCATTGCCAAACAATGCCCTCGTGGTCCGGGATGACGTGCCCGCCGACCTGGTCAGGCAGGTGGCGGCCGTGCTCGTGGGCTTGAAAGCGGATGTGGAGGGCCGCAGGTTCCTGGCGGAAATCCCCATCTCTTGTTTCGAACCGGCGACGGAGGCGACCTACGAGCCCGTGCGGCGCTACCTCCACCGGTTCTCCTCCCAGGTGCGTTCCATCGAGACCGGAGGGTTGTGATGGGCCGGCCCGGCAGCTTCCCGTGGCACAGGCGGCTCTGGTCCGGCTCGATCCAGCGGCGCCTGTTCCTGGGCACCACAGCTGTGGTGGCCCTCACGCTGATCCTCCTCGTCACGGATCAGGTCCACCGGCAGCAGGCCCTCCTCTACCGCCAGAGCGAGGAGCAGGGGCAGGCCGTGGCCCGCACCGTCGCCCTGAGCAGCGTGTCCTGGGTGCTCGCCAGCGATGTGGAGGGCCTCCAGGAAGTGCTGCAGTCCCTGTCGGGCTATCCCGACTTGCATTACGCCACGGTGCTGGCGCCGGATGGTCGGGTGTTGGCCCACACCAATCCTGGGCTGATCGGCATGATCGGAACCGACAAGGTCAGCTCGAACATCCCCGGGCTGTCCGCCAAGGCCCACGTGCTGAGCCGCACGCGGGATCAGCTGGACGTGGTGGCCCCGGTGGAGGCCGGCGGCAGGCCCATTGGATGGGTGCGCCTGGGGCTGGGGCAAGACGCGCTCAACGCGAACCTGCGCACCGTCATCGTGAACGGCCTGCGTTACGGCGCGGCCGGCATCCTGCTCGGTGCCCTGTTCGCCGCGATGGTGGCGCGGGGGCTCACTCGGGCGCTGGCCCGGTTGGCGGAGGCCACCCGGCTGGTGAGCCGCGGCGAGCGGGGTGTCCGGGCGGAGCTCCACCGGCAGGATGAGATCGGCCAGCTGGGCGAGGCCTTCGACGCCATGACCACGGCACTGGACCGAACGACGGCCGATCTGTGCGAGCGGGAGGCCTACCTGCAGACGCTGCTGGTGAACCTGCCCGTGG
>JAFJUR010000097.1 GCA_017859995.1 Holophagaceae bacterium | reverse complement strand
GGGGCCGCCTCCCACTGGCAGCACTACGAGAAGGCCTACCTGCTGCTGGCGGGCCTCGCCACGGGCCTGGTGCTCTCGGTGCACTCCGTGGTGAGCTTCGACTTCGCCACCTCCGTGGTACCCGGCTGGCACATGACCATCTTCCCGCCCTACTTCGTGGCAGGCGCCATCTTCGCCGGCTTCGCCATGGTGGTGATCGTGCTGGTGGTGGTGCGCGAGACCATGCAGCTGAAGAACCTCATCACCATGCGCCACCTGGACGTGATGAACAAGGTGATCCTCGCCATGAGCTGCATCATGGGCTACAGCTACATGATGGAAGGCTTCACGGCCTGGTATTCCATGAACGAGTTCCTCCACCACGGCTTCATGAACATCATCAGCGGCACCTACGGCTGGGCGGGCTGGCTCACCATCTTCTGCAACATCCTCTTCCCGCAGATCCTCTGGTTCAGGAAGGCCCGGGCGAGCTACTTCTGGATGATCATGGTCGCCCTCGGTGTGACTGTCGGCATGTGGTTCGAGCGCTTCGTGATCATCGTGATCTCGCTGCACCAGGACTACCTGCCCTCCGCCTGGCGCATCTACAAGCCCACCATGACCGATTTCGGCATCCTGCTCGGCACCTTCGGACTCTTCTTCACCCTGGTCCTGATCTTCGCCCGGGTGCTGCCGGTCATCGCCACCACCGAAGTGAAGGCGATCCTGCCGGACGCGCAGCCTTCTCACCATGGAGACGACCACCATGCCTGAGACCTCGTACGCCGTCCTCGGCATCTTCGACACGCCCGACGCCCTCATGAAGGCCATCCCCAAGGCGCGCGCCAGCAAGCTGGGCGCCGTCGAGGCCTACACCCCCTATCCCATCCACGGCATCGATGACGCCCTGGGCCTGCGCCGCTCGCCCCTGGGCGGCATGGTGCTGGTCATGGGCATCCTGGGGGCCCTCACGGCCTTCGGCTTCCAGTACTGGATCAGCGCCATCGACTACCCGATCATCACCGGCGGGAAGGGCGCGGGCTCCTGGGAGGCCTTCATCCCCATCATGTTCGAAGTGACGGTGCTCTTCGCCACCTTCACCGCGGGCCTGGGGATGCTGTTCCTGCTCAACCGGCTGCCCTTCTTCGGGCATCCGGTGCTCTCCTCCAAGTCCGTCAAGGGCATCACGCGCGACCGCTACGCCCTGGCCCTCGAGGCCGAAAGCGAAGGCTTCGACAGCGCCGCCGCTGCCAGGGTCCTGCAGGAGGCGGGCGCCACCGAGGTCGAGATCCTCCCGGCTCCGGACCGCAGCCCCTTCCTCACCAGCGCCTTCATCCTCCGCGTCGCCGCCGGCATCTTCGGGGCCTGCGTGGTGGCCGGCATCGCCATGTTCCTGGTCACCAAGTGGTTCCCGCTGCTGGCGCCCATGAAATACATGCAGGACCAGCCCCGCCTCAACGCCCAGAAGCCCTCCGCCTTCTTCAAGGATGGCCACGGCATGCAGCGGCCCGTCGCGGGCACCGTGGCCCGGGGGCACCTGCCCACGGCCACGGGCACCCAGGAGGCCGCGGCCACCCTCGTGAACCCCCTGCCCCGCACCAAGGAAGTCTTCGCCGCGGGCCGCAAGGCCTACATCAACCGCTGCGAAGTCTGCCACGGCGCCCTGGGCAACGGCATGGGCAGCCTCACGGCGGCGTACGGCGGCAAGCCCGCCAACCTCCAGGCCCAGCAGTTCCGGGACTACCCGGACGGCAAGATCTACTGGGCCATCGTGAACGGCAAGAACGCCATGCCTTCGCACGCCGCCGACCTCAGCGAGTCGCAGCGCTGGGCGGTGGTCCACTACGTGCGTGCCCTGCAGCGCGCCCAGAACGCCAAGGACGAGGACCTGAAGGTGGCCACCCCATGAGCCAGAACAAGAAGACCTCCAACCTCCTCTGGGGCGCCGTGGCCCTGGGCGCCCTGGGTGTCCTCGGCACCTACGCCGCCGCGGGCCCCGCGCGGTTCTGGGCCAATTGGGTGCTGTGGTTCATCCTCCTCTTCACCGTCGGCCTCGGCTCCCTCTTCATCGTGGCCCTGGAGCACCTGGTGAACGCCAAGTGGAGCGTGCCCGTCCGGCGCATCCCCGAGCGCCTCGCCACCCTGCTCCTGCCGGCGATCCCCATCGGCCTCATCGCCCTCGGCGCCCTGCCCGTGCTCTATCCCGGCACCCGGCCCGAGGCCGCGCACCATCCCATCCTGGCAGGCAAGGCCTTCTGGCTGAGCATCCCCTTCTTCTCCGTGCGCACCCTGGTCGCCTTCGCCCTCTGCGGCCTCGGCCTCCTGGTGCTGGTGGGCGGTTCCCTGAAGCAGGACGCGACGAAAGATCCCGCCTTCAACATCCGCGCCCGGAAGTTCGCCCCGGCCTTCATGGCGATCTTCGCGCTGGTGATCACCCTCATCGCCTTCGACTGGATCTCGGGGCTCACGCCCGAATGGTACAGCGACATCTTCGGCGTCTACATCTTCGCCGGCGCCTTCCTCGGCGGCCTCGCCGCCACGGCGCTCTCCGTGCTCTACCTCCAGGGGCAGGACCGCCTCGAAGGAGTGCGCGGCGACCACCTCTACAACCTGGGCGGCTTCCTGTTCGCCTTCACGGTGTTCTGGTCCTACATCGGCTTCGCCCAGTACATGCTCATGTGGTACGCCAACATGCCGGACGAGGTCATCTACTACAAGGTGCGCCTGGCCGGCTCCTGGCGCGCCATCACCATCGCGCTGGCGGCCCTGCACTTCGTCCTGCCCTTCTTCGCCCTGGTCACCCGGGATTCGAAGAAGGATCCCAAGCGCCTCCGCCGCGTGGCCTACCTGATGCTCGGCGCCCACGTGCTGGACATCTACTGGCTCATCTTCCCCGTGCTCGGCGCCAAGCCCCACTTCTCCTGGCCCGAGCTCAGCTTCGCCCTCTTCTTCCTCGGCGGGATCCTCCTCTGGGTCCGCGGCGCCATGGAAAAGGGCGAGGACATGCCCGTCGGCGATCCCTTCCTCCGCGAGGGTCTGGAGTTCCGGCTATGAAGATCAACGACTACCTCTCCCCGGAAGAGCTGAAGCGCCTGACCTCCGCCCTGCTGGTGGTGCTCGGCTTCATCAGCATCGCGGCCTTCTTCGGCTTCACCGTGGTGCCCGGGCTGCGCTACCAGGCGCACACCACGCCGGACGCGCCCATCAAGGCCGTCCAGGGCGAGACCGGCTGGCTGGATCCCACGGACTACCCCGCCATGGCCCGGGAGGTCATCCCGCCCATCGATCCCAAGACGGTCATGACGCCCAACCCGGCCCTCATGGCCCGCGGCAAGGCCCTCTACGCCCAGACCTGCGCCACCTGCCACGGCGCGGACGGAAAGGGCGACGGCCCCGGCGGCACCGGCCTGACCCCCAAGCCCCGCAATTTCACCGAGAAGGCGACCTGGAAGAACGGCACCCGACTCGAAGACATCTACCGCACCCTGGAGGAGGGCGTGAAGGGCAGCTCGATGGTGTCCTACAACTACCTCTCCAAGAAGGACCGCATGGCCCTGGCCCACGTGGTCCAATCTCTCGGCACCTTCGATCATGGCGCCAGCGACCCCAAGGCCATCGCCAGCCTGGAGAAGCTCTTCGCCAGCGCGGGCGAGGTCGTTCCCAACCGCATCCCCGTGGCCCGGGCCGTGGATGCGCTCTGCCGCGAGTACGCCGAGGCCCACGCCCCGGCCCCCGCCTCCACGCTCCGCTGAGGCAACCCATGGCCACGTCCGCGCTCCGGCGCACCCTCCTTCCCCTCACCCTCCTGGCCCTGGCCGGGTGGGCGGCGCCCTTGCGCGCCCAGGGTCCGGCCCCGGCGGCCAAGGCCCCGGTCGCCCCGCCCTCCTTCACGCCTGAGGAAGTGGGCATCAACGAGAAGCTGGGCGCCACCATCCCCCTGGACTTGGAGCTCAAGGGCGAGGACGGCAAGCCCGTCACCCTCCGCCAGCTCATCGACAAGCCCACCATCCTCACCCTGAACTACTTCCGCTGCGCCGGCATCTGCACCCCGCAGCTCGGCGGCGTGGCCGAGGTGCTCAACCGCACCGACGCCATCCCCGGCAAGGATTTCCAAGTCATCACCGTGAGCTTCGACGAGCGGGACGAGCCCGAGGTCGCCGCCCAGAAGCGTACCAACTACCTGGGCGAGATCACCCGCCCCTTCCCTCCCGCCGCCTGGCGCTTCCTCACTGGCCCCGGCGCCACCACCAAGGCCCTGGCCGATGCGGTCGGCTTCAAGTTCAAGCGCGTGGACGAGGACTTTGTGCACGCCGCGGCCATCATCTTCATCAGCCCCACGGGCAAGATCACCCGCTACATGTACGGCACCACGTACCTGCCCGCCGACCTGCAGCTGGCCGCCCAGGAATCAGCCCGGGGCGAGGCGATGCCCACCATCAACAAATTCCTGAAGTTCTGCTTCAGCTATGACCCCGCCGGGCGCAGGTACGTCCTGAACACCACCACCATCAGCGCCACCGTCATCATCGTGGCGGCCCTGATCTTCGTGGTCGTGATCACCCGCCGGGGACGCCGGACCAAGTCAGAGGAGAGCGAATGAGCACCCATGCTTCCACCGCCCAGCCGAGCTACCTGGTGGATACCGGGGCCCGGAAAGGCCTGATGGCCTGGCTGACCACCACGGATCACAAGCGCATCGGGCTGCTCTACCTCTACTCGATGATCACGTTCTTCTTCGTGGGCGTTGGCATCGGGTTCGTCATGCGCCTGGTGCAGCTGACCAGCTTCCAGAAGCTGATCACGGCCCAGACCTACAACGCCCTGTTCACGGTCCACGGCGTGATCATGATCTTCCTCTTTGTGGTGCCGGGCCTGCCCGCCATCTTCGGGAACTTCTTCCTGCCCATCCTGATCGGGGCGAAGGACGTGTCCTTCCCGAGGCTGAACCTGGCGTCCTGGTACTTCTTCATCGCCGGTGCCATCCTCGCGGTGCTGTCGCTCTTCACCGGCGGCGGCGCCCCCGACACCGGCTGGACCTTCTACGCCCCCTTCAGCCTGAAGACCGGCACCAACGTGAGCCTCGCGGTCTTCGCGGCCTTCGTGCTGGGCTTCTCCTCGATGCTCACGGGCATCAACTTCATCACCACCATCCATCGGCTCCGCGCCCCTGGAATGAAGTGGTTCCGGATGCCCCTGTTCTGCTGGGCGCTCTATTCCACGGCCTGGATTCAGCTGCTGGCCACCCCCATCGTGGCCATCACCCTGGTGCTGGTGATCCTGGAGCGCTTCTTCGGCATCGGCATCTTCGATCCGGCCAAGGGCGGCGATCCCCTGCTCTACCAGCACCTCTTCTGGATCTACTCCCACCCGGCGGTCTACATCATGATCCTGCCGGCCATGGGCGCCATCACCGAGATCCTTCCCACCTTCACCAAGCGGCCCATCTTCGGCTACAAGGCCATCGCCTTCAGCTCCATGTCCATCGCCGCGGTGGGCAGCCTGGTCTGGGCCCATCACATGTTCACCTCGGGCATGAGCGCCACCGCCAACATGGTGTTCTCCCTGCTGACCATGGTCGTGGCGGTGCCCAGCGCCATCAAGGTCTTCAACTGGGTGAGCACCCTCTACAAGGGCAGCATCGACTTCCAGCCGCCCCTGCTCTTCACGCTGACCTTCATCTTCCTCTTCTGCATCGGCGGGCTCACCGGCGTGATGCAGGGCGCCCTGGCCCTGAACATCCACATCCACGACACCTACTTCATCGTGGGTCACTTCCACTACGTGATGTTCGGCGGCACCGGCATGGCCCTCTTCGCGGCCCTGCTCTACTGGTTCCCCAAGATGTGGGGGAAGATGTACTCCAAGAAGGCCATCTACGCCTCCTGGTTCCCCATGTTCATCGGTTTCAACATGCTCTACTTCGGCATGATGATCCTCGGCATGATGGGCATGCCCCGCCGCTACTACGTGCACCTGCCCCAGTTCCACACCATGCACGTGGTGGCCACCGTGGGCAGCTGGCTGCTGATCCTCGGCCTGATCATGTTCTTCGGCACCCTGCTCTACGCGATCTTCAAGGGTGAGAAGGCCGGGGACAATCCCTGGGGCGGTGTGACGCTCGAATGGACCATCCCCAGCCCGCCCCCGCTGGAGAACTTCGAGGAGATCCCCACCGTCACCCACGGCCCCTACCACTTCGAGCAGCAGGAGGCGAAATGACTGGGCACGTTCACCGCGACGACTTCGGGTCGCGCCTGGGCATGTGGCTGTTCCTCGTCACCGAGATGGTCCTCTTCGGCGGTCTCTTCATCGGCTACTCCTACATGCGCTACCGCTACCCCGCCGAGTTCCACCACGGCGGCGCCGAGCTGAACGCGACGCTGGGCATCATCAACACCCTGGTGCTGCTCACCAGCAGCCTCACGGTGGTGCTCGCCATCGTGGCCGTCCAGCGGGCCGAGAAGAAACGGGCCATGGCCTTCCTGGGCACCACCCTGGTGCTCGGCGTGGTCTTCCTCGTCATCAAGTCCTTCGAATGGGGCGCCAAGTTCCACCACGGCCTCTACCCGAACTCCGCGCACCTCGCCACGCTGCCTCCGGGGGAACAGGTCTTCTTCGGCCTCTACTTCACGATGACCGGTCTCCACGGATTGCATGTCATCGCCGGGCTGTCGGTGCTGGGCGTCATGCTCTGGTGGGTGGCCACGGACCGCATCCGGGCTGACCGCTACGTCCACCTGGAGAACGGCGGCCTCTACTGGCACCTCGTGGACGTGATCTGGATCTTCCTCCTCCCGCTGTTCTACCTAGCCGCTTGATGCTTCCCGGGGGTTCCGCGCTGCGCGCACACCCCCGGACCCCCACCTCGCTTCCAGCCAAGCTGGATGCTCGGTCCGAGGAACCCAACCCATGACTGAACACACCGCACATACCGCCGACCATGGCGAGGCCCATGCCGAGCACCCGGGCTACGGCACCTTCATCAAGGTCTGGGTCGCCCTGCTGATCCTCACCGGCTGCCTGGTGGGCGTCAGCCACCTGGGCCAGACCGCCGCCGTGTGGGGCCTGCTGACGCTGACCCCCCTCAAGGCCGCCCTGGTCTTCTACTACTTCATGCACCTCAAATACGAGGGGCCGCTCTTCAAGATCGTGGTGCTCGTGACCCTGGGCACCCTGCTGATCTTCTTCGCCCTGCTCTTCTCCGACGTCGCTTTCCGCTGAGGCTTCCCATGGATTGGATGAACCAAGCCGCCATTTCGGCCCAGAAATCCGACGCGGTCTTCTTCTACGTGTTCGGGCTCTCCGTCGCGTTCCTGATCTTCATCACCGTGCTGATGATCTACTTCGTGGTGCGCTACAACAAGAAGCGCCACCCCAAGGCCGAGCAGATCGAAGGCCACGTGGGCCTCGAGATTGTTTGGACCACGGTGCCCCTCGTGCTGTTCCTGTCCATCTTCTACTACGGCTGGACCAACTATGAGTACATGCGCCAGGCGCCCCGCGACGCCATGGCCATCAAGGTCACCGCCCGCCAGTGGAGCTGGTCCTTTGAATACCCCAACGGCAAGCAGAGCAAGGTCCTCTTCGCCCCCATCGGCAAGCCCATGAAGGTCGAGGTTCGCAGTGCCGACGTGGTGCACGGCTTCTTCGTGCCCTCCTTCCGCCTCAAGATCGACGCCGTGCCCGCCCGCGCCAACACCACCTGGTTCCAGGCCACCAAGCTGGGATCGTACGACATCCAGTGCACCGTGATCTGCGGGGTGGACCACAGCCTCATGCTGAGCAAGGTCATCGTCGTGCCCGAAGATGAGTTCAAGGCCTGGTACTTCGGCGGCGAGGATGCCCCAGAGCCCGGAAAGGCCCTTCGGGCCGCCGAGGCCCACCCCGACCTGAAGGATCTCCCGCCGGGCCTGGCCGTCCTGACCGCGAAGGGCTGCCTCGCCTGCCACTCCGTGGACGGCAAGCCCAAGGTCGGCCCCACCCTCAAGGCCCTCTACGGCCGCGAGCAGCAGATCCTCATCGCCGGGGACTACAAGACCATCACGGTGGATGACGCCTACCTGCGCCGGTCCATCACCAACCCCATGGACCAGGTGGTGCGCGGGTACCCGCCTGCCATGCCCCAGACCGCGCTCAGCGAGCAGGAGCTGAACGAGGTGGTCCGCTACATCAAAGGGCTATGATTTCCCGGGGGACCGGGCTGCGCCCTACACCCCCGGCCCCCCCGCGCCCTCGCCCAGCCGAGCTGGGCTCAGGCTAAAACGTGACTAACCTGGGGAACCGGACCTTCGCCCTGCACCCCCGACATCCTCGCCCAGCCAAGCTGGGCTCCGGCTAGAACTGGAGCGATGATTTGAGCGTGGCCGCCCTTCCCGCCCCGAAAACCCACCCGGTCTCGACCTTCCTGGAGCTGACCAAGCTGCGGATCTCGGGGGCCTCCACCTTCACCGCGGCGGCAGGCTACGTGGCCTTCCTCCGGGGAGCGGACTCGGGCCTGATCACGACCCTGGCGGGCATCCTCCTCCTGGCCATGGGCAGCAGCGCCCTGAACGAAGTGCAGGAGCACCGCTACGACGCCCTGATGCCCCGCACCGCGGGCCGGCCGATTCCCCGAGGCGACATCTCCCCGCGCATGGCCGCGACGGTGGCGATCACCCTGGCCCTGGCCGGATTCCTGGTGCTGCTCCTGGCCCACAACCTGACCTCGGCCCTGCTCGGAGCCCTGGCCCTGGGCTGGTACAACGGCTTCTACACCCCCCTGAAACGCGTCAGCGCCTTCGCCGTGGTGCCCGGCTCCCTCATCGGGGCGCTGCCCCCCGCCATCGGCTGGACCGCCGCCGGCGGCAGCGCCGCCGACCCCTCGGTGCTCGCCCTCGCCTTCGTCTTCTTCATCTGGCAGGTGCCCCACTTCTGGCTGCTGGTGGGCCTCCATGCCGAGGGCTACGAGGAGGCGGGCTATCCCACGCTGGTGGGGCTCTTCGGGCGGCCCCGCCTCTCGCGCCTCACCTTCACCTGGACCTGCGGCACCGCCGCGGCCTGCGGCCTTCTGCCGATCTTCCGCGTGCTGGTCTCGCGCCCCGCCGAGATCATGCTGGGCCTCGGCGCCCTGTGGCTCATCCTCGGTTCCCTGCCCCTCCTGAGGCCCGCCCAGGACGCCCCCCTCTACCGCCGCGTCTTCATGAACATCAACCTCTTTGCCCTGGTGCTCACCGCCGCCGTCATCCTGGATCCCTTCTTCGCGCGGTAGGGGTCCCGCCTAGGATTCCCACCCGATTCGTCTGTGCAATCCAGGCTTTGCCTGGATACGACCAGGGAATCCGGCTTGTGATCGACCCCGGAGATGCCTGGGCCATCCATCTGATAGAATGTCCCGGTCCGAGGAGCGTTGCGAGGCACACCGTTGCCCCAGGCTTGGATCCGGCCCTGTGTCCGGGAGTTTCAACGGCGCTCACTCCACAAACCAGATGGGTTTGAAGGGTGAACGGACAACACATGAGTCTACTTGCCGTCGGAAGCGTCGCATTCGATGACCTCGTCACGCCGTTTGGCAGCCGGGAGAACATCCTGGGCGGCTCGGCCAGCTACTTTTCCCTGAGCGCCAGCCATTTCCGTCCCGTTGAGGTGGTGGCGGTGGTGGGCGAGGACTTCGGACCCGAGCATTTCCAGGTGTTCGAGGGGCGCCCCATCAACCTGGAGGGACTGGTCCAGGTGCCGGGGAAGAGCTTCCGCTGGAAGGGGAGCTACGGCCGGGAGCTCGCTGAAGCCCAAACCCTGGAAACCCACCTGAATGTCTTCGCCGGGTTCCGCCCTGTCTTGCCGGAGCGCAGCCGCACAGCACCCTACCTGTTCCTGGGGAACATCGACCCGGTGCTTCAGCTGGCGGTGGTGAGACAGATGTCCCAGCGCCCCCGGTGGATCGCCCTCGACACCATGAACTTCTGGATCGAAGGTTCCCGGCCGGCCCTTCTGGACGTGCTGAGGGAAGTGGACATCCTCCTGGTGAACGAGACCGAGGCCCGCAGCCTTAGCGGCCAGCACAACCTGCTGAAGGCCTATCAGCGGATCCGAGAGCTCGGCCCTCGCGTGTTGGTGGTCAAGCGGGGCGAGCACGGCGTTTCCCTCTTCGCCCCAGAAGGCTGTTTCATGGCCTCCGCCTTCCCCCTGGAGGAAGTCCACGACCCCACCGGGGCGGGCGACACCTTCGCCGGCGGATTCCTGGGCTATCTGGCGGCTGCGGAGAGCCTTGATCTCCAGAGCCTCAAGAAGGCGACGCTCATGGGCACCGTCATGGCCAGCTTCACCGTGGAATCCTTCGGCACCACCCGCCTGCAGGCCACCACGCCTGACCACATCCAGGAACGCCTGCGCCTCTTCTCGGACATGCTCTTCGTGTCTGGCAACTAACCACGATTCTTCGGAGCACCTCCTATGAAAACCGGCTTCAACCTTTTCACATCCGAAAGCGTCACCGAGGGGCATCCCGACAAGATGGCGGATCAGATTTCCGACGCGGTGCTTGATGCGGCGCTGAAGGACGATCCCC
>JAFJUR010000096.1 GCA_017859995.1 Holophagaceae bacterium | reverse complement strand
GCGCCTCCACCGCGACCTGGACCTGCCCACCCAGGGCTCCGAGCAGGAAGTGGCCTGGCAGATGATGGACCTGGCCAACAAGAACACCCGGTTCTGCGCGCAGTTCCTGGGTGCCGGCGCCTACGACCACTTCGTGCCCTCGGCCATCGACGCCATGGTGAGCCGCCAGGAATGGTTCACGGCCTACACGCCCTATCAGCCCGAGATCAGCCAGGGCACGCTGCAGCACATCTTCGAATACCAGACCCTCATCTGCGACCTGACGGGCCTTGAGGTCACCAACGCCAGCCTCTACGACGGCGGCACCGCCTGCGTGGAAGCGGCGCTCATGGCCGTGCGCGTGGCCAAGAAGCGCAACACCGTGCTGGTGAGCCGCGGGCTGCACCCCATGTATCGCGAGGTGCTGAAGACCAACTTCGCCCCCCATGACGGGCTGAAGCTGGTGGAGGTGGGCCTGAAGGATGGCGTCACCGACCTGGCTGACCTGCAGTCCAAGCTGAGCGGCGACGTGGCCGCGGTGCTGGTGGGCTACCCCAACTTCCTGGGCGCCGTGGAGGACCTCACGGCCCTGGCCGGCCCCATCCACGCCGCCGGCGCCCTGCTGGTGAGCGTCACACAGGAGGCCTTCGCCTTCGGCTGGTTCGAGTCGCCCGGCAAGGCCGGCGCGGACATGGCCTGCGGCGAGGCGATGTCGCTCGGCAACAAGCCCAACTACGGCGGCCCCTTCTTGGGCTTCCTTGCCGTGAAGGACGCCCACAAGCGCGAGATTCCTGGCCGCGTGGTGGGCCAGACGAAGGATCTCAACGGCGAGACCGGCTACGTGCTGACCCTCACCGCCCGCGAGCAGCACATCCGCCGCGACAAGGCCACCAGCAACATCTGCTCGAACCAGGGGCTCGTGGCCTTGCGCGCCAACATCTTCATGCAGCTGGCGGGCCCCGAGGGCCTGCGGGGCCTGGCCGCGCCAGCGCCTGCTGGAGCTGCCCGACATGCAGCCCGTGGACGACCAGCCCTTCTTCAACGAGTTCGTGCTGCGCTACACCGGCGACTACGCCGCGCTGCAGGAGGCCTGCCTGAAGGAGAGCCTGCTGCCGGGCCTCGACCTGGGCCGCTTCTACCCCGAGTACCAGGGCTGCATCCTCTGGTGCGCCACGGAACTTCACACCCGCCAGATGATCGAGAGCCTCGTCGAGATCCTGGCCCGCGTCCCGGCCACGGTTTAGCGTCCCGCTACACGACCTGACTTCACCACGGAGGCGCAGAGTGCACGGAGCTGTCACGGAGAGAAGCACGGAGGGCGTCATGGCTGCGCCCTTGTGTCTTTGTGCCCGCTCCGCGGTTTTCCTCTGTGGCCTCCGTGCCTCCGTGGTGGATCCGTTTGACCCGTCCATGACCCTCGATCTGTCGCATCCTCTCAGGTGACCCCATGTTCCTTCGTCAGCGCGAACCCCTCTCCTTTGAACGCTCCGTCCCTGGCAAGCGGGGCATGGATCTGCCCCGCCTCGACGTGCCCGCCGCCAAGGACACCCGGCCCGCCCATCTGAAGCGCAGCGGGTTCGACGCCCTGCCCGAGCTCAGCGAGGTGGAGGTCATCCGCCACTTCACCCGGCTCTCCAAGTGGAACTACGGCGTGGACGACGGCATCTATCCGCTGGGCTCCTGCACCATGAAGCACAACCCCCGCCTGAACGAGAAGGTGGCGAGCCTGCCCGGCTTCACGGACAGCCATCCCATGGCCCCGGACGCCTTCGTGCAGGGCAACCTGCAGATGCTCTACACCCTGCAGGAATGGCTGAAAGAGATCACCAGCCTGCCCGGCGTGACCCTGCAGCCCAGCGCCGGCGCCGCCGGCGAGCTGACGGGCGTCATGCTCATCCGTGCCTACCACGTGTCCCGGGGCGCCAAGCGCCGCGTGATCCTCATCCCCGACAGCGGCCACGGCACCAACCCCGCGACGGCCGCCATGGCGGGCTATGAGGTGGTGGAGCTGCCTTCGCGGCCCGATGGCACCATCAGCTTCGAGGACGTCACCGATCCCGTGAACGGCAAGGTCCGAAAGGGCCTGAAGACCCTGGTTGCGGAGCTGGGCACCGAGATCGCCGGTGCCATGATCACCAACCCGAACACCGTGGGCGTCTTCGAGTACCGCTTCAAGGAGATCAGCGACCTGCTGCACAGCGTGGACGCCCTGGTCTACATGGACGGCGCGAACATGAACGCCCTGGTGGGCGTGGCCCGCCCCGGCGACTTCGGCGTAGACGTCATGCACCTGAACCTGCACAAGACCATGTCCACGCCCCACGGCGGCGGCGGTCCCGGCGCCGGCCCCGTCTGCTGCGTGGAGAAGCTGGTGCCCTTCCTGCCTGTGCCCGTCGTCGTGCGCGACACCGTGAAGGTGGGCGAGGGCGAGGTGCCCAGGCACAGCTACCGCATGGAATGGGACCGCCCCCAGAGCATCGGCAAGGTCCACACCTTCATCGGCAACTTCGGGATCCTCGTGCGGGCGCTGACCTACTGCCTGAGCCATGGCTCCGACGGCCTCAAGGACGCCACCCTGCGCGCCATCGTGAACGCCAACTACATCCGCGCCCGGCTCAAAGGCGCCTACGCCCTGCACATCGACTCCCCCAGCCTGCACGAGGTGGTCTTCTCCGACACCCTCCAGGCCAAGCATGATGTCCACACCCTGGACATCGCCAAGCGGCTCATCGACCACGGCTACCACCCGCCCACGATCTACTTCCCCCTGATCGTGCCCGGCGCGCTGATGATCGAGCCCACGGAGAGCGAGGGCAAGGACGAGCTGGACGCCTTCTGCGACACCCTGCTGCAGATCGCGAAGGAGGTCGAGGAGAACCCCGACGCCCTCCACCAGGCCCCGACCCTCGCCCCCCTGCGCCGCATGGACGAGACCACCGCGGCCCGCAAGCCGATCCTGCGGTGGACGAAGGCCTGAAGCCAGACGCAGCCAGTGAAGGCCCCCGGTCCCGGGGGCCTTCCCGTATCCAGTCAACCGGGTGGGACGCCACGGGCGGTCCGCCCGGGAACCCCGGGGAACTGCGGGCATCGGATCGTCCCTAAACCTCGGCGGAAGAACCGCGAAGCCTGGCGGTCAATGGGAATCATCTGCGGTGCCTGCCGCGATGGAGGAGGTGCCCGGTGTCCACAGCCCTGGCGGAAGTCCGCGTCGCCGATGTCGGTCATTTCCATGCCTGAAGCGAGGGCGGGCCTCAGCCCCCGGGCCCTGGCCTGGTATGCCGTGGTGGTGCTGGCTCTCGGGTGGGGGCTCGAGGCGATTGCAGTCTTCCGGGTGGGATTGACCAGCCCCGCCGTGCGCCCGTGGTTCATGGCCGGCATGTGGTCACCCACCGTGGTGGCGATAGGATTCCTGCTCTTCTATCCGCCGGCCCGTCAGGGCGTGCGGCTGGGACCCGGGGACCTGCGGTACTTTCCCCTGGGGCTCTTCGCCTCGGCGGTCCTCGCCTTCGGCACGGTGGCCCTGGCGCTGGGCCTGGGATGGGGAAGGCCCGGCTGGTTCGAATTCCATGCCAGCGGCGTCACCGTGACGGGCGGGCCCTGGAAGCTCGGATTGGGTCCCCAGTCCTGGTTCCGGTTCGTGGGTAACATCCTGGTGACCGGGGCCTGGTTCGCGGCGCTGAACTGCGTGGTGGCGGTGGGCGAGGAGTTCGCCTGGCGCGGCTTTCTGCAGGGGCACCTTGTCCGCCGGATCCGGGTTCCCTGGGCGCTGGTGGTGCTGGGGTTGTTCTGGTCGCTCTGGCACCTGCCCATGCTCCTCGCGGGGTACAACTATCCCGACCATCCGGTGCTGGGGGCCCTGGTCCTCTTCCCTCTGGAACTGGTCGCCGCGAGCCTCTTCCTTGGATGGCTCACGCTCAAGTCGGGGAGCTTCTGGCCCGCGGCATTCGCCCACGGCGCCACCAACGGCATTGAGGCAGGCGTGCTGGGCAACCTCCGGCCCAGCCAAGGCCAGCTCCGTTTAGACCTCCTGCACCTCGGCCTCACGCTCGGATTGGGCCTCCTGGCCTGGTGGCTCCTGCGCCGATCCTCCCGCAGTCAGGCGGCGAGGTCCGTTCCCTTCAGCGCCGGTCGAAGCGGGGCGACATGACCAGCAGGGTCTGGGTGGAGGCCACGCCCGGCAGCTTCGCGAGTTCGTCGCGGACGCGGTTGAGGTCTTCGAGGCGCTCGCCCTCCAGCTGCAGCACCAGATCGATGTCGCCGCCCACGGAGTCGGCCACCCGCACTTCGGGGAAGGCCTCGAGGGTGCGCACGGCCCGCTCGTGGCTGGGCCCGCTGCCCTTCACCAGCAGGTAGGCGCGGACGCCGGGTTTCGTCTCGAGCCCCAGGCGCAGCGTGTAGCCGAGGATCACGCCCTCGCGTTCGAGCCGCTTGATGCGCGCCTGCACGGCCGAACGCGACAGGCCCACCCGGGCGGCCAGGGCCACCTGCGTGAGCCGCGCGTCCGCGCTCAGTTCCGCGATGAGGCGGCGGTCCATGTCGTCGAGGTCGGGCCTGGGCATGCCCCATTCTGGCAGTCCGCCGGAATTCCGGCACCCTGCCGACTACACCACGGCAGGGTTTGCGCGAACCCTGGAGGTTGCCTGGTGCTGGAAGCGACTTGGAGAATCCCGAGCGCTCCCAATTTCCCAAACCAGGCCTTTCACGGGAGACCGATCCATGTTCACCACCCTCGCCCATGTGCACATCGCCGACGCGGAACGGTTCCTGGAGGTGTTTGCCGGCCACGGCCTCCAGGCCCGCCAGGCCCATGGCAGCCTTGGCGCCAGCGCCTTCCTCGACGCGGACAACCCCGGCAGGGCCATCGTGCTCATCGACTGGGCCGACCGGGCGAGCTTCGAGGGGTTCGTGGCGGATCCCGCCGTGCGCGAGGTCATGCGCTCCGGCGGAGCCATGGAGGCGCCGGCCTTCACCTTCCTCACCCGCACCGGCGTCTTCCCCGCCTGAGCGCCGGGATCGCCTGAACCCCTCATCCTCAGGAGACCCCTTGCGCCTGAACCCCGCCCTCCTCGCCGCCGTCTTCGCCCTCACCCTCATGGCGCGGGACGCCGCGGCCCCGAAGCCGCTGACCGCCGACGACCGGAGACAGCTCGTCGCCCGCATCGCCGACCTCGTCCGGGACGAGTACGCTTTTCCGGACCTGGGCCGCTCGGCCAGCGAGGCCCTGAGGAACCAGGCGAGCGCCCTCACGGATGAGGCCGCCGCGGACCCGGCGACGTTCGCGGCCCGGGTGACCGGAATCCTCCAGGAGCAGACCCGCGACAAGCACATGAGCGTCCGCACGCGCATTCCCCACTTCGATACGCCCACCGATGATCACGGTCTGAAGAAGGTGGAGCGGCTGCCGGGGAACATCGGCTACCTGCGCGTGGACCGCTTCTACCAGGCCGAGGAGAGCCGCCCGGCCTTCGAGGCGGCCCTCGACCAGCTGGGGTCCTGCAGGGCGATGGTCATCGACCTCCGGGAGAACCGCGGCGGGTCCGACGCGAACGTGCTGCTGGCCTCGTATTTCCTCTCCGAGCGCACCCTCCTGAACCGCCTCGTCTGGCGCAGGCAGGACCCCATGGAATTCTGGGCGGGACCCTCGACCCGGCCGGAGCTCGCCAAGGTGCCCGTGTACGTCCTGGTCAGCCGGAAGTCGTTCTCCGCCGCGGAAGGCTTCGCCTACGGCCTCCAGCAGCGGAAGCGGGCCGTGATCGTGGGCGAGCCGACCAAGGGCGGGGCCAATCCCAACCGCTTCTTCCCGATCGGGAACGACCTGGAGGTCTCCATCTCCATCGGCCGCACGATCAATCCCGTCAGCGGCACCAACTGGGAGGGCGTGGGCGTGCAGCCGGACGTGGCGGTGCCCGCGGAGCAGGCGCTGGACAAGGTTCTGGCCCTGACGGCGACGGTGATCCGATGAGGCGCCGCCGGATCGCAGGAGCCCTGATCGCCGGCGCCCTCCTGCTTCAGGCCGGGTTGGGGTGCGGGGGGGGCGGCGGCCAGAGCGCCGCGCCGCCGCCTCCCGCCGTGGCGTACGACCTGGTGTTCGACGGGGTGGACGCAGAGGGCATGCGCCAGCTCTACCGGGCCAGCCTGGATGGCCGGGCGCCGCAGGTGCTCGGCATCGGGTACGCGGGCACCCGGCCCAACGCCCGCCCCGACGGCCGGGCCATCGTCTTCGCCAGCCTCCCCACGGACCAGGTTCCGTCCCAGCTCATGCTGATCGAGGACCTGAGCCAGCCGGCGGTGCCGCTCTCCCCGGTCGGCACCCCGGCGGAGCGCGAAGGTGCCTGGTCCCCAGACGGCCGGCGTCTGGCCTTCCATTCGCAGCTGGAGGATCCGGACGGCGACATCTTCGTGGCGGAGGTGGTCGGCCGCAGCCTCGCGAACCGCCGGAACCTCACGCCGCGCGGGGCCGGCGAGCCCCTGGTCTCGCCAGACGTGACGCCCGCCTGGTCCCCCGACGGAACCCGCCTGGCGTTCACGTCGTATCGCTCCGGCAGCCCGGCCCTCTGGGTGATGAACGCCGACGGCAGCCAGCTCCGCCAGCTGACGGAGACCAGCCCCCAGCATGGAGACTATTTCCCCACCTGGTCCCCCGACGGCCAGTGGATCGCCTTCCAGCGCATCTCGACGTCGGACGCGCGGATCGGCCTCCTGAGCGCCGCGGGAGGGTCTCCCGGCTTCTTCGAGTTCGAGGGGCTCGCCTATTCCCCCGCCTGGTCGCCCGATGGCGCCTGGATCGCCTTCACGGGACAGGTGGCCGGCGAGTACGACATCTTCGTCCGCGCCGCGGCCGGTACGGAGATCCGGCGCATCCCGCACCCGGGGGCGGACCACGGGCCCGCCTGGATCCGGCGCGTGGTCCCGTGAGGCCAGCCGTCAACTCCGGCACTTCGCCGGACATCCGGCAGCCTGCCGGCTAGACGCACGGGGACTCTCGGCGAAACCTGGAAGCACATCCCGGAGGTTCCATGCGTCTTCGCGCCCTGCTCGTCCTGCCCGCGCTCGTCGTCACCCTCCAGGCCCAGGAGGCCCCGCCGGCCCCCCTCACGCCCGCCCAGCGGAAGGCGGTGGTGGCGGGGCTGGCCACCTCCCTCAAGGCCCAGTACGTGTTTCCCGACGTGGCCGACAGCGTCGGCAAGGCCCTGGTCGCCAAGGCGGCGGCGGGCGCGTACGACCAGGCGGACACCCCGAAGGCCTTCGCCGAGGCCCTGTCGAAGGATCTGCGGGAGCTGGGGAAGGACGGCCACTTCCGCGTGCGCTTCGATCCCGCCTTCAACCCCCGGGATGAGGATGAAGACCATGTGCCCACCCCGGCGGAGGTGGCGGAGGCCCGCCAGCAGTCGGCGCGCCGGGCCTTCGGCATCGCGAAGGTGGAGCAGCTGCCGGGCAACGTGGGCTACCTGGACATCCGGGGCTTCGGCCCCACAGAGTTCGTGGGCCCCGCCTTCACGGCGGCTCTGCAGATCCTCTCGGGCACCGAGGCCCTCATCCTCGACCTGCGCCAGAACGGCGGTGGCGATCCCGAGAGCGTGGCCTTCCTGGTGAGCCACTTCTTCGCGGAAGGCGACGTGCGCCACCTCAACTCCATCTACAACCGGCCCAAGAACGCCACGCGCCAGTACTGGACCAGCCCCGTGGCGGTGCGCTACACGCGGCCGGTCTACGTGCTGACGGCCAGGCGCACCTTCTCCGGCGGCGAGGAGTGCGCCTACGACTTCCAGACGCAGAAGCGCGCCACCCTGGTGGGCGAGGTGACCGGCGGCGGGGCGAACCCCGGCCACGCGGTGGCCCTGGGTCACGGCTTCATCGCCTTCATCCCCACAGGTCGGGCCGTCAATCCCGTCACCGGCACGAACTGGGAGCACGTGGGCGTGAAACCCGATGTGGCCGTGCCTGCCGAGGAGGCCCTGAAGGCGGCCCACACGGCCATCCTCAAGGGCATCCTGGCGAAGGAGAAGGACGCCGAGTACCGCAAGCGCCTGGAGGGCATCCTCGCTCGGGTGGAGAAGGGCGAGGCGGAGCCGGCGCGGTACGGCCGCTAGTCGATCCGACGCTCAGTCGTGCGGAATCAGGTGCACGGCGGCGGCCTTGAGGACGGCGCACACCTGGTCCCCCTCCGCCAACCCGAGGTCCTGACAGGCCTGACGGGTGACGAGGGCCTCCAGGGGGAAGCCGCCGTCCAGGGCGAGCCGCACGAGGGGGCCTTCGGGATGCAGGGCGAGAATCCTGGCGGGCAGACGGTTCCGGGCGGTGGACTCGGCGCCGGGCCCGCAGCCCCGCTCCACGGCCACGTCCTCGCCGCGGATGCAGACGAAGACCTCCCAGCCCAGGCCGCCGGGATCAGCGGCGAGAAGGCGCGCAGTGCCCACGGCGAGGGTGGCCATGCCGTCCACGATGGATTCGATGCGGCCTCGCACCACGGTCTCCACGCCCAGGATGGCCGCCACGGCGGGATCGGTGGGGCGGTCGAAGACCTGCTGGATGTCGCCGCTCTGGCAGATCCGCCCCCGGTCCAGCACCACCAGCCGGTCGCCCAGCTGGAGGGCCTCGGCGCGGTCGTGGGTCACCAGCACGGTGGGGATGTCCAGCTTGCGCAGCAGCTCGCGCAGCTCCTTGCGGAGCCGCAGCTGGGAGGGACGGTCCAGGGCTGAGAGGGGTTCGTCGAGCAGCAGCAGGCGGGGCTTGCGGGCCAGCGCCCGGCCCAGGGCCACCCGCTGCTGCTGCCCGCCGGAGAGCTCGCCGGGGTGGCGGTGCTCGAGGCCCTGGAGGTCGAGGAGGTCGAGCAGCTCCTGCACCCGGGCGGACCGGGCCTGGGGGCTGAGCGCCGCGAGCCCGTAGCCCAGGTTCGCGGCCACGCTGAGGTGCGGAAAAAGGTGGTAGGCCTGGGCCAGGAAGCCGAGGTCCCGGGCCTGGGGGGGGCGGTGCAGGTGGGTGCCCGCGTCGGACCAGACCGCGTCGCCGAACCTGATGGTGCCTCTGCTGACGCGCTCAAGCCCCGCCAGCAGGCGGAGGATGGTGGTCTTGCCCGAGCCCGAGGGGCCGAAGAGCACAGTCACGGAAAAGCCCGGCCCCGGCACCTCGAAGCGGGCCTCGATGGTGGTGCCGTCGGGGTAGGTGCGCTCGGCGTCGGCGATCAGATGAGCGTCCACGGCTTCCTCTGGTGGCGCCGCAGGGCGTAGGTGAAGGCCAGCACCAGGAAGGAGACCCCCAGCAGCAGCGCCGCCGTGCGGGCCGCGGGCCCGTACTCCATGGCCTGCACCTGGTCGTAGATGGCGATGCTCACGGTGCGGGTGCGGCCCGGCAGGTTGCCGCCCACCATGAGCACCACGCCGAACTCGCCCAGGGTGTGGGCGAAGGCGAGCACGACGCCGGTGAGGATGCCGGCCCAGGAGAGCGGCGCGATCACCCGCAGGAAGGTGCGGAGCCGGGATTCGCCCAGGCACCAGGAGGCCTCGATCAGCCCGCGGTCCACGGAGGCGAAGGCCGCGGCCAGGGGCTGGATCATGAAGGGCAGGCTGTAGAGCACCGAGGCGAGCAGCAGGCCTTCGAAGGAGAAGGGCAGGGTGTGGCCGAAGAGGCCTTCCCAGGCCCGGCCCAGGGGGCTGCGGGGACCCATGGCCATGAGCAGGTAGAAGCCCAGCACGGTGGGCGGCAGCACCAGGGGCATGGCCACCACCGACTCCACGAGGAACTTCCAGCGCCACCGCGAGAAGGCGAGCCAGTAGGCCAGGGGCAGGCCGAGCAGCAGCAGCGCGGCCGTGGTGAGGGCGGCCAGCGAGAGGCTGAGGCGGATGGCCTCCCAGTCCATGCCCGGCATCAGCGGCCGTCCACCACGAAGCCGAACCGCCGCAGGATCTCGACTCCCTTCGCCGACCGCATGAAGTCCCGGAAGGCCAGGGCCTCGACGCGGTGCTCTGCATGGTTGGGGATGACGCCCCCCTGGTCCAGCGGCGGATGGGCGCTTTCGGGCACCGCCCACAGTCGGCCCGTGGCGGCCATGGCCGGGGCCTTGGCGAGGGAGAGGGCGATGATGCCGATGTCGGCCGCGCCCGTCTGGACGAACTGGGCGGTCTGGCTGATGTTCTCGCCGAAGACCAGCCGCGGCTTCACGGTGTCCTGCAGCCCGTAGGTGACGAGGGCGGCCTCGGCGGCGCGGCCGTAGGGCGCGAAGCGGGGATTGGCCATGGCCACCCGCCGGGCGGCGGGGTGCAGCAGGGCCTTCATGCCCAGTTCCTCCACGGGAATGGGCGAATCCCTGGGCACCCACAGCACGAGGTGGCCCCGGCTGTAGCGGAACTCCGTGGCCGCATCGGCCAGGCCGGCCTCCACCAGCTTCTTCGGATAGCTCAGGTCCGCCGACAGGAAGAGGTCGAAGGGCGCCTTGTTCGCCAGCTGCGCGTAGAAATTCCCCGAGGAGCCGTAGGTGACCGTCACCTCGATGTCGGGCCGGGCCTGGAGGAAGGCCGCCTTCATCTCCACCATGGCGAACTGCAGGTCGGCGGCGGCGGCGATGGCGAGGGGCCGGGGCGGGGCGCACGGGGCCGTCAGGCCCTGCCAGAACAGGGCGAGGAGGAGGAACAGTCGTGGAAAGCGCTTCATGGCGGTCCTCGCGCGGCGAGAGGCCGCTATATTCTTGAGAATATATCGGAATCCAGTCACGTCAAACGGCTGTTTCGGGGACCAGGCAGGCTTCGAAGGCCGGCAGATGCGGTTGAATGCCGGCGCAGGCGCAAGCCTCCAGACGGCGGTACTGACGCAGCGCCTCCTGGCCAGCCGGGGTCACCTCGGCGCCGCCGCGGCTCGAGCCACCCCGGAGGGTTTGGACAAGGGGTGCCCGGAAGCAGCGGTTCATGGTGTCCACCAGCTGCCAGGCGCGGCTGTAGCTCATCGTCAATTGGCGCGCGGCGGCGCTGATGGACCCGGTCTGCTGGATGGCTTCCAACAGGGCGGCCTTCCCAGGTCCCATGGCGATCTCTCCCTGGATCCGGATCCTCAATCGGAGGTCGAGGGTGACGACCATGGCGGGCTCCCGTGCGGCGCGGCTGGCGCCTGGAAGATTCTAGGCCTGGCGGGACCGGATCATTGCGGAGGGGATGGGGCCCCGTCATGATTCACCCAGCAAGTTCCTCTCCCCGGACCGGTCCGCATGGCTCCCTCGACGTGCAATCGGCCCGGGGACTCTCCAGGGGATGACGCATGGCCGCGCTCCTCAGCCGGATCCGCATCGCCGCCAAGCTCTGGCTGGGTTACAGCGTCGTGGCGGCAATCCTGGCGGGGCTGGCGCTGATCCTGCTCGGCGTCCTCCACGAGGAGGAACAGCAGGCGCTCCGGCTTTTCCAGCAGCGCATGGTGCCCGTGCGTCAGCTCAAGATCGTGTCCGACGCCTACAGCATCCGCATCCTCTTCGCGGCGCGGCAGGTGCGGGGCGGCACCCTGGACGCGACGGAGGGCCTCGCCCGGATCCGC
>JAFJUR010000209.1 GCA_017859995.1 Holophagaceae bacterium | reverse complement strand
ATCTTCCCCCTCGTCCTTCCGGGCGCGGCGCGCCTGCATGTCCTCCCGGAAGCGCCGCGCGCAGTCGGGGCAGACGCCATGGGTGAAGGTGGCCTCGGTCCGCTCGGAGAGGTAGGTCTCGATCTGGTTCCAGTACCCCTGATCGTCACGGACCTTCTTGCACTGGCTGCAGATGGGCAGCATGCCGCTGAGCTGGCGCACGTCGGCCAGCGCCTTGGTCAGCTCCTGGATCAGATCCTCCCGCTCCGCTTCCAGCCGCTTGCGCTCGGTGACGTCGCGGGTGACGCCCTGGAACCCCAGCAAACGTCCGTCCTCGGACCACACGAGCCGGTACTGGGCCTCCACCTCGATCTCCCGGCCATCCTTGCACCGCACCGTGGCCTCGATCAGTTCATCGTCGAACGGCTGGGATCCCGGGGGAAGCGAGGGGGCGGCGGCGATCCGTGCCTGCATGGATCGGGCGCCCGCGCCAGAAACGGCCCGGAATTCGGGATCGAGCGCCAGGAACTCCTCCTGGGTCCATCCGCGCTGCCGGAGGATGGATGGGCTGACGTAGGTGAGGCGGCCCTGGGGATCCATGGACCAGATGAGGTCCGTGGCGTTCTCGGCGAGCAGGCGGTACTTGGCTTCCTGGGCGGCCAGGCGCGCCTGGTCGCCCAACTGTCGCAGCCAGGCGGAGCGCGCGAGCCACCCCATGGCCAGGGTGAGCCCCACCAGCGCGGTCACGGCGGCCGCGGCGAATAGCGCCTGGTGCCGCCAGGCGCGGAGGTAGTCGCGCTCGGAGAACCCCACCAGGATGTAGAAACGCGGCGAATCCAGCTTGCGCAGGGTGTAGGTGCGGCGGTCGCCATCAAGGACGGACACGGCCGTGAAGTGGGCGGTGGGGGCCTGCCCGGTCGCGGCGGTGAGGTAGTCGCCGAAGACCTGGGCATCGCCCACCATCTGGTCCTGGCCCCGGAAGCTGGGGTAGCGCGCCAGGAGCCCGAGGTCCTGGCCCCGCAGGGACACCGAGCCACCCTCTCCGACATCCACCAGGGCCATGGTCTGGGCGAGCTGGTCGATGGCGAGGGTGGCGCAGACCGCCCCGGCGAAGGAGCCGTCGGGAGCGTTCAGCCGATGGGCCAGGATGAGGGCCCAGCCACCGTTCTGGGCCAGCCGCGCTGGATGGGAGATGACGAGGCCGGTCTGGGGGTCCGCCTTCAGGGCCTTGAAGAAGGCCTGGTCGCCCAACCCTGACCGGACATCGGAAGGGACGCCCTGGAGGACGCGGCCTTCGGCGTCCGTGAGGCGAAGGGCCTCGAGCATGCCCAGGCGGCCGAACCGGGTGGCGGTGAAGGGCCCCATGGCTGGGTTTCGCGCGCCGCCGGGCGTGTGCTCGACCTGGTCCTTGATCGAGAGCAGCACCAGGTCGATTTGACGGAGGGTCCCCTTGATGCTCTGCTCCAGCACCTGGGCGAGGTTGTTGGTGGCGACCTCCGCCCTGGCCACCTCATGCTGCCGGGCCTGGATCAAGGCCCAGGCTGCGAAGGTGACGATCAGCAGGTTGAACACCACCAGGAAGATACGCATTCCGCGCGCGAAGGTCGCGGGCGTCACCGGAGTGGCTTGGCTGCTGCTGGTCATGGACATCCGTCAGTACAAGCTGATGCCGTCCATGGTACTGGGCTGGTCCAGTCCGAAGAGCTTGAGCAGGGTGGGCGCCACGTCCCGGAGCGCACCGCCCGCGCGGAGCTGGCGGGCCTCGAAACCCTTGGCCACCAGCACGGCGGGGACGGGATTCAGGGTGTGGCTGGTGTGGGGGTTGCCGCCCTCGTCGCGCATGCACTCGCAGTTGCCGTGGTCGGCGGTGATGAAGAGGGCGCCTCCCATGGCCAGGGTGGCGTCGGCGATGCGGCCCACGGCGGCGTCCACGGCCTCGCAGGCGATGATGGCCGCGGCCAGGTCCCCCGTGTGGCCGATCATGTCCGGGTTGGCCAGGTTGCACACCAGCAGGCGGTACTGGCCCGAGCGGATGGCCTTCTCGAGGCCGTCGCTCACGTCCGCCAGGCTCATCTCGGGCTGCAGGTCGTAGGTGGCCACCTTGGGGGAGGGCACCAGGCGGCGCGCCTCGCCCTCGAAGGGCACCTCGCGGCCCCCGTTGAAGAAGTAGGTCACATGGGCGTATTTCTCGGTCTCGGCGGTGCGGAACTGCGGCCAGCCCTGGGCGCTCACCAGTTCCCCGAGGATGTGGTCGAGGACTTGGGGCGGATAGGCCACGGCGACGTAGGGATCCAGCTCGCCGTCGTAGGCGGTGAAGGTCACCAGCTTCACCGCCGGGCGGTGCTTCGGGGCGAAGCCTGCGAAGGCCGGATGCACCAGGGCGTGGCACAGCTGCCGGGCCCGGTCGGCGCGGAAGTTGAAGAACAGCACCCCGTCGCCGTCCGCGATGGGATGGAAGGCGTCCAGGCGGGTGGGGGCCACGAATTCATCGGTTTCGCCCCGACCATAGGCCGCGGCGATGGCGGCCAGGGCGTCGGGGGCTTGCTGGGCGCCTTCTCCGTCCACGTAGAGCCGCCAGGCCTGTTCCGTGCGCTCCCAGCGCTTGTCGCGGTCCATGGCGGTGTAGCGGCCGCAGACGGAGCCGAGGGTCACCAGGGGGCAGTCCCGCAGCTGGAAGGTGAGCCACTGCAGGTAGCCGTCGGCGCTCTTCTGACCGGTGTCGCGGCCATCGGTGATGGCGTGGATGGTGGTGGGGACGCCTTCGGCCTGGGCCCATTGGGCCAGGGCCACCAGGTGGTTCTGATGGCTGTGGACGCCGCCGTCGCTCACCAGGCCCAGCAGGTGCAGGCGTTTGCCCGAAGCCTTGAGGTCGGCCAGCAGGCCGGCCATGGCGGGGTTCTCGCGGAAGGTGCCGCGCCGGATGGCGGCGTCGATGCGGGTGAGCTCCTGCCAGACCACCCGGCCCGCGCCGAGGTTCATGTGTCCCACCTCGGAATTGCCGAACTGCCCGTCCGGCAGCCCCACGGCCTCGCCGCTGGTCTGCAGCTGGGTGGTGGCGTAGGTCTTCCGCAGGGCGTTGAAGCGGGGCATGGCGGCCAGGAACGTGGCGTCGAAGGGGTTGCGGGGCCCATCGCCGAAGCCGTCGAGGATGAGGAGGGTGATGGGGCCCTGGATCATGGCTTGGTTCATCCCTTTTTCGCCGTGCGTTGTCTGGCTTTCAGGCCCTTGGGGAGGTCCTCGGGCACGAAGCCGATGGGCCGCTCGGCGTGGGTGTCGCCATCCTCTTCGCCTTGCAGCGCCTTCATCACCAAGTCCAGTTTCTGTTCAAGCGACGTCACCCGGGCCGACAGCTCGGCCTGGGCGGTGAGCACGTGGCGGGCCTCGGCGAAGGCGGGCAGCAGCCGCAGCAGGGCGGGCTCCTTCCCCGGGAGCAGCCCCGTCAGGAGGGCCGCGCCGGCCTCGGTGAAGGCCAGCACCGGCGCGGCCGGGATCTTCTGCCGCTCCTCGGCGGTGAGCGAAAAGACCAGGGCCTCGTGGAACCGCTCCGGGTGGGCCTGCACCAGGGCCGTCAGGGCCTTGGATTCCAGGCCCAGCTGGTCGGCCAGGGCCTGATCGGGCAGGGCCGCCGTATCCCGGATCCAGAGCAGGCGGGAGAGGACTTCGACCGGCGCACTCACGGCACCTGCTCGCCGTGGGGGTTCGACAGCAGGTAGAGGACGGCCATGCGCACCGGCACGCCGTTGGTCACCTGGTCGAGGATGAGGTTGTTGGGTCCGTCGGCCACGTCGCTGGTGATCTCCAGGCCGCGGTTGATGGGGCCCGGGTGCAGCACCACGACATCCTTCTTGGCGCGCTTCATGCGGGCCGGGTTGAGCTGGAAGAAGCGGCTGTACTCGCCCTGGCCGGGGATGTAGGCGCCGGTGCCGCGCTCGAACTGAGCGCGGAGCATCATGATGGCGTCCTGCTCGGGGATGACGGCGTCGAAGTCGTGGCTGATCTGGATGCCGGGCCAGGTGGCCTTCATCTCCTGGGGCACCAGG
>JAFJUR010000208.1 GCA_017859995.1 Holophagaceae bacterium | reverse complement strand
CCGCGCTATGCTTGCCTTTGCGCCTGGGGAGTAGCCAAGTGGTAAGGCAGCAGGTTTTGATCCTGCGTACCGAGGGTTCGAATCCTTCCTCCCCAACCAAATGCTGTCAGGGGGTTCCGCGCTGCGCGCACACCCCCTGGCCCCCGCGCTCGGCCCGGCGGAGCCGTGACTCTCTGGATGCTGTCAGGGGACTCCGCGCTGCGCGCACCCCCTGGCCCCCGCGCAAAATCCCGGCGGAGCCGGGATTTTGCTTGCTGCGCCCACCCGTGCGGAGAACCCCCTAGGGTGGGTGTGACTACAGGGGGAAGCGCAGGTTCTTGTTGCCGGTGAGGTCGACGGTTTCGGACTTGCTGCCTTTGGCGCCCCTGACGGTGACGGTGTGGCGGCCCAGGGCGACCTGGACGGTGCTGCCGTCGCTTTCGATGCCGGTGTCCTGGCCATCCACGAGCACCTTGCCGGTGCCGGGGAAGGTCTCGACGCCTAGGGTGGCGAGACCGGGCACGGTCAGCGGCACGATCTGGCCGGCGGCCACGGAAACGGTCCGGCCATCCTTGTAGAAGTGGCGCGCGCTGCTGAGCTCCAGCTTGTGTGAGCCGGGCGGGACCGGGAGCTTCGACCCGGGACTCAGTTCGCCGTGGTCCTTCCCGTCCACCTTGACGCGGACGCTGAAGCCCCCGGCCAGCTTGAGGCTCCCCGGCGCGTTGGGATCCAGGGCCGGCTCCTGGCGGGTCTCCGCCGTCGTGGCTTCCTTGAGTTCGAAAACGCGGCCGCCCGGAACTTCGCCCAGGCCGAAATCCGCGGCATAGCCGAGCCTTTCCCGGGTGAGGGTCAGGCGGTGGGACTGTCCCTGGTTCCAGCGGATCCGCAGGGGCGTCACGCCCTCCAGGGGCTTCTCATTCAGCACCACCGTGGCGCCCTGCGGCACGGAATCCACCAGTTCCTCAGTGATGATGGGCTGGAGGGGAAAGGTGGGTGGCGCCTCGCCGGGCTTGAAGTCGTAGCGGATGGGCTGGTGCCCCTTCAGCTCGAGCCGCAGATGGTCGCCGGGGGCCAGGGGCTGGTTCATGGGCGTGGTGCCCACCGCCAGGTCGTTGACGAAGACTTTGGCGCCCGAGGGCTGGGAGTCGATCTGGAGGCGCGTGCCCTTGGGTCCCTTCAGGAAGAACCAGCCGCTGCCGGCCACGACGGCCAGAACCAGCGCGGCGATCCAGGGCCAGCCGGCCTTCCGGGGTTCAGGCCGGGCCACCACCATGGTCTCGTCGAAGGAGGTGGAGACGATCTCCGGCAGGGGCGCTTCGCCGCTCATGTGCATCAGGCCCAGGAGCTCGCGCCGCTCCTCCTTGCCCAGCTCGACCACGGCGTCCAGCAGGTCCTTCACGAAGGCCATGCAGGTGGCGTGGCGTTCCTCGGGGCGCTTGGCCAGCACCCGGCCGAAGACCCGGCGCCAGCCTTCGGGGAGGATGCCGAGCACCGGCGGCTGCACCTCGATGGGCGGCTCGTTGACGATGCGGTAGAGGATGGTGTTGATGGAGGTGCCAGGGAACGGCGACTGGCCGCTCATGAGTTCGAAGACCATCACCCCGAAGCTGAAGATGTCGGAGCGGCTGTCCACGGTGCCTTCGCGGATCTGCTCGGGGCTGGCGTAGCTCGGGGTGCCCAGGAAGGTGCCAGTCTGGGTGAGGCTGGCGTCCTCCCGCTTGGCGATGCCGAAATCCATCAGCTTTGTCCGGCCGTCATCCCCCACCATCACGTTGCCGGGCTTCACGTCCCGGTGGACGATGCCCTTGGCATGCGCATGGTCCAGGGCGTCTGCCAGACTCGCGGCGATCCGAAGCTTTTCTTTGGTGGCGAGGGCCGGCCCGGCCTTCATGATCGCGTCGAGGGGCCGCCCGGACACGTATTCCATGGCCAGAAAGGGGCCGTAGCCCTCTTCCTCGCCCACGTCGTAGATGGCCACGATGCCCGGGTGGTTCAGCAGGCCGGAGACCTCCGCCTCCCGCTGGAACCGCGCAAGATACTCATGCTGGTCGGCTTCCGTCTTGACGCCATCCAGTTTCATGAGCTTGATGGCCACCTTCCGCTTGATCCGGGGATCCTCAGCCAGGACCACGCTCCCCATGGCTCCCGAGCCGAGCAGGCGCAGCACCTGGTAGCGGCCGATGGTTTTGGGGAGGTTGAGGTTGTCTAGATCGCCCATGCTTGCCATCCTACCGGACCCATCGGAATGGAGTCGGCAGATTGTTAGGTTTTTCATGGATTTTCCCAGAACCCCTGGCAGAATAAAGCAGGCCCGCTGACCCGGGCTGTGGGGGGTCTATTCCGTGATGGAAGTCATCAGAACCGTCGTGCTCGTCACCTACTTCACGCTCCTCTCCATTCTGAGCGTGTACGGGGCGCACCGCCTCTGGATGCTGCTGCTCTATTACCGCCACAAGAAGGACGTGCCGCAGCCCAAGGGCGACGCGAGCTACCTCCCCGTGGTCACGGTGCAGCTGGCCGTGTTCAACGAGATGAACGTCATCGAGCGGCTCATGGACCACGTCGTGAAGATGGACTGGCCCAAGGAGAAGCTCGAGATCCAGGTGCTCGACGATTCCACCGACGAGACCGTCAAGGTGGCCAGCGCCGTGGTGGACCGTTACAAGGCCCTGGGCTTCGACATCCACTACCTCCACCGGACGGATCGCACGGGCTTCAAGGCCGGCGCGCTGTCCGAGGGCCTGAAGGTGGCCAAGGGCGAGCTCGTGGCCATGTTCGACGCCGACTTCCTGCCCACGGAGGACTTTCTCCGCAAGGCTGTGCCCCATTTCGCTGATGACAAAGTGGCCTTCGTGCAGGGCTGCTGGGCCCACCTCAACCGCGAGTTCTCCCTCCTGACGCAGGTGCAGGCCATCCTGCTCGACGGCCACTTCGTCTTCGAGCACACGGCCCGCCACCGCTCCAAGGCCTTCTTCAACTTCAGCGGCACCGCCGGCATGTGGCGGGTGTCGGCCATCGCCGACGCCGGTGGCTGGGAGCACGACACCATCACCGAGGACGCCGATCTCTCCTACCGGGCCCAGCTCAAGGGCTGGAAGGGCGTCTACCTCAAGGATCTGGTGGTGCCCGCGGAGCTTCCCGTCGAAGTCAACGCGTTCAAGAGCCAGCAGCACCGCTGGGCCAAGGGCAACGCCCAGGTCATCCGCAAGCTCATGACCACCATCTGGAAGTCCAACGAGAGCCTCCACACCAAGCTCGAGTGCTGGTTCCACCTCACGGCCAACTGCAACTACATGCTGATGGTGGTGCTCTCCATCATCATGGTGCCCGCCATGATCTTCCGGGCTGGCACGCCCATCCACATCCTGCTCCTCACCGACGGCCCCTTCTTCCTGCTGAACGCCGTCAGCGTGGGCCTCTACTTCGGGCTTTCGCAGAAGGAGCTCACGGACAACACCGGCTGGACCAAGCGCCTCAAATACATCCCCGGCCTCATGGGCCTCGGCATCGGCCTCGCCCTGAACCAGGCCAAGGCTGTGCTGGAAGGCTTCTTCACGGACGACAAGGAATTCAAGCGCACGCCCAAGTACGGGGTGGATGCCAGCGGCAAGACCGTCACCAAGCGGGCCTACAAGGTGCCCAAGAGCCTCATGACCTTCCTGGAGCTGGGCTTCGCCATCTACTATTTCGGCGCGGTGCTGGTGGCCATCTACATCCGCAAGTGGGCCTCCGTGCCCTTCCTCTGGCTCTTCTTCAGCGGCTTCTCCTACATGAGCATCCTCTCCCTGGCTGACGTGAAGCTGTTCCGCCGGTTGGCCATGGATGAGCCCGCGGACGACGCCCAGAGCGCTTCCAACTTCGTCCAGTAGCGACTTCCAGCTGACAAGGGACCATGGCTCGTCCAGCGGCCCGCCCCGGATCCTCCCGCCCCGGACGTCGCTCCGCGGCTGGTCGCCAAGGGCCAGGGGCTTCTCGCCGAACGCATCCTGGAACTGGCGAAACAGCACGGCGTGTCGGTCACGAGAGATCCCGACCTCCTGGCCGCCCTTGAGCCCTTGGATGTGGACAAGCTCATCCCGCCCGAGCTGTTCCAGGCCGTGGCGCTCCTCCTGGCGGCCCTCTACCGCGCGAACAAGTCGCTTTCCCCTCCGGCCTCCTGACCCGTGATCGACCTCCACTGCCACACCCTCCACTCCGACGGCACCGACACGCCCGAGACCCTGGCCCTGCTCGGCGATCAGGCCGGGCTCAGCGCGCTCTGCCTCACGGACCACGACACCCTCGGTGGCATCCCGGACTTCCTGGCCATGCAGCCCCGGGTGAAGGTGCGCCTGCTCGTGGGCACGGAGCTCAGCTGCCACTTCCTGGGCCGCTCCCTGCACGTGCTCGGCCTCCTGGTGGATCCCGCCGATGCGCGGTTCCAGGAGCGGCTGGCGGAACTCCGCCTGCGCCGCGAGGACCGGAACCGCCGGATGATCCTGCGGCTGGCCGAGCTGGGCTGCCCCATCACGCTCGAGGACGTGCAGGCCCACTCGGACACCCCCCTGCTGTCCCGGGTCCACTTCGCCAAGGCCCTGGCCGCCCGCGGGTTCGTGCGCCGCGCGCCCGAGGCCTTCGAGCGGCTCATCGGCGACGACTGCCCCGGCTTCGTGCCCCGGCAGGAGCTGAGCCCCTCGGAAGCCACCCGCTGGATCAGGGAAGCCGGCGGCGTGCCTGTGGTGGCCCACCCAGGCCGGTTCGCCGGCGGCGGGTTCCCCTGGGACGACGCCATGGCCGACCTGCAGGCCCAGGGCATCGAAGGGCTGGAAGGCTACTACGGCGAATACCGCGCCTCCGAGCAGACCTACTTCGTGAGGCTGGCTGCGCGGCTCGGCATGGTGGTCACGGGCGGTAGCGACTACCACGGCGCCCACAAGCCGGGACTTCGGCTGGGCACGGGACGCGGCGGCCTGAAGGTTCCGGACGACCTGCTGGATCGCCTGGAAACCCGGCAAAAGCTT
>JAFJUR010000095.1 GCA_017859995.1 Holophagaceae bacterium | reverse complement strand
CTCCCCGGGGAACCGGAATGACCGAGGTCGTCCTCGCCCTGATCCGGCGGGGCGACCGCTGGTTCCTCCAGCGGCGGGACCCCGCGAACCCCGTGCTTCCGGGCCTCTGGGAGTTCCCCGGCGGCAAGGCCGGCCCCGGCGAGGCGCTGGTCGACGCGCTGCGCCGCGAGGTCCGGGAGGAGGTGGGGGTGGACCTTCTGGACGCCCGCCCCTGGCCCGTCCTCGAGGGGCCGGTGCGTCTCCACCCCTTCGAGGTGACGACAGAAGCGGCTCCGCACGCGCCGCTCGCCTGGGGCTGGTTCACGCCGCGGGAGATGGCCCGGATGGCCGTTCCGCCCAGGAACCGCGCGCTGATCGAGCGGCTCGCGGGGCCGGCGGAAGCGTTCCCGGACGCCGATCTGATAACCTGAAGTTCCCCCCAGGCCCGGAGCTGTCATGCCGCGATTTCTCATTCGGACCTTCCTTTGCGCCCTCGCAGTCTTCCTGGGCGCGGGCCTCGCCGCCCAGCAGACCGAGGTGGTCCTGAGCGCCACCAGCAGTGCGAAGCTGGTGCTGGCCATGACCTCCCCGAAGGTTTCCGGCCTCGACGAAGCCACGGTCGGGACCGAGTTCACGGCGGTGCTGAGGCGCGATCTCGATGAGACGGGCGTCATCGCCATGCTGCAGGAGCGGCTGCCGGCGGACGGCGCCCCGACAAAGGCCTGGCGCGAAGCCGGGGCCCAGTGGCTCCTGAGCACCAAGCTGACCCGCGCCGCCAACGGCGACCTGCAGTTGGAAGCCACCGCCCTCGATACGGCCGCGGAGAAGGGCGTGTTCACCCGCACCTACAACGCCAACAAGATCGTCCCTGTGCGCTACCTGGCCCACTACCTGGCCGACGACCTGGTGGGCCGCCTCACGGGCGAGAAGGGCGTGGCCTCCAGCCGCATCGTGTTCGTGCGCCAGGTCTCGCCGGGCGTGAAGGAGATCTTCCAGGTGGACCGGGACGGCGCGGGTCTCATCCCCCTCACCCGCCACGGCAGCCTCACCCTCTCACCCACGGTGGCCGGGGACGGGCGCCTGGCCTACGTGACCTACAAGGGCGGTGCCCCGGAGATCTGGGGCCAGCGGCGCAAGGACGGCCCCCACGAGAAGCTCTACCCTGCGGGCGGTGGCGGTGGCCTGGTGTCTTCCCCCGCCTGGTCTCCGGACGGCAAGCGGCTGGCTTTCGTGCAGGGCGACCGCCGGGGCAACAGCGACATCATGGTGCTCGACCTCGCCACCGGCCGGGCCCGGCGCCTGACGGACGGCAACGGCATCAACACCGAGCCCAGCTGGAATCCCGCGGGCACGCAGCTGGCCTTCACCTCCGACCGCGAAGGCGGCCCGCAGGTGTTCCTCATGCAGGATGACGGCTCGAACCTCCGGAAGCTCACCACCGAGGGGCTCTACAACGCCAGTCCGTCCTGGAGCCCCAACGGCGCCATGGTGGCCTACGTCTCCAGGTTCGAGGGGAAGTTCGACCTTTTCATCTACAAGCTGGGGGAGGGAAAGGCCTACCAGATCACCACCGGCGTGAGCACCTCCGAATCCCCCGCCTGGTCGCCGGATGAGCGCAGACTGGTGTTTACCAGCAATCGCTTCGGCCCTTCCCAGCTCTTCACCACCGACCTCTCGGGCCGCCAGATCCTCCGGATGTCGGAGCTCGGAGGCTGCCAGAGCCCCCGCTGGCTCCGCGGCCGGTGAAAAATAATGGCAATCCCCTGAGTAACGTACATCTATACTCAAATCCATCCTGGAGGAACAACCCCATGCGATACGGAACCTACCTCGTCCCCGCCGCCATCGTGCTCACCCTGGGCAGCCTGGCCTGCAAGCCGCCCAAGACCGCTGAGCAGATCAAGGCCGAAACCCAGGCCGCCTTCGCTGAGGGCGTGCAGGCGTTCAAGGACGGGAAGGCCCGCGAGACCAACCCCTATGTGAACGACAAGGAAAACGCGCACAAGATGCAGGGCTGGTACGAGGGCTGGGACAAGGCCAAGGCCGACAAGGACGCCGCCGACAAGGCCGCCGCCGACAAGGCTGCCGCCGACAAGGCCGCCGCCGACGCGAAGGCCGCTGCTGACCGCGCCGCCGCCGAGGAAGCCGCCCGCAAGGCCGCCGAAGCCGAGAAGGCTGCTGCCTTCAAGAAGGCCGCCGACGCCGCCCTGGTGACCATCCACTTCGATTACGACAAGTCCGAGATCAAGGAAAAGGACCGCGCCATCCTGCAGGGCATCGCCGACTTCATGAAGGCCTTCCCCGCCGCCAAGGTCGAGATCGAAGGCCACTGCGACGAGCGCGGCACCAACGAGTACAACCTTGCGCTCGGCAACAAGCGCGCCGCCGCCGCCCTCGCCTACTTGAAGACCCTCGGCGTGGACGAGGCGCGCTTCACCACCATCAGCTACGGCAAGGAAAAGCCCCTCTGCACCGAAGCCAAGGAAGCCTGCTGGAGCCAGAACCGCCGCGGCGAGTTCAAGCTCAAGTAGTCAGCGTTCGTCCGCAAGGACCGGAAGCGGGAGCCTCGGCTCCCGCTTTTTCATTTAGACTGGAGCCAGCCCCGGAGTTCCCATGCCTGCCCGCCGCTTGCTGCTTCCCGCCACGGTCGCCACGGCCGCGCTGCTTCTCGTCGGTTGCGGATCGGAAGACCAGCTCCGCCGCGTGGAGCAGGAGGTGGGCGACCTGAAGCTGGAGGTCTTCAAGCTCCGCCAGACGGTGGAGGAGGGCAACAAGCGCGCCCAGGCCGACCAGCAGGCCGCCGCCGAGGCCCGGAACCAGGACCGGCGCTTCCAGGCGGACCTCCAGGAGAGCCTCCGCCAGGTGCAGGACACCACCCGCGTGCTGAACAACCGCCTCAACAGCCAACCCCGCAACACGCCCAAACCGGCGGCCGACGCCCCCGCCGCCGCGGTCTCCGCCGAAGACGAGCGCGCCTTCAACGCGGCCGTCCTTGACTACAACCGCGGCAACTACCCGCTGGCGGCGGAGGGGCTCGAGCTCTTCCTCAAGACCTATCCGCAGAGCCAGAAACGCCCCGACGCCCTCTTCTTCCTGGGCCTCTGCCACTACAATCAGCGGACCTTCGACAAGGCGCAGCAGGCCTTCGACCGGATCATCCGGGACCACGCGGCCTCGCCCCAGTTTCTGCCGGCCAAGCTCAAGCGGGCCCAGTGCCTGCTCAAGCAGGGCCTGAAGCCCGCCGCCGTGAAGGCCTTCCGCGAGCTGGTGGACGGCTTTGCGGGCAGCGCGGAGGCCCGCACGGCGCAGCAGGAACTGAGCGACCTCGGCCTCTGAGATGACGCGGGAAACCTGGCGCGTACCCGTCCGCGTGGACTTCGCCGGAGGGACGCTGGACCTCTGGCCCATCTACGCGATGATGGGCGGCTGCCTCACGGTGAACGCCGCCGTGGACCTGTGGGTCGAGCTGGACCTGGAGCGGGAGGGCGCCGGCCACCGGATCACCAGCCGGGACCTCGGCGTGGACCTGGCCTACGGAACCTGGCCCCGGGAAGCGCCGGAAGCGCTCTCCTGGGTCTGGCGGGTGCTCGATGCCACCGGCGCCCCGCCGGCCGTCGTGTCCCTCCACAGCCCCGTGCCCCGGGGCTCGGGCCTGGGCGTATCCTCCTGCCTCGGCGTGGGCCTGTTCGGCGCCACCCTCGGCGAGGAGGCTGGTGAAGGTCTCGCTTCCAAGATCGCGATTCTGCGCGACTTGGAAAGTCGAGAACTTCAAACGCCGACGGGCTGGCAGGACTACTTCCCGGCGGCCTTGGGGGGCGCCCTGGCCCTCCACTGGGACGGGCCGGCCCCGCGCTGGGAGCGTCTCGAGCCGCACCCCGGCCTGCTGGCGGACCTGGTGGTGTTCTACACCGGGCAGCCCCACCATTCGGGCCTGACGAACTGGGAGGCCTACCGGCGCTTCATGGAGGGCGACGGCCAGACGCGACAATCGCTGTCGGATATCCGAAGCCTCGCCGCGGAGATGGCCCTGGCGCTGCCGCGGGACCCGGCGGCGGTGGGCGAGCTGCTGGAGCGCGAGGGCCGGGCCCGGGCGCGGATGTCGCCGGCCGTGGAGACCGACGCCATGCGCGCCGTGCGCGACCGGGGCCGCCGCGAGGGCTGGTACGCCGGCATGAAGGCCTGCGGCGCGGGCGGGGGGGGCTGCTGCCTCCTGGTGGTGAAGACGGGACACCGCGAGGTGGCCCAGGCCGCCCTGCGGGACATGGGGCTTCCCCCCCTGGATCTGAACCTCACGCCGAAGGGGCTGCACAGGCTCTGACGAGAGCCTCCACCGCCGGCGCCTCCAGGGGAGGCTGGCCCGGGCGCGCCAGCAGGTCCCGCAGGCGCTGGTCGCGCTTGCCGAGGGGCAGGTCCGCCAGATCGCCCAGGGGCACCCAGCGGTGGCCCGGCGCGGGCGGGAAGGGGGCGGGCAGCGGCACGAGGAGAGGGCTCACGGCCTCGCGGCGGTGGGTGTAGACCTGCGTCCAGCCGGGCCAGGCGAGGAGCGCGTCGGAACCAGGGGGCCGGGAAGGCAGCGCGTCCGCCTCCAGGGCGGGCCAGCGCCAGAGACCCGCCAGCAGGCCCTTGGCGGCGGGCGCCACCAGGAGGACCTGGTCCTGGGCCTGGAAGGCCACCAGCCAGAGTGATGCGGCCTTGGGTTTCGCCCGGGCGGCAGTCGGGGGGATCTCCCCGGTGCGCCCCGCCCGGCGCGCGCCGCAGGGGGCGGCCAGGGGGCAGGCGCCGCAGGAAGGCGTCGGCGCGCAGACCGTGGCGCCCAGCTCCATGATCGCCTGGGTGATTCGGGAGGGGCCGTGGGCCTCGAGGGCGGGCGCGAGCCAGGCCCGCAATGCGTTCGCCTGGGCCTTCGGATCGCCTTCGAGCGCCAGCAGGCGGGCGAGCACCCGAAAGGCGTTGCCGTCGAGGGCGGGGGTGGGCCACTGGAAGGCGATGGCGCCGACGGCGGCCGCGGTATAGGTCCCGAGGCCCGGCAGGGCGCCCAGGCCCTCCAGATCCGCTGGCCAGCCCCGCTCCGCCACGGCCGCCGCCGAGGCCCGCAGGAAGCGCGCGCGGCGGTAGTAGCCCAGGCCCTCCCAGGCCTTGTGAACCGAATCCTCGTCGGCCTCGGCCAGGGCCCGCGCCGTGGGGAACCGCGCCATCCAGCGGTCGAAATAGGGCACCACCGTGGCCACCTGCGTCTGCTGCAGCATCAGCTCGGACACCAGCACCGCATAGGGATCCGGATGCGGCCGGTCCAGGTCGGCCGCGCGCCAGGGCAGAACGCGCCGCACCCGATCAAACCAGGGCGAGAGCGGAGCAAGAAGATAAGCGGAAGCAGGCCAGGACATGGATTGACGCTATCAGTTCGGCGATGGGATGCGGAGGCCTGGAATGAGACCGTTCAGCCAACGGTGGGACCAGGCGCGCAGAATCTCCGGAGGAGGTGGACAAAGCACGCGCCCGGCTCCGCCGGGCACGTGCGCGGGGGGCCGGGGGTGTGCGCGCAGCGCGGAACCCCCGGAGAGCACAATCCGGAACCCCCGGATAAAAGAAAAAAGCGCCGTTTCCGGCGCTTTTTTCTTTGGTGCCCGCGAGCAGACTCGAACTGCTACGGCTTGTGGCCACCACCCCCTCAAGATGGCGTGTCTACCAATTTCACCACGCGGGCAACGTGGAACGTCAAGTGTCTCTCAAAGCGCGAACGCGGTCAATCACCCGTTTTGCGGGTCACTTCTTCGCGGGCGTCGGCGCGGGCGCAGGGATGGGCAGGGGCGCGGGCGCGGCCGGCGCGGGGGCCGTGGCCACGGGCTTGTCGGTGGTCTTCTCGAGCACCGAGCGGTTCTGGCGGATGATCAGCACCTCGATGAACAGGGTGGTGCCGAGAAAGCCCGCCGCCAGCCAGTACGTCGCCTTGGACAGGAAGGGCGTCGCGCCCTGGGCGCCGAAGGCCGAGTTCGCACCGCCGCCGCCGAAGGAGGCGCCGAGGCCGCCCTTCGTGCCGGGCTGCAGCAGGATCCCCCCAATGAGGAGGAGGCCGAAGAGAATCAGGAGAGCGAGGGCGAGGCCGTTCATGGAAACTCCGAACCTCCTAGTCTGTCACGACTGGCCGGCTAGAGCCAGAGCCCGGTGAGGCTGGGCGCCTGCAGCACGTGGTGCACGGCCTTGGCCCGCTCCACGAGCCGGATGAAATCCGAGGGCAGCAGGGCCTGGGGACCGTCGCTGAGGGCCTTCTCGGGGTGGCAGTGGGTCTCCACCAGCAGGCCGTCGGCGCCGACGGCCACGCCCGCCAGGGCACAGGGGATGACGAGGTCGCGGCGCCCGGTGGCGTGGCTGGGGTCCACCATCACGGGCAGGTGGGTGAGGGCCTTCGCCGCGGGAACCACGCTCACGTCCAGCGTGTTGCGCGCATGGTCGGACCAAGTGCGGATGCCCCGCTCGCAGAGCACCACCTCGCGGTTGCCTTCACCCAGCACGTACTCGGCGGCGTAGAGCCACTCCTCGAGGGTGGCGGAGGGACCGCGCTTCAGGAGCACGGGCTTGCCGCAGCGGCCAGCGCGGCGCAGCAGGGCGAAGTTCTGCATGTTGCGCGCGCCGATCTGCACCATGTCGGCGCTGCGCTCCACCGCGTCGAAGGTCTCCACCTCCGTGGCCTCGGTGACGATGCCCAGATCGAACTCAGCGCGGACCTCCTCCAGCAGGCGCAGGCCCTCCAGACCCAGGCCCTGGAAGGCGTAGGGGCTGGTGCGCGGCTTGAAGGCTCCGGCGCGGAGGAGCTTCACGCCGGCCTCGGCCACGTAGCGGGCCACTGTGAAGAGCTGCTCGCGGCTCTCCACGCCGCAGGGCCCGCCCACCAGGGCCAGCTCCGGCCCCCCGATCCGCACGCCCCGCACGTCCACCACCGTGCGGCCCGCGACCGCGTCGGCGCTGGCCAGCTTGTAGGGGCTGGTGATGGGCACCACCCGGCGCACGCCGGCCATGGGCTCGATGCGGTCGGGCTTCAGCGCCCGCGACGCGTTGGGCGCCACGATGCTCAGGGATTCGGGCGTCTCGTTCACCTGGCAGCGGATGCCGGAGGCCTCGAGCAGTGTCAGGACATCCTTCACCTGGTCGGGCGTGGCGTGGGTTTCCATCAGGATGAGCATGAAGCGGCCTCGGAACGCCATTCTACCGGGACCTGGACAGACCCCGTGGGCAGGCACCACACTGGGCGCGGAGGTCTCCCATGCGGCGCGCTCCCTGGTTGTCCATCGCCCCCGTCCTGCTGGTCCTCGGCTGCACCCGGCCCGAGGTCGAAGCGTTCCGGCAGAAACCCGCCCCCGTCACCGTTTCCGTGAGCATGCCCTCCGGCCTTCCCGACAAGGACAGCTTCCAGAAGGAATACGCCTCGGCCCTGCGGGCCCGGCTCGCCACCCGCATGGTGGTGGTGCCCGAAGGCGTGAAGCCGCCGGTCGGCGCCGCGGAGCTGCAGGTGGACATCCGGGACATCACGCCGGCGCCGGGCCAGCCGAGCCCCGCCGCCATCGGCGTCGCCGCAGGCGTCACCGTGGGCGCCCTGAGCGCGGCCTCGGGCAACCGCGGGTGGGGCATCGTGGATGGTCTCTTCTGGGGCCTCTGGGCGGGCAGCCATGCCGCCATGCACCAGGGTCCGCGCGTGCAGGACCGCCTGGGCTACCGGCCGCAGGTGGTGCGGGCCCAGGTGCGCCTCGTCCAGCCCGGGAACCCCGAGCCGCTCTGGGTGGAGAGCGTCGAGCCGGTGGAGGTGGTGGATGCCATGGATCCGCTGCCGGTGGGCCACCGCGATGACGACGACCGGATCCGCGAGGAGGAGGCCAAGGGCTTCGCCCGCGTGGTGGTGCAGAAACTCTCGACCTACTTCCAGTGGACACGCTTCACGGAACAGCGGTTCTACGAACCCCCGCCATCGAAGAAGGACGAGGGGGCCGAGGCGATGCCGAAGGTAGAACCCGCCACCGAGCCGAAGAAGGACTGATGGAAGGTCGGGTCCTCCGCTGTTCCGGCTGCGGCGCTTCCGTGCCGTCCGATGCACCCCAGTGTCCCTACTGCCAGGCCCAGCTGGCCACGGTGGCCTGCCCGGCCTGCTTCGCCCTGGCGCCCCTCTCGGCCAGCCACTGCCCCGCCTGCGGGACGAAGCTGGCCCCGCGTTCCGCCGCGCTCCCCGACGGCGCACCGTGTCCCGCCTGCGCCAAACCCCTGGCTGCCAGTCGCGTGGGTGATCTGGACGCCCAGGCCTGCCTGGCCTGCGGCGGGCTGTGGCTCGACCGGGCGGTGTTCGAGGCCCTGGGGAAGAGCCGCGAGCGCCAGGGAGCCGTCCTGGGGGCCCTCCCCGCGCCGGCTGCGCCGCCGGTGATCGCGCTGGAGCCCGTGGTCTACCGTCCCTGCCCGAGCTGCTCCCAGCGCATGAACCGGGTGAACTACGCCAAGCGCTCCGGCGTGGTGCTCGATGTCTGCAAGGCGCACGGTCTCTGGTTCGATCAGGACGAGCTGCGGCGGCTCCTGGCCTTCATCGACCGGGGCGGCCTGGACCGGGCCCGGGCGCGGGAGCTGGAGGATCTGAAGGAGGCTCGGCGCGCCGCGGTGCCCATGCCCGTGCACCCCGCCTCCGGCGTCGCGCTCCCGCGCCAGATGGCCGGTGGCGGTGACTGGTCCATCGCCGCCGACCTGGCGTGGATCGCCCTGGACGTGGCCGGCATCCTGTTCGACGGGAACTGAGGCCCGCTCACTTCCGCAGGAGCACGATGGCATCCGTGGCCACGGAGGCGGCCATGCCCTTGGCCAGCCTGAGCACGTCCACCATCGAATCCCCGCGTCGGACGGCCCGGGGCCGCACCCATGATTCCAGCGTCTTCAGCAGCCACCAGAAGGGTTTTCGCCCGGGGAAGCGATGGCCCTGCCGGTAGTAGTGGCCCAGCCGGTAGGTGTGGGCGTAGAGGGTGTGGCTGCGGAAGCCGGCCCGCTCGGCGGCGCGCCAGATCCTGGGCGGATCCATGTCGCGTTCCGTGACCCCGTAGCGCGCCATGGCCTCCAGGGATTCGGGCGATGAACCATGGCCCACCCCCGGCTCGGAGGTGATGCAGATCCCGCCGGGGGCCAGCGCCTGGTGGACGGCCTTCAGGGCCAGCGCTTCGTCCTCCGAGTGGTGGAGGGCGTCGAAGAAGACCGCCGCGCCGAAGGCCTCGGTGAAGGGGGAAGCCTCGTAGTCCAGGACCTGGAACCGCAGGTTGTCCAGCCCCTCGGAGACCCTGAGCCGCTCGGCGCACTGGATCATGTCCTCGGAGATGTCCACGCCGGTCACGTCGTACCCGCGCCGCGCGAAGAAGCGGCTGGTCCAGCCCGTGCCGCATCCGAGGTCGAGCAGGCGGAGGGGAGGCGGAGGCAGGAGGGAGAAGATGGCGCCAAGCTCCATGAGGCACTGCCCGCAGCTGTCGTTGGAGAAGGGCTTCTCCTCCGTGTGCCGGCGGGTGTCCTCATCCAGGACTGACAAATACTGCCGCTCACCGTCCTTGGCCATTCACGCTCCCAGGGAAAGATGGGAAATCCTACCACTGGGCATCCGCTGCCTTGCCTGGTTCTGGTATGAATCCACCCTTCCGCGTGTTGGGAGGCCCCCTGGTCGTGGTGGCTTCTAGCTCGCCTGCTTCACCAGCTCGGCGAACTTGCGGGGGTCGAGGCTGGCGCCGCCCACCAGGCCGCCGGCCACCTCGGGGAGGCCGAGCAGCTCGGGGAAGCTCTCCGGCGTGACGCTGCCGCCGTAGAGGATGGGCACTTGGTAGGTGCCGGTGGGCAGCAGGCGGTTCAGCTCCGCGCGGATGAAGGCGTGGGCCTCCTGCACCTGCGCCGCCTCGGCTCGCCGGCCCGTGCCGATGGCCCAGACGGGCTCATAGGCCACCCAGAGGGGACCGGGGCCGGTCTCGCCGAGAATGGACAGCTGCTGTCCAAGCACCTCGAGGGTTCGGCCGGCGTCCCGCTGTTCGAGCGTTTCGCCGATGCAGAGCAGGGGCAGGAGGTCCCACTGCCAGGCGGCCTTCACCTTCTTCGCGAGGGCCGCGTCGGTCTCGCCGAAGAACTGGCGCCGCTCGCTGTGGCCCAGGAGCACGCCGGAGCAGCCCGCGTCGCGGAGCTGAGGCATGGAAACTTCGCCGGTGAAGGCGCCCTTGGGCTCGGCGTGCCCGTTCTGCCCGAAGACCTGAATGCCCTTGGGACGCAGGAGCCCGCTCACCAGGTGCAGGAGGGTGAAGGGCGGGGCGATGCCCACCTCGATTCCGGGGCCGGGGGCGATGCGTCCCACCAGGTCATCGCAGAAGGCGCGGGCCTCCTGGGTGGCGAGGTTCATTTTCCAGTTGGCGACGACACAACGCATGGGGTCTCCCGGGAGAGGCGGCACTGGGGATGGCGGACAGAACACGACCAGCGGGTGATGAGTAGAGGCTATCAGTGCGCCATGGCATCGTGCAGGCGGTACCGCAGGATCACCCACTTGGGGCTCACGCCCACGTAGTCGCTGAAGAACCGCTGCAGCGAGCGGAGGCTCAGGCCCGCGTCCCGCGCCACCGCCTCGGCCTGGGTCAGGTCGCGGTTCTCCAGGATGCGGGCCACGATGTCCCGGGCCAGGTGGGCCTTGGGGTCCGGGGCCGGCAGGCGGGCCAGGAGGAATGACTCGAGGGTGGCCACCGCGGCGGGCGCGTCGTCCCCGCGCCGCAGGACGTCGGCCTCCAGGGCCGCGCCCTCAGGGCCGAAGGCGGTGTCCAGGGGCAGGATCTGATCGGTGAGGGTGCGGACCGGGGCCTTCCAGAAAGGCCTGAAGCAACCGGGAAGGAACTTGACGCCGGCCACCTGCCCCCGGCCCTCCAGTACCCGCAGAAACCGGCCGGTGTTGACGCCGGAAAGCCCCGAGCGGCCCGCCTCCACCACCAGGTAGACCGACGGGTGCGGCAGTGTCTCCCCGACGCGCGGCGGCTGATCCCGCAGGTCCCAGGCGATGGTCCAGAAGTGCTCGACCAGCGCGTCCAGGGGCGGCTCAGGCCGGAACCGGCCCACGGGGGAATGCCGGCGGACAGCCTCGGCGCCCACCACGCCCCTGGGTTGCCATTCCATGGGGATTGCCACGAAGATCGCTCCAGAGAATGGTGTGTCGCGTTTCTACAATACCGCCTCCCCTGACTGCTCCAAGCTCGGGTCCGCCACCCCCACCTGGAGTCCCCCATGACCCTTCCCGCCACCCTCGGCATCACCCTGCTGCTCGCCGCCACCCTGAGCGCCCAAGTCCCCAAGGAGACCCCCGTGACCCGCCAGGCCAGAGGATCGTTTGACGTCTCCATGAAGCCCCTGATCGAAGGGGTGCGGCCCGATGCCTGGGCCCCGGGCCGCATGTCCATCGACAAGCACTTCAAGGGCGACCTGGAGGCCACCAGCCAGGGCGAGATGCTGGCGGCGACGACGGAGGTGCAAGGCTCGGCGGGCTACACGGCCATCGAGAAGGTCAGCGGCCGGCTTCAGGGCCGGAGCGGCACCTTCCTCCTGCAGCACTTCGCGGTGATGGCGCACGGCGTCCCGGGCGAATGGATCATCCGGGTGATCCCCGACTCAGGCACCGGCGGTCTGAAGGGCCTGGCCGGCAAGCTGACCATCACCATCACCGGGAAGCAGCACGACTACCTCCTGGACTACACCCTGCCCGAGGAAGGCCGGCCGGAGGGGCAGGGGGCGCGGCCCCTCAGCGCTGAAGGGCCGCGACGCCGGGCAGCTCCAGGCCGCTGAGGAACTCCAGGCTGGCGCCGCCGCCGGTGGAGACGTGGCTCATGCGGGGACCCACGCCCGCCTTGTTCACGGCGGCCACGCTGTCGCCGCCGCCCACCAGGACGAAGGCGCCGCGGCCCGCGGCCTCGGCCAGCTCCTCGGCCATGCTGAGGGTGCCGCTGGCGTAGGGGGCCATCTCGAAGACGCCCATGGGACCGTTCCAGAGCAGGGTCTTCGCGGCCCGGATCTCGGCGGCGTAGGCGGCGACGGTCTCGGGCCCGATGTCCAGGGCCATGCGGTCGGCGGGGATGTTCTGGTCCACCGAGATCGCGCAGTCCGCGTCCTCCTTGAACTCGGAGGCCACCACATGGTCGAGGGGCAGCAGCAGGCGCGTGCCCTTGGCATCCGCCTGCTTCAGCAGGTCGAGGGCCATTTCCAGCTTGTCCTCCTCGCAGAGGCTCTTGCCGATCCCGAAGCCCTGGGCCTTGAGGAAGGTGTAGCTCATGGCGCCGCCGATGAGGATGGCGTCGGCCTTGCCGAGGAAGTTCTGGATGAGCTCGATCTTGTCGCTGACCTTGGCGCCGCCGAAGATCACCACCAGGGGCTTGTCGGGGTTGTGGATCACCTTGCCCAGGGCCTGCAGCTCCTTCTCCATGAGGAAGCCCGCGGCCACGCGGTCTTTCGGGAAGCGCGCGACCATGCCGCTGACGGAGGCGTGGGCGCGGTGGGCCGAGCCGAAGGCGTCGTTCACGTAGGTGTCGGCCAGCTTCGCCAGGCTGGCGGCGAAGTCCTCCTTGTTCTTGGTCTCGCCCTTCTCGAAGCGCAGGTTCTCCAGCAGCAGGATCTGGCCCGGCTTCAGGGCCGCCGCCTCGGCCTCCACGGCCTCGCCGTTCACGTAGCTGGCCAGCCGGCAGTCGAGGCCCTGCTCCTTCAGCCAGGCGGCCACGGGGGCCGCGCTGTAGGCGGCCTCGAAGCCCTTGCCCTCGGGCCGGCCCAGGTGGGAGGCCAGTACCACGGAGGCGCCGCCATCCAGCAGGCGCTTCAGGGTGGGCAGGGTCTCCTTCACGCGGGTGGCGTCGGTGATCCTGCCCTCCTTGAGCGGCACGTTCAGATCCGCCCGAAGGAAGACCCGGTGGCCCTTCACGTCGAGATCGCGCACCGATTGGAAGCCCATGGCTGCTCCTTGCAAATGAACGGATCCATTCTGACGGAGGAAGGGGCCACCGGCTATCGCCCAGAGCCCTACCAGGCCTTTTCGAAGATCCCGATCCAGCGGGGGCTGTCGGGGGTGAAGGCCTCGCCCGAATAGGTGCCCATGACCCGGCGGAGGCGCAGGCCCGCGCGGACGGCCATCTCCTGCAGGTCGGTGGGGTGGTAGAGCCGGACGCTCTCCACGGCCTCCCGGCGCTGACCGGTGTCCAGGTGGGTGAGGTCCATGCGCTTCACCAGGCGGTCGCCCTCGAGCTTCCGCTGGCTGATGATCCGGACGCCGGCGCGCTCCACCGTGTCCTCCGGCACCAGGGTGCGGGCCACCAGGTCGGCGTTGAGGTAGTCCATCACCAGGACGCCGCCGTGGCGGAGGAGGCCCCCAAGGCTGTGCATGAGGGCGTGGTTCTCGTCGTCGGAGAAGTACCCGAAGGGCGTGAACCACAGGCAGACGCCCGACAGGGTGCCGGGCTTCACGGGCAGGGCCCGCATGTCCCCGCGGAGCAGCCAGGGTCGCAGGCCCGAGGGGGCCATGCCGAGCAGCACCCTGGACAGGTCCATGCCGAAGGCCAGCGGGTTGGCGCGGCGCAGGATCTCCAGGTGCCGGCCCGCGCCGCAGCCCAGATCCAGGACCGGACCCTCCGAGAGCTCCGGGGCCACCCGCAGGGCGCGGCCCACGGCGAGGCGGGCCTCCTCCGCGTCCCGGTGGGCGTAGAGCAGGGCATAGTCCTCGTCAAACCAGGTTTCGAACCATTCGGTCAAGGCGGCGACCTTCGAAAAGCCAAGGGTATCCAAGTGGCGGGCTCCGGCGGCGGCGAAAGGGGGAAAGGGTCGCGTGGGCTACAATGGAACCTGCAAAGGAACCCCATGCAACGCCCAGAACGCCTTGAAGACCAGGTCCACTTCCTCCTCTCCACCCTTGTGCAACGGGAACTCCGGGATCCGGAGCTGGGCTTCGTGACCCTCACCGCCGTGCGTCTCTCTCCGGACCGGAGCGTGGCCAAAGTCTACTTCACGGTGCTGCCGGCCAACGGCGGGGACCAGGAGGCCCAGGACGGCCTCACCCGCAAGGCCCTGGGCCGCGCCGCGGGCTTCCTGCGCAGCCAGCTGGCTTCGCGCTTGAAGATGCGGCGCGTTCCCGAGCTGCGCTTCTTCCCGGATGGCACCCTGGAGGAGGGGAACCACCTCGAGTCCCTCCTGTCGGAGATCGAGCGGGAGCGTGCCTCCCGGCCCGCGGATCCCGACCCTGAACTGGAAGCCGGCACGGAAAAGCCGGAAGCCTGATGGTCGAATCGGGCATCCACCTCGTCCACAAGGCCGTGGGCCAGAGCAGCTTTGATGTCATCCGGGGGTTCAAGCGCCGGGCCTTCGAGGCCGGGCAGAAGAAGCTGGCCCTGGGCCACGGCGGCACGCTGGATCCCTTCGCGGACGGCCTGCTGCTGGTCCTGGCCGGACAGGCGACTCGGCTGATGGAGCTGATGCACCCCCTGCCCAAGACCTACGTGGCGGAGGTGGCCTGGGGCCTGGAGACCGACACCTGCGACCTGCACGGCAAGCCGGTGCAGACCGGCCCGCCGGCTCACCTCGATCCGGCCGCCCTGGAGGCGGCCCTGGCGCCCTTCCTGGGCTGGACCGACCAGGTGCCCCCCGCCACCAGCGCCAAGAAGATCGACGGCGAGGCGGCCTACAAGAAGGCCCACCGCGGCGAGGAAGTCGTCATGAAGCCCTGCCGCGTGTTCCTGTTGTCGGCCCGCTGGGTGGCCCACGACCTGCGCCAGGGCCAGCCCGGCCGCAGCACCCTCGAGCTCACCTGCCGTGGCGGGTTCTACGTTCGGAGCCTGGCCCGGGACCTGGGCCGCGCCCTGGGCTGCGGCGCCCACCTCACGGCCCTCCATCGCACGGCCATCGGGCCCTGGGCGGACCCGGGAGAGGGCGGAGAACGGCTGCTCACCGGCGCGGACCTGCTGCCCTGGTGTCCGAGCCGGGAACTCACGGACGACGAGGCGGACCACCTGAGCCATGGCCGGGCCATTCCCGTGGGCCAGTCCGCCCCGGCGACATGGGCCATGCCCGACGGTTTCCCCGACCCGGGCGCGCCTCTGCGGGCCCTGCACAGCGGGCGCCTCGTGGCCCTGCTCAAACCCGCCGAGGAGGGTCTGCGCACCTTCGCCAACCTGCGCGGCGGGCTCTGAGCGCAGGTCTCCCGCGATTGCACCACGGGGATTTCGCTGCCCAGGCGTGTCGGACGGGCGCAGCTCGGCGCTGCGCCCGCCCGGTGCCCGGAGAGTCAGTCGATGATGTGACCCATAAGGTCGAAGGTGATGTCGGTCCGCTTGGGGTCCTCATCCCTCGCAAGCCAGTGGTCGACTGGGAACTCCCAGATCCGCTCTAGGCAGGTGACGCGTACCAGGTCTACGTACCACCCGGGCTTGTCCCCCGTGTTGTCATGCGCCAAGCGAATCGCGGCGAGCTCTCCCACATCCATGGCCTGTTTCACGAAGTAGTCCTGGCTTCCCCGCTCGAAAAAGGCCGGATGGTTGCCCAGGTGGAGGAGGCCGGAACGGCGGCCATTCTGCCCGATGAGTTCGATGGATACATTGGCATCCGTGCCGGCATCATCCCGTCGGCTGGTCTGGATTCCGATGCCGTAGTCGAGCCTGCAGGGCTGGACTGGCGGCAGGGTTGGCTGTTCGCTGACGTAGAGAAGCCAGGCGGCCTGGAGCTGGTTCTTCCGGGTGGGGGAGGTGCAGAGTTCCCAGATGGGCGTCAGGGGGTGCCAGACCTGCGGATCGGTGAAATCCACGAAGACGGGGTTCTCGCCGATGGTGTCCATCCACCGTCCGAGACCGCCGGGCTCCATGATGCGCGCTCCGCCGAGCTCGGGATCCCCGCCCATGGTGGTCAGGTTCTCCGAGATCGCCACGGTTTCAAAGTGGGCGGAACTCTGGCTGGTGGTTCCCCCGCTCAGCCCGATCAGCTTCATGAATGACAGCTCCGCGTCGACCTGCAGGGAGTTCGTGCTGGAGAATGCATATCGGTTCGCCAGCCAGGTTCGGTAGGCCTTGCCGCCGACGATGATCCCGGACAGGAAGTACCCGCCGTACTTGTCGAACAAGTCGTGGGGGGTCATGGCGCCGTCCAAGTCGGCCCTCGCCTCCGCGGACAGGGCGTTCTTGAACTTCGGTACATCGAGGTGCAGGGCCAGTTCGCCGACGATGGTGCGCGTGCGAATGAGGACATTGGCGGAATTGATGATTTCCTCCTGGCTGAAGTCGGTGTGAACCGAGCCCACGAACCCGTTGTACATCCCGGTCAAGCCAGCTTTCGCGCTCATGGAGGACGAGTACTCCATCGCGCTCATCCCGAGGAATGAGTTGGTCATGGTCTTGAGCAAGGGGGGGGATGGCTGCACGAAGTCGACAGTCTGGAACGACTCGTAGGGATGGGCGCAAGCCACCAGTGGCAGTGCGGTCAGGTCGACCAGAGGCCATTTCAACTGCCCCGCTTCGGCATAGGTTCCGAACACGTTGTAGCCCCATCCCATGTACTCGAGCCCGGGGAGAGGCGGTTTGATTCCCGTGACATCCACGGCGTCGTAGAAGGCCTTGAATTTGGCAAGCACTGGTCCGGGCATCGGAAGGATGTCGATTCCGGAGTGCGCGAACGCGAAGGGTCTGGGCCGGATGGAGGTGGTGGCCATGAGCCCGCGGGTTCGCGGCTCGATCGCCACCCGCGCATCCTGATGCTGGTTGGCGTCGGAGCGTCGTGTGGCGGCGCCCACGAGGACGGTCTCCTGCGTGAGGGCGCGTGATCCGATCGGCATGAGGCCGTGGGTCTTGGTGGTCACGGATGGATACATGAGGTGACGGCTGTGTTTGTACATCTGGCATCTCCATGAAGGGTGGGAAGGGGGGGACCCGGCGGTGGTGAACGACCTGGGGGCGACCGGCTGCGCGATCGGCCAGGGTGCATCTCCCCGTCCCCGCCCTTTGCGCTGCATGGGATGCTCGGAGATCGCTGAGTTCCGCGAGGCGCTAAGGCCGGACAGCTCATGGGACGCTCCCGTGGCATGGTCAAGCCGCCGCACCGTCGGTGACGACGGCGGCGCTCATCTCCGAGCCTGTTCCAACCCGTGGCCCTGGCGACCATTCCGGGGGTTTGAGGCGAAGCACCCCTGGTGCATCGGACCCGGGGTCGGAATCAGAGACTCAATAAAAACGGGCGGGGCACCACACCCCAAAACCCCATACATGGGTTCGGGAGCCGGAGGCGTCAAGGGCGCGTCCGTGGAAAGCCACTCGACCTCGGGGTCAGTCGAATCCCTGATGGATCTCGCCAGATCGCGTCAGCGTTCTTCGGGCCTGGCGTCAGCCTGCAGCTTCACCGTTCCGCCGACGGAATCCCGGGGGCGGACAGAATGCCAGGCTGGTCTTGGCGTCACCCCTGGGCGGGCACCCGGGCGGCGAGGCCGTCGAGGACCTTCAGCATCTGCTGGCACTCCTCGCAGCTGGTGTTCGGCGTGCCGCAGGGGAAGCCGTCGCTTTGCATGCCGAGGCAGCGGGGCTGCTGGATGAAGCGCATCAGCTCTCCCAGCAGGCCGGAGACCTTCGCGCGGAGCGGGCTGTCGGGAATCTCCCGGAGGGCCATGATGATCTTCCATTCCTCGGGCGTGAGGGTGGTCTGGATGGCGGTGTCCATCATGGTTGCCTCCTGAGGAAGAAAAGGATTCACCACGGAGACACGGAGAACGCTGGGGAATGCCCACGGAGAACCACTGGCTGTGGGTGTTCCTCTGTGATGCCTCCGTGCCCTCCGTGTCTCCGTGGTGAATCAGTTGCGGAGCGCTTCCACCGACTTGATGCCCCAGGCGAAAGCTTCTTCGTTGAGGGGGATCAGGGCGCACTTGTCTTTGAGGGCCACGCGAATGGCCGTGAGCATGGTGTCCTTGGGGAAGATGTTCGTGGCGGCCTGGAGGGCGCCCAGGGCCACGATGTTCTTCACCACGGCCTTGCCCAGGTCGGTGGCGATGCCGGTGAAGGGCACGGGGAAGACCTGGATGCTGGGATCCAGCTTGGGGGCCTCGGTGACCACGGAGCTGTCGTAGATGACCACGCCGCCCTTGCGCACGGCCGGGCCGAACTTGGCCAGGCTGGGGGCGTTGAAGGCGATGAGCACCTGCGGGTCGGGGGACCCGGGGTTCAGCACCTCCTCCTCGGCCACGTGGACATCGGCGTACGAGGTGCCACCGCGGCTCTCGGGGCCGTAGCTGGGGATGTGCGTGGCGTCGTAGCCCTCGTTGATGGCGGCCCGCGCGATGAGCATGGCCGCGGTCTGGGCGCCGTCGCCGCCGGAACCCGCGAGCTTCAGCGAGATGTCGTGCGGGGCGAGGTGGGTGGGGAAGCCGCTCGCGTGGCGCTCGGGGTGCTCGGAGGTGGCGCCCGCGAGGTTGAGCAGCTTCTCGCCCTTGAAGCAGGGCGGGTTCCGCTTGAACCAGGGATCCACGGTGAGGTCCTTCTTCACGCCCAGGGGATAGACGGGCTCCATGCATTCCTTGACCCACTTGGAGGTGGCTTCGGGGTCCATCTTCAGGTGCGTGGGGCACTCGGCCAGCACTTCGATGAAGGAGTAGCCGCGGCCCTCCACCTGGAGCTTGACGGCCTTCTGGATGGCCTTCTTGGCCTTGATGCGCTGCTTGGCGTCGAAGAGCGCCACGCGCTCCACATAGACGGGGCCATCGAGGCCGGCGATGAGCTCGGCCATCTTCATGGGCTGGCCGTTGTACTCGTTGCGGCCCGAGGGGCTGGTGGAGCTCTGCTGGCCCATGAGGGTGGTGGGGGCCATCTGGCCGCCGGTCATGCCGTAGATGGCGTTGTTGATGAAGATGACGGTGATGGGGGCGCCGAGCTGGGCGGTGGCCACGGTTTCGGCGAGGCCGATGGAGGCCAGGTCGCCGTCACCCTGGTAGCTGATGACCACGCTCTCGGGGTTGGCGAACTTGTGGCCCAGGGCCACCACGGGCGCGCGGCCGTGGGCCGCTTGGCTGTTGCCCACATCGAAGTAGTAGTAGAGGAACACGGAACAGCCCACGGGGCTGATGGCCACCGTGCGGTCCTGGATGCCTAATTCATCAATGGCTTCGGCCAGGTACTTGTGGGCGAGGCCATGGCCGCAGCCGGGGCAGTAGTGGGTGGCGTGGCCCTTGAGGCCCTCGCCGTGGGAGTGGCGCTCGAACTTGTCGTAGAAGACGCTGGCCTTGCTCATGCGAGCACCTCCTTCGGACTCAGGACCCGGGTCATGATCTCGTTCTGCTGGGGCAGCACGCCGCCCATGCGGCGCACCGACTCGATCTCGGGGAACTGCCGGACGCCGGCCTTGCTGAGGGCGAGGCGGACCTCATCCTCCAGCTGCCCGGCACTGGCCTCGACCACGACGATGCGCTGGGCGCCGTGGATGGCCTTCTTCAGGTCCTCCACGGGGAAGGGCCAGAGGGTGATGGGCCGGAAGAGGCCGGCCTTGATGCCCATGTTGCGCAGGTCCTGCACCGCGCCCTTGGCCGTGCGGGCCGGGGTGTTGCAGGCGATGAGCACCACCTCGGCGTCGTCGCAGAGGAAGGACTCGGCGCGGGCTTCAGCCTTCATCGCGTCGTACTTGGCGTTGAGGTGGTGGTTGTGGGCCTCGAGGTCGCTCTCGGTGAGGAAGATCGACGTGATGACGTTCTTCCGGTGCATGAGGTCGCCGTAGACCGCCCGAAGCTGAGCTCGAAGGCCAGCATGGTGAGGTCCAGCATCTCCTGGGGCGTGGAGGGCGCCAGGGTGATGGCGTGCGTGTTGCCGTGGCCGAGGCCGTGACAGGCCAGCTTGATGTCGGACTGCTCGGGGGCGATGTTGCCCAGGCCCGGGCCGCCGCGCATGACGTCCACGAAGACGCCCGGCAGCTCCGCGCCGATCATGTAGGAGACGCCTTCCAGCATCAGGCTGAAGCCCGGCGAGGAGGTGAAGGTCATGGTGGGCAGGCCGGCGCCGGCGGTGCCGTACATCATGTTCACCGCGGCCACTTCGCTGACGGCCTGGATGAAGGTGCCGTCGAGCTTGGGCAGGAACTTCGCCATCAGCTCGGCGCCTTCGGTGGAGGGGGTGATGGGGTAGCCGTAGACGTGGCGGCAGCCTGCGAGGAGCGCGCCCAGGGCCGAGGCGTACGTGCCCTTGATGACCAGGGGCTCCGTGCGGGGCAGGGGCAGCACTTCAGAGGGGATGTCCACGGGCTCGGGAGCCTCGCTGGGCTTCACGCCGAAGAGCTTCGCGGGGTCCTCCAGCTCGAAGTCCTGGATCTCGCCCTCGTGGGCGGGCCGCAGGCCGTAGGGCTCGGGGCAGGCGTCCATGCACATGCCGCAGGCATTGCAGTTGGACAGGTCCAGCTCCACGGGGATCAGGCCCGTGAGCGGGTTGATCTGGTCGCTGAGCGTGATGCAATCCTTGGCGCAGGCATCAAGGCATCGGCCGCAGCCTTTGCAATACTCCGGCAGAAGGAAGGGTTTCGGTCGTTCTTTGAGGGCCATGGGGCCTCCATGCAGGGATACAGGACCTACCTGCCGTGAAGTGTCACCCTGGCCCCGTGTGCCTGTGGTCACAAGCATGGGATGGCGCAGACCACCGCCGACCATTGAGTCGGGAATGGGGGTTCGGGTCTCCGGTCTGCGGGGGACAGACCGGGGGCCGCGGGGCGGAGTCCGGAATTTGGAGACCCTACCGGTCGCCCCAGTGCAGCTTCTGCTGGAGCAGGGCGAAGAAATCCAGGCCGGGCTGCTGCAGCAGGGTGATCCGGGTTCCGGCCAAACGGAGCCGCACCTCGTCGCCGGGCAGCACCCGGTGCCCGATCTGCCCGTCGAGCGTGAGGTGGGCCTCCTCGGCGTCCATCAGCGTGATGGCGATCTGGCGGGCGGCCGGCACGACCAGGGGCCGCAACGTCAGCGTGTGGGGGCAGATGGGGGCGATGACGAAGGCCTCGAGGCTGGGGTGCATGATGGGGCCGCCCGCGGAGAGCGCGTAGGCCGTGGAGCCCGTGGGCGTGGCCACGATGAGGCCGTCGGCCTTCATGGGCCCCGCGTCCTGGTCGCCGATCTGCAGCCGAAGGTCCATGATGCGGGCCAGCGCGCCCTTGGCGACGACGGCGTCGTTCAACACGGTCTGGCGGGCCAGGAGGGAGCCCTGGCGCCAGAGCTCGACCTCGAGCATGGGCCGCACGTCCGGCACCAGGCCGCCCGCGAAGAAGGTCTCCACGGCATTCTTCGCGCCGGAGACCGGGTGGGCCGTGAGGAACCCGAGGGAGCCCAGGTTGATGCCGAGGATGGGCGTGCCCCGCTGGCCCACGCGTCGCGCGGCGTAGAGCAGGGTGCCGTCGCCGCCCAGCACCAGGCACAGGTCCGCCGGCGCCTCATCGGTGCCCAGGTTCAGGTCCACCGTCAGCCGGGCGGGGTCCAGGCCGGCCTGGATCCAAGCTTCCTCGAGGCCCGGTTCGCCCGTGATGTTCCAACCGCGATCCAGGAAAACCGGCAGCGCTTCGCGCAGGGTGGAACCCAGGTGCGGGGACTTGACCTTGGCCACGAGGATGAGTCGCTGGGGCATGGCACCACTCTAACGCTATCCTGGGGCCATGGCCTCCAAGCTGCCCTCCCCCTCCTCGCCAACCCGACGGTGGCTCCGGCGCATCTTCTGGGCCATGACGGCCCTGGTGACCGTCGGGGCCGTCACCCTGGCCGTGTCCTGGTCGGTGCTGTCCCGCGACGCCGACAGCTTCCTCACGCTGTTCGCCCTCCGCGTGCCGAAGACCATCACGAAAGTGCTCGACCAGAGCGGCAACGTCATCGGCATCTTCGCCGAGGAACACCGGGTGGTGATCCCCTACGGCGACATCCCCAAGGCCTTCGTGAATGCCCTCGTGGCCACCGAGGATACGGATTTCTGGAACCACAGCGGCATCTCCCCCAGGGGGCTCATGCGGGCGGGGGTGAACTTCGTGACCAGCTTCGGAAGGCGCCGGGAGGGGGCCTCCACCCTCACCATGCAGCTCATCCGCACGGTGACGTCCAAGCGGCAGATCCGGCTGGACCGCAAGCTGAAGGAGATGATCCTCGCCCGCAAGCTGGAGAAGGCCTACTCCAAGAAGCAGATCATGGAGATGTACGCCAACGAGGTGTACTTCGGCGGCGGGCGTTACGGCATCGAGGCGGCGGCGGAGTTCTACTTCGGCAAGAGCGCGCCCCAGCTGGCGCCGGAGGAGTGCGCCATGCTGGCGGGCCTGGTGCAGAGCCCGAACTGGTACAACCCCTACAACCCCGATCCCAAGTCCCGCGTGGCGGCCAAGGCCCGGCGGAACCACGTGCTCGTGCGCATGGCCAAGGAGGGCTACCTCAAGCCCCAGGAGGCCAGCCTGCTCATCGAGAAGCCGATCCGCCTGGCCCGGGAGAACGCCCAGGAAGAGGCGGTGGCGCCCTACGTGGTGGAGGAGGTGCGGAAGTATCTCTATGAGAAGTACGGCCGCGACCAGGTGCTCAACGGCGGCCTGGAAGTCACCACCACCGTGGACAGCTTCTGGCAGCAGGCGGCGAACGACGCCGTGCGCGCGGGGCTGAAGGCGGTGGACCGCCGCCGGGGCTTCCGCAAGGAATCCGTGCAGTTCGTGAGCGATCCCGAGACCACCCAGCTGAACGGCTGGAAGCGCTACTTCGAACCCGGTGACAGCGTGCGGGGGGTGATCCTCGGCTGGAAGGGCGGCAAGGCCCAGGTGCGCATCGGCAAGGCGCTGCTGGACGTGCCGGAGAACGCCTTCGCCTGGGCCGGCAAGGACATCCAGAAGCTGCTGCCTCGGGGAGCGGCGCCCCTCTTCGCGGTGAAGACCACCGACGATGGCGCGCCCAAGACCCTCGAGCTCGACCAGGATCCGCAGGTGGAGGGCGCCCTGATGGCGGTGGATCCGAGGTCGGGCGAGATCCGCGCCATGGTGGGCGGCTACGACTTCAACCGGTCCAAGTTCAACCGCGCCACCCAGGCCCTGCGGCAGGTGGGCTCCACCATGAAGGCCTACGTCTACGGCGCCGCCTTCGCCGCCGGGAAGACCCCGGCGAGCATGGTCCAGGATGTGCCCACGCGCTTCCTCGACACGGTGGACTACCTGGCCGTGACGCACCCGGACGGCACCACGGATTTCCGCCCGCTCCGGGCCGGGGTGAAGCCTTACGAGCCGAAGAACTACGAGCGGGACTTCTGGGGCCCCATCCCCATCTGGGAGGCCCTGCGTGATTCGCGCAACGTGCCCGCGGTTCGCACGCTCGAGGAGACCGGCGTCATGAACGTCATCGACTTCGCGCGGAAGTGCGGCGTCACGGGCACCATTCCGCCCTATCCCAGCATGGCCCTGGGCTCGGCGGACCTCACCCTGAAGGAGATGGTGCGCGGCTACGCCACAATCGCCAATGGCGGGTTGCAGTCGCCCACCCCCTTCTTCATCAAGAAGGTGGCGGATCGCAATGGCAAGGTGCTGGAGAGCCACGGCGGCGCCGCCACCGAGCAGGTGCTGGATCCCCAGAGCACCTACCAGCTCATCCAGTGCCTGCAGGGCGTCGCCACCTCTGGCACCGGCGCCCGAAGCAACGAGCTGGAGTGGCCGCTGGCCGGGAAGACCGGCACCACCGACGACCACACGGATGGTTGGTTCATCGGCTTCTCCACCCGCATCGTCTGCGGCGTGTGGGTGGGCCTCGACGAGAAGAAGACGGTCTACCGGGGGGCGGATGGCGCGAAGCTGGCCCTGCCCATCTGGATCGACTTCATGCGGGTCGCCCTGCCCACCACGCCCAAAGAGGAATTCCAGGTTCCGGACGGCATGGAGTGGGCCGACGTGGACCGTTACACGGGCCTGCTGGCCACCTCGGCCACCACAGACAAGGTGCTGCGCCTCGCCTTCAAGCCCGGCACCGTGCCCAAGTCCGGCAGTGATGCCGAGGCCATCAAGCTGGTGAAGGAGGAACGTGACAAGGCCGCGGGCCAGCCCGTGGAGAGCCGCGTGTGGGGCCGGCCCAAGCCGGTGGAGGAACCCAAGCCCGTGGACTTGAACGCCAGCGATCCGAACGCCTGAACCGAGCGCCTGATCCGAGCCTCGCGCCGCGGGCACAGGTGACCCAGATCCCCGGCCCGGCCGGGGATGCTGGAGGGGCTTCGGAGTGTGTCTTGATCCTGCGCCGTACCCTGTCCATCCTCAGCCTGGCCGCCGGCATCCTGGCGGCGCAGGAGCCCGTCCCCTCCCTCGAGTTCGGATTCCAGGAGCGGGTGCGCACGGAGGCCTGGGACAACCTGGTGGATCACCGGGACGCCACGCCGGACCTCCGGAGCCAGATCCGGTTCCGGACGCGGCTCTGGGCCGCGGTGCCCCTGGGGCCGGGCCTGTCGCTCTCCGCCGGGCTGGTGAACGAGAACCGGAAGGTGACCCGCCCCGACCAGGCTGCCAACGGCCGCGAGGTGGCCTTCGAGACGCTGCACCTGGACTGGCGGCTCGGGTCCGCCTGGACCCTGCGGGCCGGGCGCCAGGCACTCATGCGCGGCGACGGCTTCGTCCTGTGGGACGGCGGCGCCCTGGACGGCAGCCGGTCGGCCTACCTGAATGCCCTCGACCTCGTCTGGACCGGAGGCTCTCTCAAGGTCGAGGGCCTCGCGATCCTCGATCCCCGGAAGGACCGCTTCCTCCCGCGCCTGAACGCCACCGACGATCCCCGGGAGCGGCAGCTGCTCAACGAGCGCGACGAGGCCGCCCTGGGCCTCTACGCCACCTGGCGGCGGGAGGGGCGCGACCTCCAGGCCTACGCCTTCCACAAGACGGAGCGCCGCGACGTGCGAGCGCTCGCGGATCCGCTCTTCGTGCCTGACCGGCGCGTCGAGACCCTGGGCCTGCGCCTGGCGGAGACCCTGGGCGGCGGCTGGGAGGCCACGGGCGAGCTCGCGCTCCAGGCCGGCCGGCAGGCGGGCCGGCCCGGGACCGCCGAGGCGGCCTCGGCCATCCGCGCCTGGGGCGGGCAGGGGCGGCTCACGCGCACGTTCGCGTGGGCCTCGAAGCCCGCCGTGAGCGTGGGCTGGGTGGGTCTGTCCGGCGACGACCCCGCCACCGACGCGAAGGAGGCCTGGGATCCGCTCTTCAGCCGCTGGCCGAAGTGGAGCGAGCTCTACGTCTACAGCCTGGTGCCCGAGGCGGGGGTGGCCACCTGGTCGAACCTGCGCATGTACGAGGCGACCGCGCAGGGCAGGCCCCATGCGCGCCTCGGCCTGAGGGGCAGCCTCTACTGGCTGCGTGCCTTCCATCCGGCCTCGGGCTCCCCCTTCGCCGCCGGCCTCGGCCGCGGGCGGCTGGCGGAACTCCGGGCGGATCTCGAGCTGGCCGAAGGGTGGCAGGGGCACATCCTCTACGAACGCCTCGACCCGGGCACCTTCTACGCAGGACAGGATGCCGGCCGGTTCTTCCGCGTGGAGCTCCAGTACACCTACCGCCGGCGTCGCTGAGGGCGGGCCGGCGGCAGGTCGGATCCGGAGTCGGAGGAGGGCTGGATCAGCCCTTCTTCTTCCAGGGGCGCACGGGGCCGGCGTCGGCCTGCTTCTTGGGGGCCGAGGCCTTCCAGGGGCGCGGGGCGTCCTTGGCGGCGGGGCGGTCCTCCCAGGTCTTGCGGGGCTCGGGGCGCGGCTTCACGTAGGGTCGGGGCTTCTCGTCGAACTCGCGGCGCGGCTTGAAGCTGCCATCGGGGCGGGTCTTGGAGATGGTGTCGGGCTTCGGGGCCTCGCCGCGGGCGGCGGCGCGTTCCGCATAGGTTCGCTGGGGACGGGGGCCGCCCTCCTTGCGTTCGCGGACCGAATCGAAGCGGGGCTTGGCCTTCTTCTCGGGTTCGTTGGGCAGGTCGAAGCCCGACGCCTGGTCGGCCTGGACCAGGCCCAGCAGGCCCGCCACGAGGCGCACGGGATCCGCGTCCTTCAGCATCTGCGCGGCCTGGCTCAGCAGCGCGGCGCTGGCCGAGCCCTGGATGCCATCCAGCAGTTTCGCGGCCTGGGCCTCGCGGATCTCCGCGGGGGTGGGCACGGCGCGCCACTCGAGCTTGAGGCCGCCGCGGCGTCCCCAGGCCAGCAGGATGCGGCTCTCCTTCCAGCCCACGAGCGCCAGGCTGGTGCCCTTGGCGCCGGCGCGGCCCGTGCGGCCGCTGCGGTGGATGTAGTTCTCGAGCTGGGTGGGGATGCCCACATGGACCACCAGGGGCAGGCCCTCGATGTCGAGGCCCCGGGCCGCCACGTCCGTGGCCACCAGGTAGCGCAGCTTGCCGTCCTTGAACTGGCCGAGGATGCGGGTGCGCGTGGCCTGGGCCAGGTCGCCGTGCAGGAAGGCGGCGGGCAGGCCTGAGACCGTCAGCTCCTCGGCGACTTCCTCCGTCTGAGCCTTGGTCTTGGTGAAGATCAGCGCCGAGGTGGGCTGGTCGCGGAGGAGCAGGTTCACCAGCGCGCGCACCTGCTGGTGCTCGGGCACCAGCACCGGCGTGTGGGCGATGTCGGCATGCACGGCGCTCTCGCCGGCGGTGGCCAACTGGATCTGCACGGGATCCTTGAGGAACCGCTTGGCCAGCTTCGCGATGGGGGCGGGCAGGGTGGCGGAGAACAGGTAGGTCTGCGGGCCCTCGGGCACCTTGGCGAGGATCGTCTCCACGTCCTCGAGGAAGCCCATGTTCAGCATCTCGTCGCACTCGTCGAGGACGATCATGCTCACGCGGCTCAGGTCGAGGGTGCCGCGGTCCAGGTGGTCCTTCACGCGGCCGGGCGTGCCGACCACCACGGGGGCGCCCATCTGCAGGGATCGGAGCTGGGGCGGATAGGCCACGCCGCCCACGAGGTTGGCGATGGGCAGCTTGGGCACGAGGGTGTGCAGTTCGGCGCCCACCTGCTGGGCCAGCTCCCGGGTCGGCGCCAGGATCAGGGCCTGGGTGTGCCGGTCCTCGGTCAGCCGCTGCAGCAGGGGCAGGCCGAAGGCCAGGGTCTTGCCCGAGCCGGTGCGGCTCTGCACCAGCAGGTCGCGGCCTTCGAGGCCGGGCTGGATGGTCTGGGCCTGGACGGGCATGGGGGTCTCGAAGCCGCGCTTGGCCAGGGCGGCCAACAGGGCTTCGCTGCAGCCGAGGGCCGCAAAGGTCAGTTCACTCACTGGTATCTCCCGGGGCTGTCCCTGCGTGAGTGTGCCGATTGGCAATCTCTGATGGCGGACAGCGCCAGCCGGGAGGGGCCCAAACGGCTACTATCTCGCGGAATGCCTTGAAACACAAGGGAAATTGCTAAAGGAGGGGTTTCCTGTGCCCACAGGTTCGGGCATATTGATCCATGGACGTGCCCGCGGATCGACTCCTCATCCTGCCGCTCGGTTCCGATCCCTCGGTCCGCCGCCGCTACATGCTCCTCGACGAGGACCTCCCGGCCAACGTGCGCTTCGGCCTCATCCTCGAGGTGCTGGACAAGCTGGCGGAGGAGTGCGCCCTCGACTACGTGCGGCGCACCCATCCCGCAGCCCGGGTCGTCACTGCGGCCATCGACAACATCTACGTGCGGAGCGCCGCGGACGTGCACCGCGACCTGGTCTTCCGCGCCCGCATCAACTTCGTGGGACGCACCAGCCTCGAGGTGGGCATCCGGGTGGAGCACGCGCCGGGGCCGGGGTATCTGCCGCCGGCGCACATCGCCTCCTGCTACTTCACGATGGTGGCCCGCAGCGCGGGTGGCGAGGGCGCCGAGAGCCTGGTCCTGCCCGCCTTCGAGCCGCCCGATGAGCTGGGGCGGCGCCGGTGGGAGCGCGCCATCGCCCGCCGGGAGGCCTACCGCCAGCAGCTCCACCAGGCCCAGGAGCCGCC
>JAFJUR010000094.1 GCA_017859995.1 Holophagaceae bacterium | reverse complement strand
GGCAGCATCCCCGACGAGCAGAGCGCCTCGCTGCTCATGGCCATCTGCTGGCGCGGCATGACCACCGAGGAGACCCTGGCCCTGACCCTGGCCATGCGGGATTCCGGCAAGCGGCTGGACCTTTCTTCCGTGCCCGGCGTCAAGGTCGACAAGCACAGCACGGGCGGCGTGGGCGACAAGACCACCCTCATCCTCGGCCCCATCGTGGCGGCCTGCGGCGTGCCCTGCCCCATGTTCAGCGGTCGCGGCCTTGGGCACACCGGCGGCACGGTGGATAAGTTCGCGGCCATTCCCGGGCTGAAGGTCGAGCTCAGCGAAGCTGAATTCATCCAAAGCCTCGCGCAGACCCGCTTCGCCAACTCAGCCCAGACCGGCGACATCGCGCCGGCCGACCGCAAGCTCTACGCCCTCCGCGATGTGACCGCGACGGTCGAGAGCATCCCCCTCATCACCGCCAGCATCATGTCCAAGAAGCTGGCGGGCGGTGCCGACGCCCTGGTGCTCGATGTGAAGTGCGGCCCCACCGCCTTCATGAAAACCTTCGACGATGCCCGCACCCTCGCCCAGAGCATGGTGGATGTCGGCAAGGCCCACGGCATGCAGATCCGGGCGCTCATCACCCGCATGGACGTGCCCCTGGGCTGGGCCATCGGCAACGCGTTGGAAGTCATGGAATCCGTCGAGATTTTGCGGGGCGAGCACGCCGATTCCGAGCTGGCCCAGATGAGCTTCCGGCTCGCGGCGGAGATGCTGATCATGGGCGGGGCTGCCGCCGATCTCGAAGCCGCCCTGGCCCGGGTGAAGGCCTGCATCCAGGACGGATCCGCCCTGGAGACCCTGCGCCGCTTCGTGGCCCTCAACGGCGGCGACGCCAAGGCCCTGGACGACTTCAGCCGCCTGCCCCAGGCGGAGAAGGTGGTGGACGTGCGTTCCGACCGCGCCGGCTGGATCGCGGACATGGACGGTCGGGCCCTGGGCATCCTGGCCATGGACCTCGGCGCCGGGCGCCGAGACCGGGATGATGTTCTCGACCTCGGCGTCGGCATTCACGTGGTGGCCCAAGTCGGCCAAAAGGTGGACAAGGGCGACCTGCTTTTCCAGGTTTTCGCGAAGGAGTCTCACCTTCTAAAGCCGGTTTTATACCAAGAAACACTCACGATTGCAGACATTGCACCCGCCCAATCGCCCTGGCTGCTTGGCACCATCGGGTGTTGATCTGGTGAATCGCAAGATCGGTTAGTGCGAAATCGGAACACATGGTTCCCCGATTTCTTCTCTGCCGGTCAGATTCCCTTGCAGGCTCTGGTAAAGTTACATCATTGTCCCCTTGATCTTTCACACCCGTCTTCAATTCGGAAATCAGTCGCCACGACCTTCCTGCGGTGGTGGACCTGTACCGCCGCTGGATTGAGGATCCGTTTTTTACCCTCGGGACCCCCCCACCTTTGTGTCCCGACTTTCTGGAGGATGCTATGCATCTCTTGAACCACCGCCTGGGCCGTCTCACGGCCCTCATCGCCCTGGGCGGGGCAGCGCTGTACTCGCAGGGCACCCAGACCGCCAACATCACTGGCACGGTCGTGGACGCCGCTGGCGCTCCCATCGCCGGCGTCACCGTCCGCCTCACTTCCCCCGCCCTGCAGGGTCAGCGCACCTACACCACGGACGCCGCCGGCAAGTTCATCGCCCGCCTGCTGCCTCCCGGCTTCTACACCGTCCAGTACACCAAGGATGGCCTCGAGACCCGCAAGATCACCGAACAGCTCGGCATCGACCAGACCTTCAGCCCCAAGGTTGTTCTGGGCAAGGTCGGCGGCGCGGTGGTGGAAGTGATCGCGGCCGCTCCTGCCGTGGACAAGACCGACATCAAGACCGCCAGCAACTACCGTGCTGACACCGTCGACCTTCTCCCCAATGCCCGCACGATGGAAGGCGTCGCCCTCCTGACCCCCGGCGTCACCGCCGGCGTGGGTGGTCGCGTCCAGATCCGCGGCGCCATGACCTCCGGCAACCTCTACCTGCTGGACGGCCAGAACATCGCTGACAACGCCTACAACAACCGCGGCGTCCGCACCATCGACGATTCCATCGAAGAGACCCAGGTCGTCACCGGCGCCATGTCCGCCGAATACGGCGACGTGGACGGCGGCGTCATCAACTCCATCACCCGCTCCGGCAGCAACGAGTTCAGCGGCTCCCTCCGCTGGGAACTCAGCAACGCCGCCTGGAACGCCACCGCCCCCACCCAGAACCGCAACACCATCAACAACGTCCTGAACGAGACCAAGACCCTCTTCGTCAGCGGTCCCATCCTCAAGGACAAGCTCTGGTTCGCGGCCTCCTACTTCAAGACCGACCAGGCCAATGCCGGCGTCATCACCCGCAACCAGGTGGACGTCTACGGCCTCTGGCCCGTGGGCACCAACCTGAACGGTCCCGAAGGCCTGAATGCCGGCTACACCGCGACCACCAAGGAAATCCGCCGTCAGGCCAAGCTGACCTGGTCCGTGAACCAGGATCACACGGTCATCGCCTCCTTCGTGAACGCCCGCATCGACGACACCAACCGCAACTACTCCGCGGCTGAACTCCGGTCCCTCGTCCCCCAGGTGAGCACCTCCGAGTTCCTGAACCTGGCCTGGCGCGCTGCTTGGACCGGCAACTTCACCACGGAAGTCCGTGTCGGCAACAAGAAGCAGAACCTCTCCGCCGGCGGTATCGACAACGGCCAGAGCCCCATTTACACGTATGGCGTCGGTGGCTACAGCAACAACGGCATCTTCAGCAGCAATGACGGTGGCGACCAGCGCGACAACCAGACCCTGAACATCAAGGCCAGCCTGTTCTGGGATGGCGCCGGCAGCCACCAGACCGACTTCGGCGTCGACTACTACCAGGGCAAGCGTCAGGCCAAGAACCAGCAGTCCCCCACCGGCCTCACCTTCGGCGTTTACGGACTCAACCTGAACACCCGCCAGGCTTATGGTGGCGATGTGTGGGTGTGGTCCGTGGGTGAAGGCTCCGCCAAGAACATGTCCTACGGCCTCTACGTCAATGACAAGTGGAGCCTCGACCAGCACTGGAACTTCCAGCTGGGCGTGCGCTTCGACAAGTACGATGCCCAGAACGAAAGCGGCACCTCCACCGCTGGCGCCAACGGCATCTCTCCCCGCCTCGGCGTGAAGTACGACCTCTTCGGCGACAGCAAGCACATCTTCGGCCTGAGCTTCGCCCGCTACAACGCCAAGGTGCTGGAAGGCATCACCAACTCGGTCACCAGCCAGGGCAACCCCACTGAGATCGACTATGCCTACGTTGGACCCGCCGGCCCGCAGACCCTGGATGTCATCCAGAACCTGGCCAACTACGACATCAGCGCCGCTGGCCTGCTCTACTACAACGATCCCAAGCTGAACGTGAAGCTGAGCAATGACCTGAAGGCCCCCACCGTGGATGAACTGCAGGGCAGCTATGCCTACTCCTTCAACTACGGCCCCATGGGCGACGGCTACGTGAAGGTCACCGGCGTCTACAAGAAGTGGAAGAACCTCATTGACTACAGCGTCGGCAACGAAGGCACCGTCAATGACCCCACCGGCACGCCCGTTTACCTCCGTGTGTGGGACAACAACTCCGCCGCCGAGCGCAAGTACAAGGGCCTCGAACTCGAGGGCAGCTACAACCGCAATCAGTGGAACTTCCTGGGCAACATCACCTGGAGCGAGCTGAAGGGCAACTACGAGGGCGAGAGCACCAACAGCCCCGGCCGCGGTGAGGGCCTGAACAACTTCAACGTCCAGGATAATGTCGTGCTCTACAACAATGCCGACACCACGCCCAACGGCTACCTGACCGGCCACGTGCCCATCCGCATGCGCATCACCGGCAACCGCACCACCACGAACGCCTATGGCAAGACCTCTGTGGGTCTCGTCTACCGCTTCGACTCCGGCGCCCACTACAGCAACACCCGCGCCATCACCCCGACCCGTCTCGGCGGCCCCACCATGTCGAGCCAGTTCGGCACCTCTGGCACCCAGTACAAGGACCAGCTCCGTGGCGCCGGCGTCTACAATGCCGCTGCCTACCTGGACCTCGCCCTCACCCATGACTTCCCCCTCTTCAAGGTGGGCGCCAAGGACGTGACGGCTTTCGGCAAGGTGACCATCAACAACGTGCTGAACCACCAGCAGCTGGTGACTTTCGACACCACGTGGGCCAATGCGACCGGCACGTACGGTAGCCCCACCGGTGGCGTGAATTCTCTCTGGGTTCGTGGCGCCTCCTTCGGGAAGCCCACCAACTACCAGAGCTACGGCACGCCCCGCACCATTACCGCCTCCGCCGGCTTCCGCTTCTAAGAACTCCGGTACGACCCTAAACGGGGCCCGAAAGGGCCCCGTTTTTTCATGGGAGGGTGGCGGCCTCATTGCATTAAAGATGATTAATATATCTGCTATTAACATCACAACAAGATGCAAGCGGTATGAACGATGGGTAAAAAAGTTTGTGCAAATCAGGGAACCTGCCCTATTCTTTCGACACTCCCCCGTTCTTTGGTCCCATCCAGCGTGATGTTCACACCAGGTTTCTAAAAATCTGGCCCTTCGTCGTTGAAACGACCGAACCTCATCGCGGTTTTTGCGGCCTGAGCCGCCTTCCCCCCCTCCCAAAGGAGTCTCTATGAATCGTGTCTTCACCCGGCTTGGCTTCACCGCCGCCGCTCTCGTTGCAGGAGGAGGCATCGTCGCGCACGCGCAGACGGCCACCACCGGCGCGGTCTCCGGCACCGTGTCTGACAAGAACGGAGCGCCCCTGGCTGGCGCCACGGTGCGGCTGAGTTCCGCGCAGACCTCCCGCACCTACATCACGGGCACCGACGGCAGCTTCCGCCTCGGCCTTCTGAACCCCGGCGCCTGGACGATTGAAATCACCAAGGGCGGCTTCCAGAAGATCACTCAGAACGTCAACGTCCTGGTGAACCAGACCCAGCCGGTCACCTTCAAGATGGCCGGTGAAGCCGCCACCGTGGTTGAGGTGCTCGGCAGCGCCACCACCGTGGACACCACCACCACCCAGACGGGCATGGTCACGTCCATGGACAACCTCTCCGCCATTCCCAAGGGTCGCGACATGAGCGCCGTCGCGCTGATGGCTCCTGGTGTGGTCACCGGCGGGTTCGGCAACGACCCGTCCATTGGCGGCGGTTCCTCGGCCGAGAACAGCTACGTCGTGGACGGCTTGTCCACCAACAACTCCGCCCGCGGCATGCAGGGCGCCCAGCTGGTCACCGAGTTCATCGACCAGGTGGAAGTCCAGACCGGCGGCTTCAAGCCTGAGTTCAGCGCCCTCGGCGGCGTGATCAACGCCATCACCAAGTCCGGCACCAACGCCTTCAAGGGCTCCTCCTGGCTGACCTGGGATCCCATCGGCATCCAGGCCGTTCCCAAGCACAACAAGTACTTCCGTCAGGCCGCGCCCCCGGCCCGCTACGACATCGGCGCGGAAGTGGGCGGTCCCATCATCAAGGACAAGCTCTTCTTCTTCGCTGGCGTTGACGTCGCGAAGACCGAGACGAACGAGTCCACGAACCTGCCGAATGGATCCGGCGACAAGAGCGGCAAGGAGACGGTCGACGCCCTCCAGTTCATCGGCAAGATCAACTGGATGATCACCCAGGATCACCAGCTGACCTTCTCGGCGAACATCAACAACACGAAGGACGACTTCCCGCACGCCGTGCCGGCCACCTTCGGCAACGCCGAGCTGGGCTCGACCATCAAGAACACCGTCCAGAACCTCGTGCTGAACTACGACTGGACGATCTCACCCAGCCTCTTCCTCAGTGCCAAGGTGGGCACCACCCAGTACAAGACCACCGAAGATCCGACCGCCGCCTCCACGGTGAGCGTGACGGACGGTCGCTGGCACCGCTACGGTCCCCAGGCCGGTGCCTATGATCCCACCTACAACGCTGTGAACTACCTGCGTGGTGGCCGCGGCTACTGGGTGGCCGAGGACAAGACCCAGACCACCCAGGCCAAGGTCGATCTGAGCTGGTTCGTGGGCAGCCACAACATGAAGTTCGGCATCAGCCAGCTGGAATCCAAGTACAGCGAGCTCGCCAAGACCTCTGGCGGCCATCGCGACCAGGTACTGGTGGGAACCCCCGCCATCGCCGGATCCCTGTACCAGACCTACCTCAGCACGGATGCCACGGTGAAGGCCGTTTGGCAGGCCGTCTACGCCCAGGACACCTGGGATGTGGGCAGCGGCGTCAAGCTGATGTATGGCTTCCGCTTCGAGACCCAGGACCAGAAGGATCTGAACAACCGTTCCTTCATGAAGTTCGACAAGTTCAGCGACTACATCCAGCCCCGCATCGGCCTGACCTGGGACGTGAACCAGGACGGCCGGACGAAGGTCAGCGTGAACTACGCGAAGTACTTCGAGCAGATCCCGCAGCGCCTGGCCATCCGCGTGTATGCGAACGAGACCTACATCCGCTACCGCTACGCCAACACCCAGTACACCTACAACGACGCCACGGGCGCCTACGCCCTCAACCCCGGCGCCGTCTACAACCGCGTGACCGACTTCGCCACGCCCTTCAGCTTCGATCCCATCGCTGAAGGCACGAAGCTGCCCGAGCGCAGTGAGTACGTGCTGGGCGTCGACCACACCTTCACCAGCGGCTGGACCGTGGGCGTCCACGCCCGCTACCGCGAGCTGAAGAACCCCCTGGAAGACATGGTGTTCACTGACAACGCTGGCGCGCCCTACGACGAGGGTCCGGCCATCGACTTCGTGGGCACGCCCAGCCAGGTTGGCGCCGGCGCTGCCGTCATCGGCAACCCCGGTTCCTTCATCCAGTGGCGGCCCAACCCCAAGAGCTTGACCCTCTGGCGCCTTGCCAATGGCGAAACGACCAACGCCTACGGCATCACCATGCTCGACTACTACAACCCCGCCACGGGCCTCTTCACCGTGAACAACACTGGCTATGAGAAGGCCGGGAACAAGTACGCCAGCGTGGACTTCACCCTGGACAAGAAGACCGATCGCGATGTCTTCAGCTTCAGCTACACCTGGAGCCGTCTGGAAGGTAACTACGAGGGCGTGATCTCCAGCTCCAACGGCCAGGCGGATGGCAACATCACCGCCTCCTTCGACTACTACCCCTACGTGGGCTACGGTCTGCTGCCCAACGACCGCACGCACCAGGTCAAGCTGCTCGCCAGCCACCGCTTCGACTTCATCGGCGGCGACCTGAACGTGGGCGTCAACTACACCTACCTGAGCGGCACGCCCATCAGCCTCTTCGATGACGGCGCCACTTCCGAAGGCAACGCTCCCGGCAGCGGCAGTTCTCTTGATCTCGGTGGCTACGGCAACGCCGTTCCCGCCAACGGCATGCTCGGCCAGTACGGCCGGACGCCTGCCGTGAACAACGTGGATCTCCACCTCGACTGGGCCTACAAGCTTGGCAAGACCTACAAGCTGATTCCCAGTGTGGACATCTTCAATACCTTCAACACCCGCTACGCCACCGGCGTGCGCCAGCAGGCCACCGACCAGAATGGCGTCGCCGATCCTCGCTGGGGCTACGCCAACGCCTGGCAGACCGGCCGTCGTTACCGGTTCGGCGTGAAGTTCCAGTTCTAGCCGGAACGCTTGATCCCAGAAAACGGGCCCTTCGGGGCCCGTTTTTCTGGCTTGGCTTCGACCGTGTCAATCCTTCGGGGCCCACATGATGTCGGCTATGCCGGCCACGGCATTCTCGGCGCGGGCCAGGGCGAAGAGCCAGTCGCTGAGGCGGTTCAGGTAGGCCAGCACCGAGGGGTTCACGGGCTCCTCATGGCTGAGGGAGACCACCTCCCGTTCGGCGCGCCGGCACACCGTGCGGGCCAGATGCGCGTGGGCCGAAGCCTGGGTGCCGCCGGGCAGCACAAAGGCCGTCATGGGCGGCGCCAGGGCCCCCAGGCGGTCGATGTCGGCCTCCATGTCGGAAAGGTCCCAGGTGGGGCGGCTCATGCGCGCGCCCAGGAGCTCCTGCCGGGCCGGCGGAGTCGCCAGGATCGCTCCCAGCACGAAGAGGTCGTGTTGCACCTTCTGGAGGGTCGCCTGGTCGGCGCAGGCCGGCGAGGCGTGGAGCCGCAGCAGGCCCATGATGCTGTTGAGCTCGTCCAGTGTGCCGTAGGCCACCAGCCGAAGGTGGGACTTGCTCACCCGGTCCCCGCCGAACAGACCCGAGGAACCGTCGTCTCCGGTGCGCGTGTAGAGCTTCATGATGGAACCTCCAGGCGAAAGCTAGGCCCCGCCATGGGCGCGGCTCCAGGCCACGGTATCGGAGCGCCACGCCTTCAGGGCGGTCGAACCCGCCGCGTCCAGGATTCCGCGGGCCTCCGCCTCCCCTGCGAGCACTTCGAAGGAGCTGAGGACAGCCAATCCGACGCCGGCAGCGGCAAAGGCCGCTTCCGCCTGAGGCAGCCCGTAGCTGAAGAGCGCCAGCACCGCAGGCACCTCGGCGCCCTCGGCGCGCAGGGCCTCGGCACAGCGAAGGCTGGACATGCCCGTGGAGATCAGATCCTCCACGAGCACCACCCGGTGTCCCTTGGCCAATGGGCCTTCCACCTGCCGGCCCATGCCGTGGTTCTTGGGCGTGGGCCGCACATAGGCCATGGGCAGCTTCAGGCGGTCCGCCACCATGGCCGCCCAGGGCACGCCAGCCGTCGCGGCCCCGGCCACGAGGGTGGGCGCCAGGGCCGCGCTGCGGACGACCAGGGACGCCACGATCTGGTCGCGAACCTCAGGCACCCCCAGGAGCCTCCGGTTATCGCAATAGATGGGCGACTTCAGGCCGCTGGCCCAGGTGAAGGGGTCGGCCGGCTGCAGGCGCACCGCGCCCGCCTCCAAGAGGCAGGCGGCAAGATCGCGGGCGGAGAGGGACATCACAGCTCCAGTTCCGCCACGGGCTGCTTGGACATGTAGCGCTCGGCGCCATCGGGGAAGAGCGTCACCACCCGGGCACCCGCAGGCAGGGTCTTCGCGAACTCCCGGGCAGCCCAGGCGTTGGCGCCGCTGGAGGCGCCCACCAGGCATCCCTCGGTGGCGATCAGCTCGCGGGCCGTGGCCAGGCTGTCCGCATCGGCGACGTCGATCACGCGGTCGGCGATGGAGAGGTCGAGGCTCGCGGGGATGAAGCCGTTGCCCACGCCTTCCACCACCCACTCCTTGAGCGGGGCGCCGCAGTAGACCGATCCCACGGGTTGCACCACGACAGCCTGGATCTTGGGGTTCTTCTCCCTGAGGTAGCGCGCGATGCCCGTGAAGGTCCCGCCGCTGCCCGCGCCCAGCACCACGGCGTCCACGCGGCCTTCCATCTGGCTCCAGATTTCGGGGCCCGTGGTGGCGTAGTGGCTGTCCGGGTTGCTGGGATTCTCGAACTGCTGGGGCACGAAAGCGTTGGGAATGCTGGCGGCCAGCTCCGCGCACTTCTCGATGGCGCCCTTCATGCCGAGCTCCTTGGGGATGAGCACCAGCTCCGCGCCCAGCGCCTTCATGAGCATCATCTTCTCGCGGCTGTACTTCGTCGGCACGCAAAGGATGCAGCGGTAGCCCAGGGCCTTCGCGGCGATGGCGAGGCCCACGCCGGTGTTGCCGGCGGTGGGTTCGATGATGGTACTGACGCCGGGCTTGATCTGCCCCAGGGCCTCGGCGGCGCGGATCATGCCCACGCTGATGCGGTCCTTCACGCTGCCGCCCGGGTTCAGGTACTCGAGCTTCGAGAAGAGCTCGAGGCTCGGCGCGAAGCGCGTGAGGTGCAGGAGGGGTGTGTTCCCCACCAGGTCGAGGACAGAGTTGACGACGGGAGCGGGTTTCGTCACGGCTTCAGCCTTTCACCACGATGCTTACGAGTTTGCCACCGGTCGGCAGCACCACTTTCACGATCTCCTTGCCGGCCAGATGCGGCTGCGCTTCCGCGCAGGCCAAGGCGGCCTCGCGGCGCTGGGCCTCGTCGGCGCCGGCGGGCACGGTGATGCGGCCGCGGACCTTGCCGTTCACCTGCACCACCACGAGCACCTCGTCGGCTTCCAGGTACTGGGCGTCCGCCTCGGGCCAGGCGGCCTGCATGCAGAGGCCGGGCCGCCCCAGCTGGCTCCAGAGCTGCTCGGCCAGGTGCGGCGCCACCGGCGACATGAGGCGAACGAAGGCGTCCAACGCGTGCTGCATCACGGCCCCGTGGTGGGGCGCGTCGGCGGGCAGGTCGGCGAGGGCGTTGGAGAGCTCCATGAGCCCCGACACCACCGTGTTGAACTGGTAGCGGCGCTCCAGGTCGTCGGTGAGGCGGGCGAGGGTCTGGTTCAGCTTGATGAGGAGCGCCTTCTCCTCGGCGCTGAGCTGCTCCTTGGCGGGCAGTGGCGCAGAGGTGACGGCATGGACCTCCACCATGCGGGTGAGGCGCTTGAGGAACCGGCTGGCCCCCTCGATGCCCTCGAAGCCCGTCCAGTCAATCTCCTTCTCGATGGGCGCTGCGAAGATCATGAAGAGGCGCAGCGCGTCAGCGCCGTACTTCGAGATGACCTCGTCGGGATCCACGATGTTGCCCTTGGACTTGCTCATCTTCGAGCCGTCCTTCAGCACCATGCCCTGGCAGATGAGCTTCTGGAAGGGCTCCGGCCCCGAGGCGAGGCCCAGGTCGCGCAGCACCTTGTAGAAGAA
>JAFJUR010000207.1 GCA_017859995.1 Holophagaceae bacterium | reverse complement strand
CGCCCTGCCCATCGAGCTGGACGTCAACGGCATGGACATGGGCGACGTCATCGAGCTGCGCCCCTACGAGGGCAAGGCCCTGAAGAACGGCCAGGTCATTGCCGAGTTCAAGGTGAAGTCCGACGTGATCTTCGACGAGGTCCGCGCCGGCGGCCGCATTCCCCTCATCATCGGCCGCGGCCTCACCACCAAGGCCCGCGCGGCCCTGGGCCTGCCGCCCTCCACGGTGTTCCGCCTCCCGGCCGTGCCCAAGGACACCGGCAAGGGCTACTCGCTCGCCCAGAAGATGGTCGGCAAAGCCTGCGGCGTCGTCGGCATTGAAGGACCTGGCCTGCCTGCAGTTCTCCGCCGACATGGTGATGCAGTCCTTCTGCCACACGGCGCCCTATCCCAAGCCCGTGGACGTGAAGACCCACCGCGAGCTGCCCCCCTTCATCACCAACCGCGGCGGCGTCTCGCTGAAGCCCGGCGACGGCGTCATCCACAGCTGGCTGAACCGGCTGCTCCTGCCCGACACCGTGGGCACCGGCGGCGACTCCCACACCCGCTTCCCCATCGGCATCTCCTTCCCGGCAGGGTCCGGCCTGGTGGCCTTCGCCGCCGCCACGGGCGTCATGCCCCTCGACATGCCCGAATCCGTGCTGGTGCGCTTCAAGGGCGACCTGCAGCCCGGCGTCACCCTGCGCGACCTGGTGAACGCCATCCCCTACTACGCCATCCAGCAGGGCCTGCTCACCGTCGAGAAGAAGGGCAAGAAGAACATCTTCAGCGGCCGCATCCTCGAGATCGAGGGCCTGCCGAAGCTGAAGGTGGAGCAGGCCTTCGAGCTCTCCGACGCCTCCGCCGAACGGTCCGCCGCGGGCTGCACCGTGCGCTTGGACAAGGAACCGATCATCGAGTACATGACGTCCAACATCACGCTCATGAAGTGGATGATCGCCAACGGCTACGAGCACCGGGAGACCCTGGAGAACCGCATCCGGGCCATGCAGGCCTGGATCGCCAAGCCCGAGCTGCTGGCTCCCGATGCCGATGCGGACTACGCCGCCGTCATCGAGATCAACCTGGCGGACGTGAAGGAACCCCTGCTGGCCTGCCCCAACGATCCCGACGACATCAAGCCCCTGTCGGCGGTGGCCGGGGACGCCATCGACGAGGTCTTCATCGGCTCCTGCATGACCAACATCGGCCACTTCCGCGCCGCCGGGAAGCTCCTGGACGGGAAGAGCGACATCCCCACCCGGCTCTGGATCGCGCCTCCCACCAAGATGGACGAGTACGTCCTCACCCAGGAGGGCTACTACGGCATCCTCGGCCGCACCGGCGCGCGCCTGGAGATGCCCGGATGCTCGCTGTGCATGGGCAACCAGGCGCAGATCCGCAAGGGCTCGACGGCCATGTCCACCTCGACGCGCAACTTCCCCAACCGCCTGGGCCTCGACACCCGCGTCTACCTGGGCTCGGCGGAGCTCGCCGCCGTCTGCGCCCTGCTCGGGAAGATTCCCACCGTGGCGGAATACATGGCCCAGATCGGGGTGGTGGACGCCAAGGCGAAGGACATCTACCGCTACATGAACTTCGACCAGATCGCGGATTTCCGCGAGATCGCCGACACCGTCCAGGTCTAGCGAATGCGCCGCAGATGAACCCGGATGAACACTGATGAGCCGGAATCAATCCGCGTTCATCTGTGTTCATCCGTGGCAATACATATCTTTTGTGATAGTCTCATCAGTTCTTAACCACCTTTCGGGGGGTTCCCATGGGGATCTTTGAGGGCCACATCCGCGTGCACGGGGGCGACCGCTTCGCCCTGGTGGCCTCGCGCTGGAACGACTTCATCGTCGAACGCCTCATCGAGGGCGCGAAGGACTGCATCCTCCGCCACGGCGGGAAGGAAGACCAGCTGGACCTCATCCGCGTCCCGGGCAGCTTCGAGCTGCCTCAGGCGGCCAAGTTCGCCGCCCAGAGCGGTCGCTATGCCGGCGTCATCGTGCTCGGCTCCGTGATCCGCGGCGGCACGCCCCATTTCGACATGATCGCCGCCGAAGTCACCAAGGGCGCCGCCCAAGTGGCCCTGGACACGGGCCTGCCCCTGGCCTTCGGCGTCCTGACCACCGACAGCGTGGAGCAGGCCATCGACCGCGCCGGCGCCAAGATGGGCAACAAGGGCTGGGAGGCCGCCCAGAGCGTCCTCGAGATGGTGGACCTGGCCCACACCCTCGGCGGGAAGAAGGGAAAATAGATGGGAGTTCGTCGTCGGGGGCGCGAGTATGCCCTCCAGATGCTGTACGCCATGGACCTGACGGGCTACCAGCCCGATCAGGTGTTTGCCGGCTTCTATGCGATCCAGGACCTCAACCGGGATGCCTTCTACTACGCCCGCCGCCTGGTGGACGGGGTGCATGGCCACCTGGACGACATCGACGAGGCGCTGACCAAGTACGCCGAGCACTGGAAGATCCACCGCATGGCCGCGGTGGACCGCAACCTGCTGCGCCTGGGCCTCTATGAGCTGATGTTCGTGCGGGAAGTGCCCTTCCCCATCGTCATCAACGAGGCCCTGGAGATCGTGAAGGAATTCAGCGACCAGGAGGGCACACAATTCCTGAATGGCATTCTGGATGCCGCACGCAAAGAGTTTCGACCGGAAGAAACCGGCCCACGGCTGAAGAAGAAGGCCCCTGCTGCGGAGCCCGCGGAAGATTCGTGACCGAACCTGGACCCGCTGGTTTGCTATGCTCGTTCCCTTCCCCAGCCTGACCTGATCGCCAGCCTGACCTGATCGTTGGAGCACTTGATGAGCACCTCGCGCAAGAAGTCCGCTGCCCCGAAGAAGTCCCCGGCCCCCCGCCCCGCCAAGACCGCCGCCCCCGAATCCAAGGCTGCCGCCCCCGCAGCCAAGCCGGCTGGCAAACCCCTCTCCAAGACCCCGGGCAAGGCCGCCGTCCAGACCATCGGCCTTGAGGAAATCAAGGCCCTCATCGCCCTGGTGGGCCGCGAGCCGTTCCAGGAATTCGAGTTCGAAGCCGGCGACATGCGCTTCCGCATCCGCAAGGACGGCCCTGCGCCCGTCATCCACGCCCCGGTGGCCGCTCCCTTGATGGTGGCCGCCTCCGCCGCGCCTGTGGTCCATCACCTGCCCAGCGCCCCGGCGGCGCCCGTGGACGAGCCCGGCATCCACTACGTCACCAGCCCCATCGTCGGCACCTTCTACCGGGCCTCCAACCCCACGGCCACCCCCTACGTGTCTCCCGGCGACTACGTGAAGCCGGGCCAGACCCTCTGCATCATCGAAGCCATGAAGCTCATGAACGAGATCGAGTGCGACGTGGCCGGCGAGGTGGTGAAGGTGCTCGTGGAGAACGGTACCCCCGTCGAATACGGCGAGCGGCTCTTCGCGGTCCGGATCGGCTAGCCATGGGCGCTGCCATCAAACGCAAGGTATCTCCGGTTCCCGTGGCCGCCCCCCAGGACACGCCGCCCTTCAAGAAGGTCCTCATCGCCAACCGCGGCGAGATCGCGCTGCGCGTGATCCTCGCCTGCAAGGAGATGGGCATCCAGACCGTGGCGGTCTATTCCGAGGCCGACCGCAACGCCCTGCACGTGCGGTTCGCCGATGAGGAAGTCTGCATCGGCCCGCCGCCCTCCTCGAAGTCCTACCTGAACATCCCGCAGGTGATCGCCGCCGCGGAAGTCACCGGCGCCGAGGCCATCCATCCCGGCTACGGCTTCCTCAGCGAGAACGCGCACTTCGTGGAAGTCTGCCAGGCCTGCGGCATCACCTTCATCGGCCCCAGCCCCGAGATCATCCGGAAGATGGGCAACAAGGCCCAGGCCAAAGCCACCATGCAGGCCGCTGGCGTACCCCTGATGCCCGGCAGCGACGGGCTCATCGAGACCGTCGAGGAGGCGTTGGTGGTGGCCGAGCAGATCGGCTACCCCGTCATCGTCAAGGCCAGCGCCGGCGGCGGCGGACGCGGCATGCGCATCGTCAACAACCCGGAAGAGCTGCCCGACCTCTACAACAACGCCAGGAGCGAAGCCAAGGGCGCCTTCGGCGACGACAGCGTCTACATGGAGAAGTACCTCCTGGAGCCGCGGCACATCGAAGTCCAGATCATGGGCGACCTCTTCGGCAACGTGGTGCACCTGGGCGAGCGCGAATGCTCGATCCAGCGCCGCCACCAGAAGCTCATCGAGGAAAGCCCCAGTGCCGTCCTCGAGCCGGGCCTTCGCCAGCGCATCTGCGACACCGCCGTGCGAGCCGCCAAGGCCGTGGGCTACTTCAACGCGGGCACCATCGAGTTCCTGCTCGACAAGCGCGGCGACTTCTTCTTCATGGAGATGAACACCCGCGTGCAGGTGGAGCACCCCGTCACCGAGCT